>PMCE01000142.1:243-14092 GCA_003154025.1 Syntrophaceae bacterium
TCAAGAGGCTGTTTGAAATTGTACAGGTCCGAAGTCAGGTACAGCCCCGGCGCCAGGGACTTCTTGTCTGTGTAGGTGGTGGCCACGTACACGGGCTTCTTTGCCGCCATGACCGCGGGAAACATTCCGAAGTTGCCCATGTTCAGGGCGCTCAAGATCACATCCACGCCCTTGGCTATCAACCCCTCGGTGGCCTGCCGGGCTTTCAGCACATCGTTGAAATCGCCGACGAAGATGTAGTCGAACTCGACTTTGGCGCCGGCATCGCGGATGGCCTGCTTGATCGCATTCACCTCGCCTTTGGCAAAGGGCAGGTCGAGTCCCCCGATGTACCCGATCTTGCCGCTCTGGGTCTTCAGCGTCGCCAGGTAGCCCAGCGGATAGAAGCCGAGGAAATAATTGCGCTCGATGATCCAGAAATTCGGGGGAACTGTTTTCGGCACGTCGTCTTCTTCGGCGATGAAGACCACATTGGGGTACTCGGCGGCGATTTTGACCGCCGGCGCGGTCCACTGGGAGCCGTGGAGCCACAGGATGTTGTACCCTTCGTCGATGTATTCCCGGTACACCCTCTCGGCTTCGGGAACCTGGGTCTTTTCCGCGTAGGCGATTTGGAGGTCATACTTCTGTTTCAGGAAATTAATGGTCTCGTACGCGAGGGTGCCGTAATCGGCGTCCTGGATCGGGGCGGCCATGATCACCGCCAGCTTGTTTTTTTTGGCCTGGGCATCGGCGTTGCTCAACCCACCCAGAATCAGGATGGCTCCCATGAACAGGGCGAACAAGCTTCTCATTTTCCTCGACCTCCTTGTATTGGAATAGCTGATACGAAGGTTGTGTCCATTGGCCTGCTGCTGCTGCCTTTCGAGGCCTGTATGCCAGAATATGAACTTCCTATTCAGTTTGCAAGCCGGATATTAGCAAAAATGTAAGTATGGTCAAGTTTTTTTCTCAAGACTTTTTCCTCAGGCTTCTTCATCCATAGCGGCAAATTCTTTACTTCCGTGCGCCCAAGCTCGACGTTCCTGCGCCGTAGGCGGGGATCGCGCCGGATACCTCCGAAAGAAAATTGCAGGAAAAAATTCTTTATCAATGGCAAAATATATTATAGAGTCCAGGTTTCAATCGCCGGGCGGGTGATGTGAATTTAGCCAACGGGCAGGTTTTTTGCCCGGCGGCCGGTATCCCGCTCATCTCCTGGAATGGCGGGTGGATTATGCGGATGCGGGCGTCATTTCTTGAAGAAACCCGGAAAAGGTTTAACCGGCTCTTTTGAACACAGGCTACCAATAAAAAAAACGAGGAGGGCAAGATGAAGAACCCGGAGTTCCTGAGTCTGATGAAAAAAGTAAAGATGTACGACCTGACCATGCCCTTGAGCGTCCACACCCCGCCCTGGCCGACGTATATGCCGCTGCGGGTGCAGTACTTCAAGCGGCTTGCCGGCTGTTTCGGGGGAGGGGCGGGAGCCAACGGAATGATCATCAAGACCAGCAACCACGTCGGCACCCACATGGATGGGGAGATCCATTTCTTCGGGCACGGCCGGGCGATCGGTCAGGTGCCGCTGGATGAATGGGTGGGGGAAGGGGTGGTGGTGGATATCGCGGACCTGGTTTCCGACTACAGCCTCTATAGCCCGGAGATGCTGATGAGCAGGGCGGAGATCAAGAAGGGAGACATCCTCATCATCAATACGGGCTACCACCGGTACGACTGGACCCATGAGGAGGCCGATGAGATCCGGTACATGGTTTGTCATCCGGGCCCGGGGCCGGGGTTTGAAAAGTGGGCCCTGGAGATGAAGTTCAAGTGGATCGGCGTAGACTGCGGGAGCGCGGATCATCCGATGAACACGATCATCCGCCAGTGGCAGCCGATGCATTTCCAGAAGGCCGAAGAGAAACTGAAGAAAGATTCCGGCAAGGGCTGGGATGAGATGTTCCCGCTGGACCAGTATTACCAGGTGATGCACGTGCAGCTCTTCCCCAAGAAGCTGGTCCATGCGGAGTGCCTGGGAGGGGATATCGATCAGCTTAGCAACCGGCGCTGCTATATTGGGGCCTTCCCCTGGAGGGCGATAGAGCTGGAAAGCTGCATCTGCCGGATCGCGGCTTGGGATATGGGCTGAGGCCCTGAGGCGGCTGGTGGTTAAGCCTGGCGGGTCTTTTTTTATTGACCCTCATCTCCCTTGTTCGTATACTGACCTCAAAGAAAAGTGAGGTTTTATTGATCTTTGCTGAGATTCGGGGGCAAAACGTGTTGTTCCTCCCGGCGGAAGCTGCCCGGGTTCACGCGAAGATGTCCGCCCGCGACGCCGGGCTTTACCATCCCGAAAACGTCGAGTGATTCAGAAATCGATCATGCCATCTATCAAGGGTGAAATCCGTTCCGGCGCTTACCACGATTCCGCCGTGCTGATGCGGTTGCAGCGCGGCCTCCTGGGCCTTCCCGGGGTTTTGGACTCGGGGGTGGTCATGGGCACGCCCGCCAACCAGGAGCTGCTGGAGCAGAGCGGGCTGCTGGTTGCGGAGTTCAGGCAAGCGGACCCCAACGATCTGCTGATCGTGGTCAAAGCGGAAAGCGATTCGACGGCCAACGCCGCGTTGGGTCAAGTCGATGCATTACTGTCCCGGCGCCGCTCGGCAGTTTCGCCCGAATTCCAACCGAAGAGTCTGGAGACCGCCGTCCGGCAATTGCCCGAGGCCCAATGGGTGCTGGTCTCCGTGCCCGGCCGCTTCGCCGCCGGGGTCGCCCATGAGGCCCTGGCGCTCAACCGGCACGTCTTTTTATACAGCGACAATGTCGCCCTGCGGGATGAGGTCGAGTTGAAGAGGGCCGCGCAGAAGAAAGGGCTGCTGGTGATGGGACCCGATTGCGGCACGGCCATCATCAACGGCATCGGCATGGGCTTTGCTAACCGGGTGCGCCGCGGCGGGGTCGGGCTGGTGGGCGCCAGCGGCACGGGGTTGCAGGCGATCACCAGCCGCATTCACACCCTGGGAGCGGGGGTCTCGCAGGCGATCGGCACCGGCGGGCGCGATCTGCAAGCCGAAGTCGGGGCGATTACGGCCCGTCAGGCGCTCGCGGCGTTGGCGCTGGACCCGGAGACCCGGGTCATTGTGCTGGTCTCGAAGCCGCCGGCGGCCGAAGTGGCCACCCAACTCCTGGCGTCGGCCCGGGCCCTCGGCAAACCGGTCATCGTGCATTTCATCGGTTATCCCCCGCCGGGGCGGAAGTTGGGCAACCTGCGCTTTGCCACGAGTCTGAGCGAAGCCGCAGAGCTGGCGGTGGATGCGTTATCGGAGGGCGGCGCAAAATCACCGCCGGTCGAGCCACCGATCCCGGGCTACCTGCGCGGCTTGTTTTCCGGCGGGACGCTGGCCTACGAAGCCATGCTGGGTTTGCAAACGACGCTTTCGCCCCTTTACTCCAATGTGCCCATTCGCGAGTCGCAAAAGCTGCCCGACCCCTTGAAGAGCCGGGCCCACACGATTGTGGATTTAGGGGATGACGTATTCATGGTGGGGCGATTGCACCCCATGATTGACAATGACCTCCGGCTGCGCCGCCTGCGGCAGGAAGCGGCCGATCCCGAAGTCGGTCTGATCCTTCTGGATGTAGTGCTGGGAGAAGGTGCGCATCCCGATCCGGCGCGCGAACTCGCCCCGGCCATTGCCGAGGTAAAGAACACGCGCCCTCTCGAAATCGTGGCGCTGGTCATCGGCACGGACGCGGACCCGCAAGGCATGGAGACGCAAATAGAACGTTTGCAGGACGCCGGGGCGATCGTGTTCCGCACGGGAACGGAGGCGATTGATTATGTGGCCCGGCGGATGAGTCCTAGCCCGGTCAGCACCGGAGCCCCCGTCGCCGCGGAAATATGGAAACAGCCGCTGGCCGCGATCAACGTGGGGTTGGAGTCTTTCTACACCAGCCTGGTCGGGCAGGGGGCCGGCGCCGTGCATGTGGACTGGCGCCCCCCGGCGGGCGGCAATGAGAAGCTGGCGTCGATCCTCGCCAGGATGAAGAAATAAAAAATTTAACCGCAGAGATCGCAACGAACAAAAAGAATTATCCAATTCCCAAATTTCAAAATCCAAATAAATTCCAATTCCGAAATTCCAAATTCGAAACCCCTCTCTCTGTTTGATTTATTTTAATTTTGGCCATTGAGGTTTATTTGGGATTTGGTGCTTGGGATTTGTAATTTCAAATCGATCTGAGTTCGACTGGATCAATTCATTCCGAATACCGGGAGAACGCGGGGATTTATAAGTGAGGTTACCCATGGTTGATATCGAACAGGCGAATGCCACGGCGGTCGGACGCATGATGGATGCCCGACCGATTCTAAAGGGATTGGTTACGGCGCGGGAGGTCATTCCGGGCCTGAAGAATGGCCTTTTGCTCCACGCCGGGCCGCCCGTCGAGTGGGAGCGGATGTCCGGGCCGTTGCGGGGCGCGGTCATCGGCGCATTGCTGTTTGAGGGGTTGGCCAAGACGGAAGCCCAGGCCACGGCGATGGCCGCGGAAGGCCAGGTGAAGTTTGCGCCCTGCCACGAACACAACGCGGTCGGCCCCATGGCGGGGGTGACCTCCGCCTCGATGAAAGTTTACGTGGTCGAGAATATCACCCACGGCAACCGGGCCTTCTCCAATCTCAATGAGGGCTACGGGAAAGTTCTGCGATACGGCGCTTACAGCGACGATGTGCTGAAAAAACTGCGGTGGATGAATGATGTGATGGCCCCGCTGCTGGCCGACGCGCTGGCGGCGAGCAGCGGTGGGTTGGACATGCGCACCCTGCTGGCCGAAGCGCTGCACATGGGCGATGAGGGCCACAACCGCAACAAGGCCGGGTCGCTCCTGTTCCTCAAATGGTTCGCGCCCCTAGTGGCCAAAGTGGCCACGGATCGCCGCGTGGAACACGACGTGCTCAAATTCATCGGCGACAACGCCCTGACCGTCCTGAACCCGGTGATGGCGGCGTGCAAGGCGATGGCCGATGCGGCGCATAACGTCGAGGGGAGCACGGTGGTGAGCACCATGGCGCGCAACGGGACGGATTTTGGAATTCGCGTGAGCGGCCTCGGGGGCCGGTGGTTCACCGCCCCGTGCGAGACGCCCCGGGGCCTGTGGTTCCCCGGGTTCACCGAGGCCGATGCCAACCCGGACATCGGCGACAGCACCATCACCGAGACCGCGGGCATCGGGGGGGTTGCCATGGCCGCCGCCCCGGCCATCGTCACCTTCGTCGGGAGCACGCCCAAGGACGCCACCCATGCGACCCTGGAGATGTATGAAATTACGGCGGCCGAACACAAGCACTTCACCATCCCGGCCCTCGACTTCCGGGGCACGCCCACGGGCATCGACATCCGCAAAGTCGTTGAAAAAGGAATCACGCCGCGGGTCAACACCGGCATCGCCCATAAACAGGCCGGCGTCGGTCAAGTGGGCGCGGGGTTGGTGCGCCCCCCGATGAAGATTTTCGAAGATGCATTGGTGGCCTATGCTCAGAAATACGAGCTCTAGCAGGATGCTGAAAACCCCGCATCCACCGTCACTCCCGCGGAAGCGGGAGTTTAAAAAACCTTGAATAGACTGGATTCCCGCTCCCGGCTTAAAGCCTGCCGGGACAAGCTTCGAGAGGAATGACGACCAACTGGCGAAAAGGACTTTTTCAGCAAGCTGCTATCCATCCTCGAAGGGGAATTTGCAGAAATGTACGCAGTCGGAAAAGTTTTGAATCAAAACTGCTTAGTCTTGGATGTGGTCCGGTGAAAGTTCAACGCGTGGAGATGTTCGTGTGCCCGATGGCGACGCCCAGCGACACATCGAAGCTGCAGGCGCTCGCCGATTCGGGTGCGGTGAAGCCGGGGTCACTCGTGGCCCTGGCCGGGAAGACGGAGGGGACCGGCTTCCACGACGACTGGGGAAGGGTTCTCGCTGACCTGGTTCTTCGCGAATGGACGGCGCGGTTCCTCGGTATCCCGGTATCGAAGGTGGCCGAGCGGGTGACCTTCGTGCTGTCGGGGGGGTGTCCGGGAGTGATCACCCCGCACGTCACGGCGGTCACGCGCGAGTGGGAGGAGGCCGACCAGGCCGGCCTCGACGGCCAGAAGCACCTGGTGGTCGGCATTGCCGGGTCGGAGCCGATCCTTCCCGAGCAGGTCGGGCGGATGGGGATGATCCGCACGGTGGCCGCGGCCGTGCACCGGGCGATGGCCGACGCCGGCGTGGACGACGCGAAGGACGTCCACCTCGTGATGGTGAAGGTCCCCGGCCTGACGACGGCGAGCATCAAGGATGCCGAGTCGCGCGGGCAGACCGTGGTGACCCGCGACCTCACCTTCGGGCCCGAGGGCGCGGGCTCTTATGGGAACGACGGGGCGGCGCTGGGGGTGGCCTTGGCGCTCGGCGAGGTGCCCGAGTCGGCCCTCTCGGACGCGGTGGTCCGGCGCGACTGGAACCTGTACTCCGAGGTCGCCATGACCTCGAGCGGCGGTGAGAAGCGCCACGGCGAGGTGCTCGTCCTGGGGAACTCCGTCCGTTCCCGAAGTCGCCTGCGCATCGGCCACGCGGCCACGAAAGACTTCATCGACGCCGAGGGCGTGCGCAACGCGCTGCGTTCGGCCGGGCTGGCCTTCGAATGCCTGCCCTCGGAGAAGGACCTGTCCCGCCTCGTGCACGTATTCGCCAAGTCGGTGATTCCGGGGACCGACGAATTGCGCGGCCAGCGCATCACGCTGCTCGACGACCACGACGCGTACCAGATCGGCAAAGCGCTCGGCGGCATGCTCGTGGCGTCGGTCACCGGGCGAACCACCAATTACATAAGCGGCGGGGAACGGAATTCCCACCAGGGCCCCCCGGGGGGCAACACCATCGCCGCGGTGGTGCGAGATGCCGCCCCGCGCCGGTAGCGAATAGGGATGGACGGAGGTCCCGGGCGGCTGCCAAAACCACAGCGGAAGTTGACTCGCTCCCATTCTCTAAATGGCAGGGTTCAGAGGAAATCGACCGCTTTTGCCGGTTGGGCGTATAAAGTGAACAAGCGGGGGTCGATCCGGTGAGGAGTCAGGTCCAAGAGACCCTAAGAGAGGGGGTGTCGGTAGTGGGTAGTGCTGAAAGCTTTTCAAGGACATGGAGGAGTTATTAATTTAGCCCGGACCACACTCACAACCGAAGGTCCTTGGTTCTAGCCCAAGCCCTGCGGCCATGTAAAGTAAAGGGGTTAGAAGGCGTTTGTCAGGCCTCTAACCCCTCTTTTTTTGCCCCGTTCTACCGGATGCGTTCCGGCCTATTCGATGGAATCATGGCTGTCGGTGTAGGGACCATTCACCCATATAACGGGCCCCAAGGTATTTGCCAAATAGAGCCCAAGGCTTCATTGATTCAGGGCAGAGACGGTTTTTCTTGCGCCCAGGGCTGGGCTTGCTCGAAAGCCGCCGCAGCCCGGAAGATCGTTCCCTCGTCGTTGTACCGGCCTACAATCTGGAGGCCGACGGGTAACCCTTCTTTTGTCCAGCCAGCGGGGATAGAAGCGGCAGGCTGACCGGTGAGGTTAAAGGGGAAGGTCAGGAGCCATCCCCGGGGAGTGACCGGCTTTCCATCCACTTCTTCCACAATTCCCAGGGGCAGGTCGGCCGGCCAAGCAGGAACTCCGATCGTGGGGGTCAGAAGGAGATCGTATTTCCCGAAAAACTGAGCCACTGTTGCGGCCAGTTCTCTGCGAGTGAAGGTCGCTTGCAGGTAGTCGAGAGCGGTGAGGTTCTGATTGGCTTTCAGTCGATCGGCCAATCGCGGGGTCAATTTATCCTTTATTTCTTGAAGCGCCCCGAAACGAG
This sequence comes from Syntrophaceae bacterium, assembly GCA_003154025.1. The sequence continues at coordinate 8,097 of PMCE01000142.1, forward strand.
AGAGAGCTGCGCACAACTCGGCGTTCACGATCGTCACATAGCACATTTCCGGGTTGGGAAATCCAGGTTCGGCCTCCTCGACCTTTGCGCCCAGGGAGGTAAATTTCCAGGCGGCTTTCTCGCAAATTTCCTGAACCTCCCGGCTGACCCGGGCAAAACCCAAATCAGCGCTCCAGGCCATTCTCAGGCCTTTCACTCCCTTACGGATAGAGCCTTTCAGATTTCCCAGGGGCGGAAGCATGGAATGGCGGTCCCCCGGGTGAAGTCCGCTCATAACCTCGAGCATGAGGGCTGCATCTTGGACCGTCCGGGTGATGGGCCCCTCATGGAGCATGCTCTCCCAAAGGTGGAATATGGGGAAGTTGGGCACCCTGCCGTATTGCGGTTTGATTCCAAAGACCCCGCAACAGCTCGCCGGAATGCGTATCGATCCACCCACATCGTTTCCGGTGGCTAAAGGTCCCAGCCCCGCCGCGATTGCTGCCGCCGCGCCCCCGCTCGATCCCCCGGTGGATCTCGTCGGATTCCAGGGATTCCGGGTAACCCCAAAGAGGCGATTCTCGGTGTACGGCACCGTTGCAAATTCCGGGGTATTGGTCTTCCCGAGCAGGATCGCGCCGGCCTTTTTGAGGCGCGCCACAAACTCGGCGTCTTCCTCGGGGATGAAATTTTCCATCAACTTGCTGCCCATCGTGGTTCGGACGCCTTTGGTGAAGGCGGCATCCTTGATGGAGAGCGGAACTCCGTGGAGAGGCCCTAATTCCTGCCCTTTCATCACCGCCTTTTCGGCTTTTCTGGCCGCCGCCAGGGCGCGGTCCGCATCGACCGTCACATAGGCATTGATCCGGGGATTCACCTGGTCGATCGCCTCCAGCAGATCTTTTACTACCTCGACCGGGGAGATTTTCTTGCTTCGGATCTGCCGGGCCAAATCCGTGGCACTCATCCAGCAAATCTCTCTTGTTTTCACCATGGCCTCCGTATTCCTTCGCACCCGGAATTTTCATCCCGCTGATTGCAGGGTAAAATCTTCGCCCAAATAGGCTTCGATGACTTTGGGGTCTTTGGTGACCTCGGCGGGCTTCCCTTCAGAAATCTTTCGACCGTAATTGAGCACTACGACCCGGTCGGAAACGGCCATCACCGCTTCCATTACATGCTCGATGAGCAAAATGGCAATCCCCCGGTCGCGGATGGCCTTGATCTTGTCCAGGATGAGCGAGACTTCGCCGGGGTTGAGGCCGGCGATGACCTCATCCAGAAGGAGCAATTTGGGTTTCGTCGCCAGGCATTTGGCCAACTCGAGCACCTTACGGTAGCCGATGGGCAAATTTTCGGCCAGGACCTCCTGGAATTTTGACAGCCCCAGTAATTCGAGAACTTCTTTAGAAAAGCTCATGGCATCCCTTAGATTTTCGATGCGGTTCAGCGCCCCGACGACGACGTTCTCCAGGATGGTCATCCCAAGCATGGGTTTGGCCTGTTGAAAAGTCCGGGTCATTCCCCGCCGACAGATCTCATACGGCTTCAGCCCTACGATTGATTCCCCCAAAAAGATAATCTCCCCCTTGGTGGGGAATTGAAAACCGGTGATCAGATTGAAGGTCGTCGTCTTACCGGCCCCATTGGGGCCGATCAAGCCCAGGATTTCTCCCTCCGAGACACCCATGGTCAGATCGGCCACAGCCGAAAGGCCGCCGAAGTTCTTAGACATATCTTTTATGGTTAGCAGGGGGGCAGACATAAACGATCTCCGTCATTTCGATTTGAACAATCTTTCCACGTAGGGAACGATTCCCCTGGGCATCCAGATACAGATGGCGATCAGGGCGGCCCCGTAGATTAGAAGATGGACGCCGCTCTTCCCGCTCCCGACCACAGAACGGATGATTTCGGACAAGGGAGTCATGATGAAGGAGCCCAGGACGGGGCCGAATATGGTTCCCAACCCGCCGATGATGGGCCGGATGATCATGTCCACCGAAATGGAAACGGAAAAAGTGGTTTCGGGCTCGATGAACATGTAATACTGGGCGAAGAAAGTTCCATTCAGAGCCGTAAAAAACGCGCTGATGACATAGGCCACGGTTTTGTACTTGCTCGAGTTGACGCCGATGGCATTGGCCGCATCCTCATCGGCTTTGATGGAAAAAAAATAATAAAAGTATTTGGAATTTTTCAGCAGGTAGGTCACCCAGAGCATGAGGAGCATCATGATCAGGGAGATATAATAATAAGGCTCCTTGTTCACGAACTGAAATTTCCAGAAAGAAGATTCCCCCAGGGTAATGAGCAGGCCCTCGGCCCCTCCAAAGACCCGGAAATAGCTGGCGATCAGCCGAACGATCTCCGCAAAGCAGAGCGTACTCATGGAGAAGAATACGCCCCGAATCCGATACCGGAAGATGATGAGCCCGATCAGGTAAGCAAAGCCGGAAGAGAGGACCCCGCCGGCGATCATGCCGAGCCAGGGGGAAACCCCCAGGTTGAGGAAGAGCAGGGTGGAGGTATACGCTCCGATCCCGAAAAACAGGGCATGCCCCAGGGAAAGCTGGCCGGCAAACCCCCCGATGATGTTCCAGGCGCAGGAAAGGTAGGTAAACGAAAAGATCATGATCAGGATATGCATGAAGTAGGTTTGGATGAAGAAAGGTACGACGGCAAAGAAGGCGATGGCCAGGATTCCCAGCGTTTTCCCTACATTACGGTTCATGTTTTATTCCCTCTGCTTCTCCCCAAAAAGTCCTGAAGGCTTCAAGCAGACAATAGCAATGAAGAGGACGAAGGTTACGATCTGCCTCAAGGTGCCGGGGATAAAGAGCGCGCCCAGACTTTCTCCGACCCCCACGATAAACCCTCCAATCAAGGCCCCGGGAATGCTGCCTAACCCGCCCAGGACGATGATGATGAAGGTCTGGAGGGTAAAGGAAAATCCCACGAAGGGAGAGACGGAGAAAAATGGAAGGATGAGCGCCCCGGGAATGGCTGCCAGGACCGTCCCGATGCCGAAGGTCAGATAGAATATCTTATTCAATTTGAGGCCCGCAAATAGGGCCCCTTCCGGCTCGTCGGAACAAGCGCGGATGGCCTTCCCGTAATCCGTCTTCTTCAAAAAGAGGAAAAGAAGGAAGGTCAAGAATATGGATGCCAAGAAGGCGATAAGGGTCGTGAGTTTCAGGGAAATCCCGCCGATGTTGATGATCTGAAAAACCAACGGCGAGGTCAGGCTTCTCCAATCTCCCGTCCAGAGCAGCAGCGCCAAATTCTGCAACACCAGGACAATCCCGAAAGTCAGCAGGATCTGAATATCTTGCGGAGCATTGAGCACGGGTTTGATGAGCAGAATTTCGCATAAGATGCCCATCAAGAACATAATCGGGATGACAATCAGAAGAGAGGTATAGGGATCGATTCCGAGGTAAAGGCAGGAGTAGTAGGAAAGGTACATTCCGATCATCATGAACTCCCCATGGGCAAAATTGACGATCTTGAGGATGCCAAAAATGATCGTCAGCCCGATGGCGATAACCCCGTATACTCCGCCGATCAAGAGCCCTCCGATGATCCCTTCGAAGATGATGTTGAAAGACATGGATCTTCCCTCAAAATTTATCCGGGTGCTTGGAAACAATCAAGGCTGCGGGAGATCGGCCGGGTAGTCCCTGCGCGAAACCCGGCTTCCGTTCATCAATCCTAGCCCCGCCTTCGCGGGAATGAATAACTGGCTCCCGGAGGCCTTTGGCAAACTCCGGGTCCCTCGCCGCCCGAGATTAAGGATCCCCCTGCCCAGATTCCTGAAAAAGGGACAGGGGGATCAGAGATTCCAAGGGGTTTTACTTCTTCAGCCGTTCAGACCAGGGAGGGGCCGGATAGACGGGCTTCCCCGTGGCCCCGATTTCCGGAGCCAATACCACGTATTGACCTTTGACCACCTGAGTATGAACCCCGACAGCCTCGGGGGCCTGCCCGTCGGCGTCATATTTCATCGGGAACAGATGGGTATTCCCCTTGTCACCCACCTTGACGTTCACTTTACGAAGGGCATCTCTCAATTTGTCCTTGTCCTTCGATCCGGCGATTTCATAGCCCTGGGCGAGAATAAAGCCGACGGTGTAGCATTTGGCGGAAAAAGGATCCATGGGGGTCTTGAACCTTTCGAGGAATTCTTTCGAACGCACCCTGACCTCTTCGAGGGGAATGGCCGGGCTCCAGGACTCCCATTTCATCAGATACTCATCGAGCCCGCCGACCCCGTCGTGGTAGAAGGGACTGCTGTGTCCGGTCCCGGTGCCCAGAATCCCTTTGCTGTAGAATTGCAGTTCATGCATCGTTTTGGTGACGAGAATGGCATCCTCGGTGTAAGACTCCTGGAGGACCAGGTCGGGGTTTGCCGCTTTCAACTTTAGGATGAAGGAACGCATATCCTTCGTGTCTTTGGGATAGGGGATCTCGGACACCAGCTGAAAGCCCGCCTGTTTGATCAGAGGAACAACATCCTTGGCAAAGGATTGCCCCCACCCGGAATCTTCGTACAGCAATCCGATGGTTTTCACCGGGACCCCGGTTTTGGAGGCCAGGAATTTGATGAAATTCACCTGGTCCCGGGCAATCCAGGATGCCTTGAGTTCCGCCCGGAAGGTATACTTGAATTTGCGCTCGGTTATCTCATCTTTGGCCGACGACCCGACCAGAATGGGGATCTTATTCACCTCGGCGACCTGGGTGAGGGGAAAACTGCAGGAACTGGTGTAAGACCCGATTAACGCATCGACCTTTTCCTGCTTGATCAACCGCTCCCCCTCGGTCATGGCCACGTTGGGCTTGGCTTCATCATCGCCGAAGAACAGTTTGATCTTGGCTCCGCCCATGGATTTAATGCCGCCTTCACTGTTGATTCGGTCGACGGCCATGGTGACTCCCCGCTGGGACGCCACGCCGATGGAAGCGACCGGTCCGGTGAGCGGGAAGATCACTCCCACTTTGATTTCCTCTGCGGCCTTGACCGGGCCGGGGTTAGGAACCCCTATGGTCAGTAGTGCAAAAACCAGGAAAACCACGAAACATCCCCACAAACCTTTTTTCATAATCGGTTCCTCCTTAATGTTTTACCCTTTTCTATGGATACCCAAATAGGCCTTGATGGTCCGCTCATCAGCCAGGAGCTGTTCGCTGGTTCCCTCCAGGACGATTCTTCCGTTTTCAATGACATAGGCCCATTGCGCCAGAACCAGAGAGGCCTTCAAGTTCTGTTCGACCAGGAAAATCGTTCCCCCGCCGGCATGGATCTTTTTGATCGTCTGGAAGATGGCCTGTACGAGTAGGGGAGCCAGACCCATGGAGGGCTCATCCAATAATAAAACGCGGGGCAGGCCCATCAAAGCTCGCCCGAAAGCCAGCATCTGCTGCTCTCCCCCGGAAAGCGTTTGGGCCAACTGCGTCGTTCTTTCCTTCAAACGGGGAAACAGGCCATACACGTATTCCAGGGTTTGAGGCCTTTTCTGCCTGGCCGCAGGATGGACTGAACCCATTTCCAGGTTTTCCTGGACGGTGAGGGAAGGAAAGAGCTTCCGGCCTTCAGGAACCTGGATCACCCCCTTCTCCACAATAGCATGAGGTGGAAGATGTCCGATGGCCTGGCCTTCCAGGAGGATTTTTCCCCGGCTGGGCTTGATGATGCCGGAAATGCATCGCATAAGGGTGCTCTTCCCGGCGCCGTTACTCCCGACCATAATCGTGATGAGGCCCGCCCGCATCTCCATGCTGATTTCGAAAAGAGCCTGGGCGCTCCCGTAGTGGAAATTGAGATCCTTGATTTTCAGCATAGGGTACCTGTAGCTCGAAAGATCCGAGATGTCCATCCGGCATTCCGGGCTGCTATTTGCATGGTTCGAGCAACGGTAGTCTAAAAAAAAGGGAGGAGGAAAGTCAATGGAAAATTGATCGGGCAGAGATCCGATTCAAGATGGCGGAAGAGAGATCTCCCTTTTCCTGATCTC
>PMCE01000232.1:0-594 GCA_003154025.1 Syntrophaceae bacterium
CATTCGCTCTTTTTCCTGCTGGACCTGCAGGACCGTGAAGAGAACGACGATGATGCTGATCACGACGAAAATGGAAAGGATGACCCGAAGAGTAATGCGCATCGGTCCTCCATGTTGTCAACTGATCAGAGAAGAGGTTTTTCGCCTTGAGGAGCCGGAGGGAATGATGCAGTCTGCCATAGTTGAGAGCCACTTGTCAACTTTCGGAATGCGGATTGTGGATAAAATAGTTGGCCGTTGTCCCGCTCGGGGCGGGATTACCGGTCGCCTGTATTTGCTTCTAGCGGGGGACTGGGAATGGGCGACAGGTCGAGGCCCTTGAGCACACCGGAGGCAGGCAAGACATCTTTTTCTGGTGGGAAGGTAGGGGCGCGCGGCGCGCGCCCTCCGGAGGCTCGAAGTTAGGAGGAAGGAATTCCCCCCTTTGTTGGGCAAGCGGGATTAAGCAGTAAAGATCATCTTATTCATACGACCGATCTCCAATCATCCGCAGATTTCACAGATTACGCCGATTATAAAGACATAAAGGCAAAGTATGCCGCAGGTAATTTTAGGCATTTCGAATTTTAGGCATTTATAACTGTGTTCATCCGC
>PMCE01000232.1:616-7922 GCA_003154025.1 Syntrophaceae bacterium
GGTTGCGGCTCCGCCGCTCTGTGTTCGTCTGTGTTCCATTGGGTTTTTTCGAATTTCGGATTTGTCTTACATCCCCAGGTAGGCTTTGCGAATGTGCTCATTCCCCAGGAGGTCCTGAGAAGTTCCCTGAAGGGTGATTCTTCCGGTCTCCAGGATATACCCCCGGTCGCTGTGCCGGAGCGCCAGGGTGGCGTTCTGCTCGATCAACAGGATGGTCACCCCTTCCCGGCGGAGCTTGTCGACGGTTCCGTAAATCTCGTGGGTGATCTTCGGGGAAAGCCCCAGGGAGAGCTCGTCCATCAGCAGCAGCTGGGGTTTGGACATGAGCGCCCGCCCGATGGCCAGCATCTGCTGCTCCCCGCCGCTTAGGGTTCCGCCGATCTGACTCTTCCTCTGCTCCAGGACCGGGAAGAGCGAGAAGACCCACTGGACGGTCTCCGTTAAAACCGTTCGGGCCTTGGGCGGGTAGGCTCCCATCTCCAGATTCTCATAGACGGTCATGTCCTTGAAGAGCCTTCGGCCTTCGGGAACGCAGGAAACTCCCAGGCGGGTAATTTGAAACGCGCTCCGCCGGGTGATATCGTTTCCAAGAAAAATAATGGCTCCGCTGGGAGGATGGTGAACTCCCAGGACCGACTCCACGAAGGTGGTCTTTCCCGCGCCATTGGCCCCCAGGAGAGTGACCACCTCTCCCTTTTCCACCTGCATGGACAGATCCCACAGGATCTGAGCCTGGCCGCGGAAGATGTTGATCCCCTTCACTTCAAGCATTCGCTGCTCCCAGATAAGCTTCGATGACCCGCGGGTCGGAGACCACTTCCCCGGGTTTCCCTTCCCGGATCTTCTTTCCCTGGTCCAGGACGATGATCCGGTCCGATCTCTTCATGATGGCTCCCATCACATGTTCGATCCAGAAGAGGGTGATTTTTCGATGACTGCGGATGATTTCGATCAATTCCAGGGCCTGGCGCATTTCCGAAGGGTTGAGCCCGGCCAGCACTTCATCGAGGAGGATGACTCTGGGCCGGGTGGCCAGGGCCCGGGCCATCTCCAGCCTCTTCTTCTGGATGAGGGTGAGATTTTGGGCCAGTTTGTTCTCTTCCCCCGGCAGTCCGATGAATTTCAGGAGTTCTCGGGCCTCTTCTCTCTTCTCTTCCTTCTTCCGGGCTTCTCTTTCCCCCCTTCCCGCGATTCCCACCAGAACATTTTCCAGGCAGTTCATTTTCAAAAAGGGGCGGACGATCTGGAAGGTCCGCGCAATCCCCAGCCGGCAGATTTCAAAGGACCGTAGCCCCTGGATCTCCGCGCCGTTGAACAGGAGGCTTCCCGTGTCCGGAGGGAAGACTCCGCTGATGAGGTTGAAAAGGGTCGTCTTCCCGGCGCCGTTGGGGCCGATGAGACCTACGATTTCACCCTCCTTCAGGCAAAAATCAACGTCCCGTACGGCCGTCAGGCCGCCGAAAGATTTGGTCAGGCTCTTTCCTTCCAGAATGGTACTCACGGGGATCTCCGCATTTTGGCCCAAGTCCCCACGATTCCTGCGGGGGCGAATCGGGAGACGGCCAGAGCCACCAGCCCGAAGAGCAGGACATGGTACTCGCCGTACACCCGGATGTATTCGGAAAGGATTTCCAGGACGAAAGACCCGATGATCGGCCCGGCAAAGCTGCCCATTCCCCCGATGACCGCCATGGCCAGAACCAGGAACATCTGGCCCAGGGAGGGGATGTCGGGGGTGACGAGCATGAGGTAGTGACCGTACAGCCCGCCAGCCAGACCGGCCATGGCGCTGGTCAAGGCGAAGGCCAGGACCCGGACCCGGATGGTGTTGATCCCCGACGAGGAAGCGGCCACCTCGTCGTTCAGCACGGCCCGGAAGGTGAGGCCCCACTCGGACCGGATGAGCCGGTGGATGAAGATCAGCATCACCACGGTCGCCACGAGAAAGACAAAATAGTAATGCGTTTTGGAATATTCGGCGAAAAGGCCGGGGGTCTGCAGGCCCATGGTCCCCCGGGTCCATTTTTCCTCGTTGGTGATGATGATCCGCAGGATCTCGGAAAACCCCAGGGTCGTCAGGGAAAGGTAAATCCCCCCCATGCGAATGCACAGGAATCCCAGCCCGAATCCCAGCACCGCCGCCAGGGCGGTCCCGGCAAGGATTCCCAGCCACGGGGTCAAACCCAGGAACACGGCCAGCATCCCGGAAAAATAGGNNCGAAGGCCAAAATCGGAATCCACCAATATTTCTTCAAATCCATAAAAGACCGTTGCTCGTTACTCGTTGCTGGTTGCTCGTTTTCGGATCCTGACTCCTGATTCCTGAATCCCGAATCCTGATTCCTCGTTCCTCGAACCTCGTGCCTCGATCCTGAATTTATGTTTTTTGCCCGTACAATCCCCACGGCCGGAAGACCAGGACCAGGATCAGGATGACGAAGGCGAAGATGTGCCGGTACATGGTGGAGATGTAGGCCGCCCCCAGGTTTTCGATGATCCCCAGGGCCAGTCCTCCCACCAAACAGCCTTTGAGCGACCCCATTCCCCCGAGGACCACCACCACAAAAGCGGTCAAACTGATCGAGGAGCTGCCGGTGGGGGTGACCGGAAAGACGGGGGCCAGGATGACTCCCGCCGCTCCCGCCAGAGCGGCTCCCAGACCGAAGGAGAACATGTTCATCCGTAAATGATCCACTCCCATGAGGGAAGACATCTCCCGGTCCTGGGAAATGGCCCGGATGCTCTTTCCGAACCAGGTCTTCTTGAGGAGATAGAATATGAAGATCAGGATGCCGATGGAGATGAAGAATGAGGCCAGTCGCTGGTTTCCGTAATGGAAGAGGCCGAAGAGGTTCGTGGCCCCGCTCACCAGGCTGGGGGGTTTGTTGGGGTAGGGGCCGAAGATCAGCAGCGCCAGGTTCTGCAGCACGATGGACAGCACGAAGGTGATGATCAGGGAGTACATGTCATCCCCGTAGGTGGGGCGGATGAGGGTGCGTTCCATCAGGAGTCCGAAGAGAAACACAAAACCGACGGCCACGATCATCGAAAGCACCGGGGGCAATCCCAGGGAGTTGCTCAAATGGTAACTGAAGTAGCCGGCAAAGATGTACATCTCCCCGTGGGCGAAATTCACCACCTTCATGATTCCCACGATGAGGGAGACGCCGATCGCCGAGATGGCGTTGATCACCCCGATGACGATTCCGTTGGTCACATACATCAAAAATTCAGCCATAGCAAAAACCTGGAGTGTCAGTGTCAGTGGTTTGTGTCAGTAAAAATAAGAAAAATCTTCTACTCACACTCACACTGACACTGACGCTGTCTTTCCTACTTGGTCTTCTTCAAAGCGCCGGTGGCCGCTTCTTTGGGATACACCACCACCTGCTGCTTGTTCTGCCATTGAACGACCAGCATGGGGGGCATCCACTGGTGGTATTCGTACGAACCCTGCTTCATGCCGAATTTGACCGTTCCCGTGGTCACTTCGAGGTTGGTCTTCTCCAGGGCCGCCACGATGGCCTCGGGATCGGTCGACTTGGCCCTGGCGATGGCATCGGCGGCGACCAGGATCACGTTGTAGATGGAACGAACCTTATAGTCGGAGGGGTCCTTCCCGTATTTCTTCTTGTAGTCGCCCCAGAACTTCCGGCTGGTCGGGGTGAGGTGGACCTTTTCATGCATGCTCGACATGAAGAGTTCCAGTTCCCCGGCCTCGCCCACGTTCTTCCAATAGTTGTCCCACAGGCTGGGCGGCCCGGCCCCGTCCAGGATCAGCGCCTTGGGGCTGAGGCCCACTTCGCCGGCCTGGCTGATGAAGAAGTGCAGCCCCGTGCCGTAGATGTAGGCTAGGATAATGTCCGGGTTCTCCCCCTTGAGCTTGGTCAGCTCGGTGTAATAGTCCTTGCTCTCCCGCTCCACCTTCAGGGTAGTAAAGGGGACCCCCATGTTCTTGAGGTTCATCTCCGATCGCTCGGCAATCCCCGCTCCCCAGTCGGAGTTCTCCCGGACGATGGCTACTTTCTTGAAGCCGTTTGCTTTCACGAAGGGGGCGATGTAGAAGTCGACCACCCCGCTGTTGGCCGGGCCGGCCCGGAAGACCCATTTGTAGCCCTTCTGGGTGATGTCGTCATGCCAGGCTTCGCAGATGATGAGGGGGATCTTGTAGCGGTTGGCCACTTCGATTTCCGCCAGCGCGGAGGAGGAGTGGCTTTCGCCGACGACGACGGGAACCTTCTCCCGAGTCGCCAGTCTTTCCAGGGCGGAAGCCGCCTTTTCGGGAACTCCTCCCGTGTCTTCGAAGACCACTTCCACCTTCTTGCCCATGACCCCGCCTTTGGCGTTGAGGTGGTCCAGGGCAATGGCAATGCCTTCTTCAAAGGCTTTTCCGGTGGCCGCGGCCGGGCCGGTCCTCGGGCCGACGACCCCGATCTTGATCGTGTCCTGAGCCCAAGCCAGGGAGCCCAGAGCAAAGAGCAGAATGACGGTCAAACCCAATGCTTTTTTCATCTTCATACCTCCTTTTAGAATTTTACCCCACATAACAGGCCCAATCCCGTCAGCAAAATACCAAACTCCAAATCCCCAATCCCAAAATAAATTCCAATTTCCAATGATCGAAACAAGACTGTTGGTTTGGATTCTGGTCCCGCGTTTCGCGGGATTGGGATTTGGAATTTTATAATCCGACCTTTCCCCCTCCAATCTTCGCCATCTGGCGTCGGTCTTACATGGACCGTTATTCAACCAGCGTCTGGGATTGCTCCCGCAGGTACTGGGGCACATAGTAGAGCGACCCCCCTGCCTTTCCCGTGCTTCCGGATCCCTTCCAACCGCCGAAGGGTTGGAAGCCCGGCCAAGCCCCGGTCGTTGCCCCCTGCGGCCGGTTGGCGTAAGTCACCCCGGCGTGGATGTTGTCGAAGAACCCCTGGACCTCCTTCTTGCTCCCGTAGAACCCGGCGGTTAGGCCATAATCGACGTCATTGGCCAGGCCTAGGGCCTCATTCAGGGAGGCGACTTCGGTAACCGTGACGATGGGTAGGAACATTTCCACTTTGCCCAGACGATGATCTTTGGGGATTTCGGCGAGGGTCGGGGCGCAAAAATAACCTTTCCCCAGGTCCCCATCGACGAGCTGCCGGCCCCCGATGAGAATCCTCCCGCTTCGCCCGAGCTCTTCGGCGAATTTCCGGTAATTCTCATACGACGTGGAATTGATTACCGGTCCCATCCAATTGGAACGCTCCGTCGGGTCGCCGATCTGAATTTTTCCGGTCAGATCCAGCAGCTTTTCTTTCAACTTTTCGGTCACAGGTTTCTCGACGAGGATGCGCGAGCAGGCGGAGCACTTCTGCCCCTGCAGGCCGAATGCCGAGCGCATGATTCCGATTGCCGCCCGGTCGAGGTCGGCGTTGCGGCTGACGATGGCCGGGTTCTTCCCCCCCATTTCCGCGATGCAAGGGCGCGGCCATCGCCCGCTGGCAAAGGTGCGGAAGATACCCATCCCCACTTCGTACGATCCGGTGAAGGTAATCCCGTCCACCATGGGACTCTCGATCAGGGCCTGGCCCAGTGTCGTCCCACCCCCGGTGACGTAGTTGAAAACCCCATCGGGCAAGCCGGCATCGCGGAAAACCTCCGCCAGCAGGCGGACGCTGTAGGGAGTCTCCGACGAAGGCTTGCAGACGACGGTGTTCCCCGCCACCAGCGCCGCGCCGCTCGGCCCACCGGACAGGGCGAAAGGAAAGTTGAACGGAGAGATCACCGCCCACACCCCGTGCGGCTTGAGCACGCTCAGGTTGCGGCTCCGGTAGCCCTTGAGCGGGTCGACCCCCATGGTCCTGACGTAACCCCCGTTGTCCTCCATCTGATCGCAGTAGTAGTAGATCAGATCCGCCGTCTCCTGCGCCTCCCCCAGCGCCTCCATGCGATTCTTGCCGACTTCGAGCGCCATGACCGCTCCGGCCTCGTACACCCGTTTTTCGATCAACCCGGCGGCCTTGCGCAGCAGGCGGACACGGTCCGGCCATTTCCGGCCGGACCATTCGGGCCATGCGGAGCGCGCCGCGGCCAGCGCGTCGTTGACCTCCAGCCCACCCCCTTTTTGGAAAGAACCCAGCATCCAGTCGGCATGGATCGGGCTGCGGTCTTCGAATTTGGCCTCCGTATAGCGATCCTGCCCGCCGATCAACATCGGGTGGTCTTTGCCCAATCCTGCCTTTACTCCGGCCAGCGCCTTTTCAAACCGGGTATGCATCTCCTCGGGAGGGTCGAACATCGTGGCATACGTCAATTTAAACGTTCCCTTGCCGGAGGCCGCCGATTTGGCGGGCGAGGCCCTGCGGAAAGTTTTCTTCCCGGCCTTTCCGGCCCTTCGCCGATCTGTCTTCTTCTTTGTTTTGCCTGGCATATGGCACCTCCTGATAAGGATGAAACGCAGACTTCCGGGAGGAAGGACGGTTCTATCAAACCCTTCATGGCATCGAAGACAAGTCAGAATTTATCTCCGGCCATCCGAAATTGTCAATAGCAAAAGGAGACTCAAAATCAATTTCGGATTGAGAATTGCGGATTGAATCCCCCCGCCCCAATCTGCAATTGCTTTTCCCTTCCTTCTCGGATTAAACTATTCCCTAGATTTATGGGAAAACAATCGGGAGCGTTCAATGAAAATTTTTCGTTTGAATGAGCTGGAGTGGATTCCGGCCAGTCATGAAAACCAGCAGACTCCCTCGGTATGGAAAAAGGTCCTCCTGGAGAAAGCTAATTTGCTCGAAGGCCGCGTGCAGATGGTCAACTGGTGCCGCATGGAGCCGGGAAAAGCCTTCTCCCCCCATTACCACGAGGATATGGAGGAAATATTCCTGATCCTTAGGGGGAAAGCCAGGATCCGAATCGGAGAAGGAGCGGCGGAGATAAAAAGCCAAGAAGCGGTTGTCATTCCCCCCAGAGAAGTTCACGAAATGAAAAATACCGGGGAAGAAGACCTGGAATACCTGGCCCTCGGGATTTCCCAGGGCCAAGGGGGGAAGACGGTTCTGGCATAAATCGTGGAGGAAAAGTCCCTCTAGTGTTTTTTCGAAAGGATAATAGGCATAACTTCCCACGTGGAGCCGAGGGTCGGTCCGATGGGCGTCGCCAAAATCCGGCGGGACAAAGCCCACTTCTACNNTGAGAAACGGACTCTTTGGCTGCTCCCATCGTAAGATCCCCGTTGGCTCCGTAGGAATCACTGCCTATTTTGGCGGCGCTCATCGGACCGATCCTCGGCTCCTGGTAACGGAGCCCGACCTGGTCGCCTTAT
>PMCE01000224.1:0-2044 GCA_003154025.1 Syntrophaceae bacterium
GCGCCGATGATGATGACTTCAAACTTTTCCATCAATTAGGATGCTGTTTTTTTTCCAATGCGCAATCCGCAATTCATCTTTTTATCCCAGCAGGAGGCTTGCGGTGATCACCCGCTGCAGGTCCGCGACCCCTTCCACCTGTTCGCCGATGATCATGTCCCGGTATATGCGGGCCACGGCGTAATCTTCCATCAATCCATAGGACCCATGCACCGCCATGGCCAAGCGGGAGACATCGACCGCCGCTTCGGTTACAAAAGTTTTGGTCAGGGCCGCTTCCTTGGCGAAGGCCCGGGGGTCCTTCAGGGTCTCAGCCAGATATCCCAGTCGGTAGACCAGCCAGCGGGCCGCTTCGGTCTTCTCGGCGATCTTGGCAATGGCCATTTGGACACCCTGAAATTTCGCGATCGTCTTGTCCCGGTGCTGCTTCTCTTTGGCATACTTGGTGGAGAGTTCCAATGCCGCCTGCATGCCCCCCAGGGCGCCGCTGCTGACGCCCACTTTGCCATAGGCGATTCCCGCCTGGAGAACCCAGTACCCCTGTCCCTTGGGCCCCAGGATACTGTCCGCCGGGACCCGGACATCCTTCAGGTAAACGTCGGTCATGACCCCGCCCCGCATCCCGATCTTGTGCCAGGGTTCGGAGATGCTGTAGCCCGGGCAGAATTTATCCATCATGAAACCGGTGGGAAAGTTTGTCTCGTCCTTGGCAAAGATGACGATGGGCCCTTCCATGTCGGCACAGGAGATAAAGCGTTTCGTCCCATTGATGATGTAGCTGTCTCCATCCTTGACCGCCGTGGTGGTGATCTGTTTGGGGTCGGACCCCGTTCCCGGCTCGGTGAAGGCGAAGGAGGCGATCTTCTCCCCCCGGCAGCAGGGAGGCATGGTGCGCTTCTTCTGTTCCGGAGTGCCGAACAGGTTGATGGCGCTCAACGCCAGGGAATTGACGGACAGGGTCAGGGCCACTCCCCCGGAGGCCCTGGCAATCTGTTCCACGACGAGGGGGTAGCAGGAATACCCGGCGCCCGTCCCGCCGACTTCTTCGGAAAAGGGAATGCCGAAGAGCTCCAGCTCGGACATCTTCTTGTAAATCTCCGGCGGAATTTTATTCTCCTTGTCGATCTGGTCGGCGATGGGCATGATATATTTCTCGGAAAAATCCTTGGCGGTCTTCTGGATCAGTTCCTGTTCTTTCGACAGTTTAAAGTCCATTAGGGGCCTCCTTTCGAGGGTTTGAAAATATTAGCCGTAGAACGCATACGATGAAAACGATGTATGATGGAATACTGGAAAAATGGGGAACTCCAAAATTGGCGAATCAGGA
The DNA here is from genome assembly GCA_003154025.1 of Syntrophaceae bacterium. The sequence goes on from PMCE01000224.1 coordinate 1,328, forward strand.
GAGGAAACCTTTCCCCCATGATTCCATCATTCCATTCTTCCATTATTCCTGCCATGCAGGAGACGCTCGCCCTCACATTCTTCAATAGTTGGAAAAGAGATGTCAAGTCAAAAAGGGAATAAAACCAGGCTCTCCGTCACCGGTCGCCAGTCACCGGAGAAATTTTTCCGTTTGAATCCGGAACCTGAAACCCGGAGCTAAAGACTATGGCTTTTTTAAACATTGACAGACGAGTTCCCGCCTTGATACAAATTATTCAATACAACGCTCAAGGGGGAGAGACCCGATGGGATCAACGACAATCAACGACGCCTTGGATTATCTCTTTATCCATAACACCGCGAAGCAGGAGATCCGGGATGGTAAGGTCCCGGTGATCGTCCGGGGAGAAGGAGATTACGTTTTTGATGAAGGCGGAAACAAGTATCTGGACCTGATGGCCGGGAACACCCGCCCCAACGCCATCGGGTACGGACGGGAAGAAGTGGCCAAGGCCATGTACGATCAGGCCGTGAAGCTGCATTATTTCACCCCCGGCTTCTTCATCACCACCCCGGCGGTCCAGTTGGCCAAGAAGCTGGCCTCCATCTACCCGGGGGAGCTTACCACCACCTGCCTGGTTTGCGACGGGTCCGAGGCCGTGGAATCCGCCTTCAAGATCGCCCGGCAGTACCACTACTACGCCAATAAACAGAGACGCTTCAAGATCGTCTCCCG
>PMCE01000224.1:2052-4867 GCA_003154025.1 Syntrophaceae bacterium
CTGACCTACCCGGCATGCGATCTGGCCTGCGCCGATGCCCTGGACTCTCTGATCCAGTTCGAAGGGCCCGACCTCATCGCCGCCTTCATCGCCGAGACGGTCATGCAGGGGGTGGGGGCGCTTCCTCCTCCCGATGGCTATTTCGACCGGATCCGCAAGATCTGCGACAAATACGGAGTGCTGCTGATCATCGATGAGGTGATCGTGGGCTTCGGTCGCACCGGGAAGATGTTCGGCTGCGAACATTACAACATCAAGCCGGACATCATGACCATGGCGAAACAGCTGACCGCCGGATACGCGCCCCTTGGAGCCGCGGCCACGACCAAGAAGATTGCCGACGCCATTCCCGCCTTCCTGCACCTCCACACTTACGGAAACCATCCGGTTTGCTGCATGGCGGCGTTGAAGACCCTGGAGATCATCGAAAGGGAGCACCTGGTGGAGAATTCTGCGGAGATGGGCAAGTATTTCCTGGAAGGGCTCAAGACCCTGCAGAAACACCCCATCGCCGGCGAGGCCCGCGGAATCGGGCTCTGGTGTGCTCTGGAAATCGTCCAGGATAAAAAGAAGAAGACTCCCTTCCCCGCCAAGGACAACATCACCTTCCAACTGACCCTGGCCGGGAGAGATCATGGGGTAATCTTCCGGGGAATGTCCAACGCCCTGGAATTCGCCCCTCCGCTCACGATTACCCGCAGTGAAGTGGAAGATGGGATGAAAGCTCTCGATAAGGCCCTGTACGACGTGGAAAAAAAGATGGGGTATTAAAAAGAGTTTCGGGTTCCGGGTTCCGGGTTCCGGGTTTCGGGTTCCGAGTTAAGGCACCATTCAGAATATTTTTGTAACCTGAAACTCGAAACCTGAAACCCGAAACTCTTTTTCCTAGACTTCCAGGTCCTTTGCTTTGGTCTCCGGGTTGGCTTCCAACCCCGCTACGGTTCCGGCGAAGACGATGTGCGCCTTGCCCATCAGGGAGACCCGGTTGGCCAGGGAAAGGGCCACTTTAATGTTGTGCTCTACAGGGAAGAGCGGAAGAATTGGAATATTAGAAAAACAGACCGATCTTTGACTTCTGGTGGCAGAGGATCGAGGCCAGGTCGCAGGCCATGGACGGCTTTTTGATCGCCCTGCCGATATTCAGGTTCAGGAAGAATTCCCTCATGACCCATTTCTGGACCCAGGGCCCGATCAAAAACTCCCGGCTCCCCAGGGCTCTCCTCCAGGCTTTTTCATAGATCCTCCCCGCCTTTTCGATCTTTCCCGAGGAACTTAGAGCCGTATGGATCGCTTCGGCGGCGCATTCCCCGCTCCGCAGGGCGAAATAGATGCCTTCCCCGGTCAGGACATCGGCGAAGCTCCCGGCATCCCCCACCAGCAGGATGTTTCTGCGGCTTCGCCGGCCCCAGAAGCCGGCCAGGGGGATGGGGGCCCCCTGGAGTGAATGTTCCACCAACCGCGCCGTGCGGAGCCTTTCCTTCACCCCGGGGGTTTCCTCGATGAATGTCTGGAATAATTTGCGGAGGTCCTTTTGGGGGAGTTGCGCGGAGGAAATCCCTACCCCCACGTTGGCCGAATCCTCCCCCGTCGGAAACACCCAACCGTAGCCCGGGAGAATGGACCGCGGGCAGTGAATCTCGATGTGATGGGATAGATCTTTAACCCCCTGGAAATAAGCCCTCAACCCGAAGGCTCCGGGAATGAGTCTTTCCTTTCGGGGGAAAACTTTCCGTCTGACCGTGGAATAAACCCCGTCGGCTCCGATCAGGGTCCTTCCGAAGAATTCCCCCTTCTTTCCTTCCGACTCCGCCCGGACGCCCTCCGTCAACCCGCCACGCGGAATCAAATCCTTGACCGACCAATTCTCCAGCGCATGAACATTGGGAAATTTCTGAACCTGCTGGAAAATCAGGAAATCGAATTCTCTCCGCGGCATGACCAGTCCATACGGATGAGGGCCCTTCAGGTGGGAAAAAGAAGCGGTGACCAGGTGACCGGCGGGAGAAGAGAGCCGGACCCCATCGATCTTCCAGGGGCCCTTTTGTATGACTTCCGGCAGGATGCCCAACCGGTCCAGGGCTTCCAGCGCCGGGGGACCGATCCCGTCCCCGCAGACCTTGCCCCGGGGAAACCTCTCTTTTTCCACCAACAGAACTTCATACCCCCGGCGGGCCAGGCTGATGGCTGCGCTGCACCCGCCGGGGCCGGCTCCGATAATGATCACGTCATACAATTCTTTCATTATTTTTTTTGCAGAGAAATTGCACGCAAAATGTTGCCAAATTGTGGGGGCCATCACGTGAAGCGCGTGATGGTTGCCCATCTTGCCGGCGGCCATCCCGCCAAGGGCGGGACCCCTGCAACATCTTCTTTGTTTCCGGCTACGCCGGGTTAGGATGGAAGGCCGGGGCCATTGCCCGAAACGCGCGATGGTTGACCTTTTCCGGGCGACCACACCGGGTCGCCCTACACCGGGGGATAAGCTCTTTTGCTAAGCGCCGTGGCGAAGCTGGTAAGATTTTTTGAACCCGGATGCGTGGTTGATGAGCGTGACCTTCACGATTCCCTGGCTGTCACAGCTGTAGATTTCCTCGGCCTCGATGCCCGGGGGGGCTTCGAAACGTCGCACCGAGTCCTTTTCCCACCCTTTCCCCGCCGCCAGGCCGGGGTCGAAGGGAAAGCGAATCTCATCCCAGGTGGTGAGGTCCCCCCGCGGCTGGCCCTCCCCATCGAGATGGCTGCATTCCAGATAGCGGAAGTGGCCGATGTTGTGCATCGGCTGATAGCTACGGGATTTAAGCAAGGGGGATTCGCC
>PMCE01000352.1:0-8393 GCA_003154025.1 Syntrophaceae bacterium
CTTGCGATTTGGTGCTTCTTCTTAGAGTTACATCCCCAGGTAGGCTTCTTTGATCCTGGGGTTCTCCGTGAATTCGGCCCGCGGGCCTTCCAGGGTGATCCTTCCGTTTTCCAGCAGGTAACACCGGCTGGCCAGGTCGATGGCGTAAAAGATATTCTGCTCCACCAGGAGAATGGAGGGCCCCTGGAGGATGATCTTCTCCACGGTGGCAAAGACCGCCTCCACCAGGATGGGGGCCAAGCCCAGCGAGGGCTCGTCGAGCATGAGCAGCAAGGGATTCTGCATCAGGGCACGGCCGATGGCCAGCATCTGCTGCTCGCCCCCGGAAAGAGTCGCGGCCATCTGGCCCACCCGCTCTCTCAACCGCGGGAAGAGATCGAAGACGAGAGGAAGATTCTTGTCCCGCTCCCTCTTCCCCCGGGGGTTCCAGGCGCCGATGGTGAGGTTGTCCATGACCGTCAAAGTCGTGAAGATCCCGCGCCCCTGGGGGACATGTGCCATTCCCAGGCTCGGCAACTCATGGGCCGGGACTTCGGTCAGCTCCCGTTTTTCCAAGAAGACCCTCCCCTGGCGGAGGGGTAAAAGCCCGGAAATGGCCTGGAGCAGGGTCGTCTTGCCCGCCCCGTTGGAGCCCAGAACGGCGACGATCTCGCCCGTATCGACGCGGATATGGATGTCATGCAGAACCTGGAGATCTCCGTATGCCACACCGAGATTTTCAACCTTCAGCAACTCACCCATTCCTCACCCCTCTTTTCCCCAGGTAAGCCTCCACCACGGCCGGATCATGGGCGATCTCCTTCGGCCCTCCTTCGGCGATCTTCTTCCCGTAATCCAGCACCACGATCCGGTCGGAGATATTCATGATCGCCCGCATCACATGCTCGATGATCAGAATGGCCAGCCCCTCCTCCCGTAATGTTCGCAGCAGACGGAGGGACTGATCGATCTCCTTGGGGGTCAGGCCGGCCATCACCTCATCCAGGAGGAGCAGGGTGGGCCGGGTGGCCAGGGACCGGGCCAGCTCCAGGCGTTTCCGGTCCTGGACCGTGAGATTCTTGGCCAGGATGTGGGCCTCCTTTTCCAGACCGACCCTTTCGATGATGATCCTGGATTGGTCCAGGGCTTCCTTGCGATCCGGATTCCGAAGCAGGGCGCCGATGAGGACATTGCCCATAACGGTCATGTTCAAGAGCGGTTTTTCCACCTGGAAAGTACGGCAGATTCCCTTCTCCACCACCTGATTGGCTTTGAACTTCAGGAGGCTTTCCCCCCGGAAGCGAATATCCCCCGAGTTGGGTTTGTAAACCCCCATGATCAGGCTGACGATGGTGCTCTTCCCCGCCCCATTCGGCCCGATTAACCCCATGATCTCCCCTTTGCCGACGCCAAAGGAGACGTTGTCCACCGCCGTCAGGCCGCCGAAGACCTTGGTAACCTTCTGCAGCTCCAAAATGTTTCCGTTGGTCGATTCCCCTCGGTTCATCACCTTGGGCTCCTTTTCCATAAAAGGATCGTGTTCCGATCTAGGCCTTTTCCTCGACTGGGCGAAGGAAAAAAATGCAGGGGCACAATGTCCCGCGGAACGCGGGATGCCCCTACAGCCTCTAATGAAGGGTATTTCCTTTTTACCGACATACTGGTATTCATTGCGCGCTAAGCGCCCTTTGCCGATTCCGAACGATCATTCACTCCGATAACTCCGGGCTCCTCCCGGCAAGAGGGAGATCAACCCTTTCGGGCTGAACAGGATGACCATCATCAGGATGACGGCATAAATAATCAGGGACGCCCCCGCGCGACCGCTACCAAAAAAGTAGTTGCTGGCCTCGGTCAGGGGGATGAGGATGCAGGCTCCGATGATGGGTCCCCACACGGTCCCGACCCCCCCGATGATGGCCACCAGAAGAATCTTGATGGAGAGGTCGCTTCCGCACACGCTGTCCGGGTCGATGTAATAAAAATAGGATACGTAGAATCCCCCCAGCACGGCTGTCAAGGCGGCGCTGATCATGAGGGCTCTGACTTTATTGTTGGCCAGGTCGATCCCCAAATTTTCCGCCGCGTCCTGGTTCTCCTTGATCGCCTGGAGATAATAGCCCATCCGTGAACCGTGAACCTTGTAGGTCACATAGAGGCACAGTCCCAGCAGGACAAGGCAGATAAAGTAATAGGGTTGTTCCGAGGCGAACTGCAATTTCCAGGCATCCGTCCCCCTGAAAGGAATCGTCACCCCCAGAGAACCCCCGGTCTGATCGCGGAAGTGGAGGAGTAGAATTCGCACGATTTCGCCAAAGGCCAGAGTGGAAAGGGCCAGATAAGGGCCGCGGAGCCCGAAGACCAAATGCCCCAGAAAAAAAGCCATGACCACCGCGGCAACGACTCCGGGGATGAATCCGAGCCAGGGCGGAACGTTGTAATTGAGGAGTAAAAGGGCCGTCGGATATGCGCCCATGGCCATGAAGGCGGCGTGACCCAGGGAAAGCTGACCGGCATATCCTCCGATGATGTTCCAGGCGCATCCCAGGGCGGCAAAGAAGAAGATGTTCACCAGGGTCCTGAGGAGATAGCGAGAAGGGAGGATGAAGGGGACAACCAGAATGATGATGGCCAATAGAATCCAGGGGGCCGTCCGCCCCCACCCGGATGATTCCCGCGGAGATGTGCTCATCAGTAAACCTTCCCTTTTCCGAGGATGCCCGACGGTTTGAAAACCAGCACCAGGACAAAGATGATAAAGACGCCCAACATGGCCAGGTCCAGGGCCACGAACTGGGCGGTCAGGGATTCGGTGACCCCGATGGCCAGGGCCCCGAGGATGGCCCCGGGAATGTTTCCCATGCCCCCCAGGACCACCACCACGAAGGCGATCAACACGAACATGCCGCCCACGGAGGGAAAGGTGTAGAAGAAGGGGGTCAGGACGCTTCCCGCCCCCGCGGCCAGGGAGATGCCGATTCCGAAGGCCAGGGCGTGCATCTTCTTGGGGTTGATCCCCATAAGGGTAGCCACTTCCGGTTTCTCCGCCACCGCCCGGAGGCCTTTGCCCAGGTCCGTTTTCGTCAGAAAGAGCCACAGCATCCCGGAAAAGGCCATGGCCACGAAAAAGGCCAGGAAGCGCGGGACCGAGAAGAGGATGGGCCCGACCTCCCAAACGCTGAGTTTGTAGGCGGTCTTGACCGAACGGTAGTCCGGGCCCATGAAGAGAAGAACCAGATTGGTCAGCAGGACCGACAGCGCCAGGGTCAAGAGAATCTGGGCTTCATCCGGCTGGCCGACGACCCGGCTGATGAGCGCCCTCTGCACCAGAGCTCCGACCCCCAGCATGATGGGGATGACCAGGAGAATGGATACCCCCGGGTCCATTCGGAAGAGGACATGGAGGAGGTAGGTCAGGACCATCCCCAGCATAACAAACTCGCCGTGGGCAAAGTTCACCACGTTCATGACCCCGAAGATCAAGGTCAATCCCACGGCGATCAAGGCATAGACGCCGCCCATCATGAGACCGTTCACGATCGCCTGAAAAACAATGAGAATATCCATTTTCTTCGGCCCCGTACCGGATCGATCCATGGTTCTCCACCCGAACCATGGGGCGGAGAGCCACAGAACTTCTTCACCTTTCGCTGTCCCCCCTCACTCCGCCCCCTCCCCCCGATCACGGGGGAGAGGGAAGAATGCGGAAGAAAGTGCCCCGAATTCTTCCGATCGTTAAGCGGGGTTCCTATTTGACGGGCCAGACGACGTCGTTAGTCGCCGCCTCTTGGGGATAAACTGTGCGCGGGTCACCCTTCTGCCACTGGATCATGGTGGGCCACACGTACTTGTTCCAGCCCTTCTCATCGAATTTGATCTTGCCCGGCTGCATCAGGGCCGCGGGGCCGCTGGTGATCTCCATGGAGGCCAGGGCTTCCCGGACTTTCTTGGAGTCCGTGGATTGGGCTGCTTCCAAGGCTTCCTTCAGGGTCCAGACCATGGCGTAATGCTCTCCGGCCTGTTCGGGCATGAAGGTGCCGAAGCGCTTCCGGTACCGCTCGACCACCGATTTTCGGTAGGCGTCGGACATGATGTTCTTGCTGTCCCAGCTCCAGGACCCCACGCTGAAGAGCCCGTTGATCTTGTCGCCCATGGACTTGTAGATGTCCGGCCAGATGAACCCGGCCCCGCCGCCGATCAGCATGGGGTTCACCTTCATGGCCTGCATGGTGCTGATGATCAGCTCGGCGTCCGTGGTGTAGGAAACGGGAAAGATCACCTCGACTCCCGAAGATTTGATCTTGGTCACCAGCGGGGAGGCGTCGGTGAATTTCGCGTCGTAGGCCTCGAACAAGCCGATCTTGTACCCTTCTTTCTCCGCGGTGGCCTTCAACCCGCCGGCGGTGGAAGTCCCGTACGCCGTGTTCTCGTAAACGAACCCCACCTTGGTGATGGGGAATTTGTACTTGTTCTTGAGGTAGGTCATGAACTGCACCTGGGTCGCGCCGAAATGGCTCCCCTTGGGAGCGATCTGGAATACGTACTTGTAGCCCTGCGAGGTGATCGTGTCCGAAATGGAGCTGGTCGTCAGGGGGACCTGGGCCTTTTCCAGGACCGGGAGGCACGACAGGGTCATCTGGCTCATACCCATGCCCACCGCGCCGGAGATCTTCTGCGTGGAGAGGATCCGCTCCACCACGCTGGGCCCCTGGGCCACGTTGCTGGTCACGTCGGCGATTACCAGTTTCATCTTGGCCCCGCCCAGGGCTTTGATTCCGCCCGCCTGGTTGACGTCTTCCGCGGCCAGGGTGGCGCCGTCCCGGCCCATCACCCCCAAATCTACCGAGGGGCCGGAAAGACAGGCAAACAGGGCGATTTCTACATCACCGGCAGCCCCGGCGGGGATGGAGAAACCAAGGACCAAAGAGAATGCCCAAACCAACATCCACAAATGTCTTCGTCGCATTGTCTACCTCCTCTTTCTTGATAGCTGGGATAGACCGGAGACGGCCTCCGGGTTTTCATAAATTTCGGTGGATGATAAAGGGATTAAAAATTGATCCCGATCTTGAAGATGCAGAAGTCCCGTTGCCCCAGCTTCTCGGCCTTGCACAGCTTGCCCGAAGCCACGGCGATCACTTCGTCAAAGATGCGCTTCCCCGCCTCCTTCACGGTCTCTTTTCCCCGGACCACCGAACTCACATCGAGGTCGATGTTGTCCTTCATCTTCTTGTACGTGCCTGCATTGGCGGTAATCTTGATGACCGGGGCGATGGGCGATCCGGTGGGCGTTCCTCTGCCGGTCGTGAAGACGGCGATCTGAGCCCCTCCGGCCATCATCCCGGTGAGCTGGTCGATGTCGTGCCCGGGGGTGTCCATGAGGATCAACCCCTTCTTCGTCGGCGGGAAGGCATACTTCACCACTTCTTCCAGGGTCTTGGTTCCCCCTTTGTAGATGCAGCCCAGCGACTTCTCCTCGATGGTGGTGATGCCCCCGGCGATATTTCCCGGGGCCGGGTTGGCCCCCCGGATGTCCTGCCCGGTGGCGATGGCTTCTTTCTCCCACCAGGCGATGAGGTCCAGGACCTGCTTGCCGATCTCCGGCGTCCGGGCCCTCTTGGCCAGAAGATGTTCCGCCCCGATCAGCTCGGTGGTTTCCGAAAGAATCACCGTTCCTCCGTCCTCGACGATCAGATCACTGCAGGCCCCCAGGGCCGGGTTGGAACCCAGGCCGGAAGTAAAGTCCGACCCCCCGCATTCGGTGGCGAAGAGCAGTTCGGAGACGGGAATCGGTTCCCGGGGGAGCTTGGCCGCATCGGCCAGCATCTCCTTTATGATCTTCCTTCCCTTGGCGGCAGTCTTCTTGGTCCCCCCCACTTCCTGGATTTCGATATATTCCACCCGCTTCTTGCCGGGAGCCAGGGCCTCGGCGATCTCTTTGGCCGGCAGGTTTTCACACCCGTTGCCCACCACCAGAACGGAAAAGATATTCGGGTTGAGGCCGAACCCCACAAGCGTCCGTTTGGTCTGAGCGCGATCCTCCCCCACCTGGGCACAACCGAATACGTTGGGCAGGTATATGGCTCCCTTTATATTCCGGGAGATCATTTCGGCCGCCCCCTGGGAGCAGACCACGCTGGGGATCACGAGCACATGATTCCTCACCCCCACCTTGCCATCCGGCCTCCGGTATCCCTGGAATTCCATCAGGCGCCTTCCTTTCTCCCGCGGTGGCTGACGACGTTATGAACGTGAACGTGGGCCCCCTTGGGGATCCGCGCGGTCGTCTTGCCGATGGGTTCTCCGTACTTGACCACGTCCGCTCCCGACTCGATATCCCGGAGGGCGAATTTGTGGCCCATGGGAATCTCGGACAAAAGCTTGACCTTCTCGGCCCTCCCCTGAATTTCGAGAGGGACCGTGGCTCCGGCCTTCATGGGCGCGATCACCGTGGCCACGTTGTCTTTCTCGTTGATCACGATTGCCTTGGACNNCAATTGCAGATTTTTTCAACCCCTTTTCGGGCGCCATGCAGGGGCCCGATGTCCCGCGGAACGCGGGATGCCCCTACGCCTCTGCCCCCCGGGCAGGGGCAATTCGTGAATTGCCCCTACGAACATTTTCCGCCGGACCTTATGCCTCTATCTTTTTTTCTTTTGCCTTGTGCTTTTGCCTTGTGCCTTGTGCCTTGAACCTTGTACCTTACGCCTTGAGCCTTGAACCTTGTTCCTAATTCCTGTTTCCTCGCGCCTCAATCCTCGTGCCTCGGGCCTCTATTTCTTCCCCCCCGCCATCTTCATGTTTTCCGGCATGGACCGGAGTTTCCACATGGCCCAGGGCCCGATCAAGGCAACCAAACCCAGCATGCTGAACGCCCAACCCCATTGGGGGAGATACCCGAAGGCCCTCTGCGTCCCCCCGGAGTTGGTGAGGTCCAGCATGAGCCCGAACGCCGTCGGAGCTACGGCCCCGACTCCGAACCCGATGAGCGACCGCAGGACCAGGGCGGTCCCTAAAAAATCGGGGGAGACCAGCTCCGAAAGACCGGAGGAATAAACCGGAGATTCGGCGATCACCGCAAATCCATAGATGAGCCCGACGGCCACCAGGCCGATCATGGGGATCAAGACCGGATAGTTCCGCAGGCGCAGGGAAAGAGAAATGCGCGTGGAGCAGATTCCCAGGAGGAAAGCATAGGGAGAGAAGGCCTTCTGATACAGGCTGGAAATCATGTGCGTCTCTTTTTCCGAGGGAAGGAATTCCGCGGCTGAGCGGTGCCGAACGATGGCCCCCTCATTTGTCCTGCTTGGGTTTTGAGGAGTAGGCCAGGTAGCCGAAGAAAGCGAAGAGGGCGATGGGAATGATCCAGGTAAGAAATACGACCCCCATGAATCCCCACACGTCTTCCCTGCCATAAAAGAGCGGCTGATCCCCCACCCATTGACGGAAGGAGAGGAAGGCCCACAGGACAACGACTACCATGGACCAACCCAGGACCAGCCATTTCATGAAGGAAGCCATTTTTCAAAGAAGGATCAAGGTTCAAGGATAAAGGATCAAGGATAAAGCCCCACTCGCCGTGCGTGTTTCTCACCCCGACCTTTGGACCCCTTTCCTTTATTTCCCTTCGACCTTTCCCCTTTTTCACCTGTCGTTTTTTTCGTGCCTTGTGCCTTGAGCCTTGTACCTTGAGCCTTTTCGTTCAGAACGGCCCACTCCTCATCCACGTTTTCCTGGATGGCCTTGAGGTGCTCGGGCGTCAGATGGCTGAAGCGTCCCTGCATTTTCAGGTAATCCCCGACCGGAAGGCCTTTGGCCTCGTAAGTCAGGGCATATCTCCTCCCGCCTTCGATCTCATAGAGGGGAAAGATTTTTGTCTCCACCGCCAGGCGCGATATCTTCAGGGAATTTTCCGCCGGGAATTTCCAGCCGGGGGGACAGGAAGAGAGAATATGGATGAAGCGCAGCCCCTGGAGGCTCTTGGCTTTGCGGAACTTGTTCAGAAAATCTTCCGGATAGGCCGGGGAGGCCGTAGCCGCATAGGGGATGCGGTGAGCGGCCATGATCTCCATGATGTCCTTTTTGGGCGTATCCTTGAAAGCCGGGTTGGGGGTGGTCGTCGTCCAGCTCATGAAAGGAGTGGCCGAGCTTCGCTGGATTCCCGTGTTCATGTAGGCTTCGTTGTCATAACAGACATAGAGGATATCGTCGTTTCGCTCGGCGCTTCCGGAAAGGGATTGAAGCCCGATGTCGAAGGTCCCCCCGTCCCCCGCCCAGGCCATTACCTGGACGTCTGTGATCCCCCGGGCCGCAAGCCCTTTCTTCACTCCAGCGGCGGTGACCGCCGCGGTCTCGAAGGCCGTGTGCAGGATGGGGACTTTCAGGCTGGAGGAGGGGAAAAAGCCCGCCACCGT
>PMCE01000352.1:8419-8601 GCA_003154025.1 Syntrophaceae bacterium
CTCCCGGGGAAGTTCGTACCTCATGGTTTTACCCCCATCCAGACAATATCCCCTTCCGGGGATTCTTTTCCCCTGGTGTATTCCACGATCTCCCGCAGAGCCTCCGGAGTGACGTCCCTCCCTCCCAGGCCGGCGATGAACCCGAAGACCGAAGTCCCCTCCCCGTGATGGTGCAATGCGGA
>PMCE01000230.1 GCA_003154025.1 Syntrophaceae bacterium
CCCTACTTCCAGGGCCCGCAGGTTGTGCTCGAAAATCCCGGTCACCAGGGCAAGGATCTCCTCGTACGTCTTCCCTTCCTTCGTCATCGCCTCTGCTACCACCGTTAGGCTGAGCGGCAGACCATGCTTCTCGGCGATTTCCCCGAGTTCTCCCAGGGTGAGGGTCTGGCCGGTGAACTCTTTCTGAACCTCGGAAATTTTTCTTTCTCGGTCTTTCAAGTCTCTTTCCTCTCAAGCATGGTTCGTCGAGCAATCTCGAACGGGTGTCCGCTGAGAACGCTCAACTGTCTACAAAAATACCACCCGACGGATTGTTAGCCAAGAAAAAACAAGGAGAGCCGGGGCAGGTCCTCTCTCAGCCCTTCACCCCCCCAAGCGTGAGCCCCCGGATGAACTGGCGCTGGACNNCCGCCCAGGTCCAGGTAATCGAAGGTCATGAAGCTGTAGACCAGGACGGGAAGGGTCTTGGTCTTCACCCCCGCCAGGATGAGCGGGAACAGGAAGCTGTTCCAGGTGAAGATCAGGGCCAGGATCCCCGCCGAGACGAGACCGGGGCGCACGAGGGGGAGAGCGATGCGCAGGAACACCCCGGCGCGTGAGCAGCCGTCGATGCGGGCGGCTTCCTCCAGTTCCACGGGAACCTCTTCGAAGAAGCCGATCATGATCCAGGTGATGAGGGGAACGGTGATGACCAGGTGGGCGATGACCAGGCCGGTGTAAGTGTCAATCAGCCCCAGGGCTCGGAAAACGATGAACCAGGGCACCAGGAAGGAGATCCCCGGGATCATCCGGCAGACCAGGATGCCCAGGGCCAGCATCCGATGGCCGTATCGCGCGATCCCGTAGGCAGCAGGAAGGCCCAACACCATGCCGACCGTCAAGGACCCAAACGCGACCAGGACGCTGTTTGCTGTGTATTGCAGGACATCGCTCTGTAACAGGACATTCTTGAAGTTGTCCAGCGTCGGCGCGAAGACGAACACCGGCGGGTATTCCAGGATCTTTTCGTGNNTGCCGCGAGAGGTCCGCCTTTCGTCTCCCTCCGGTTTCCTTGATCATGCCTGCCCCCGCCGCACCGAAGCCAGGGCCACGTTTCCCGCGAGGATGACGAAGAAGAGGACGATCAGCAGCGCGCTGGCGTAGCCGAAATGCAGGTATTGAAAGGCCTGGTCGAAGACGTACAGGTTGAGCGTCTGCGAGGCGATGCCGGGTCCGCCCTGGGTGCTCACGTAGATCTGGTCGAAAGTTTTGACCGAGTCCATGAAGCGGAGCATGGTGGCCGCCACGATGGTCGGGCGGACCAGCGGAAGGGTGATCCGCCAGAAGGACTGCCATTGGCTGGCCCCGTCGATCTGGGCCGCCTCATAGATATCCCCGGGCAGGGAAACCAGGCCCGCCAGCGTGATCAGCATGATCAGCGGGGTCCACTGCCAGACATCGAAGAGGATCAGCGAAGGGATCACCGTGGTGGCGTCCGCGAGCCACCGCTGCGGGGGAAGGCGCAGGATCTCCGCAAACCAGGTGAAGATCCCGTTGGAGGGGTTGTACATGTGGCGCCAGACCAGGGCCAGGGCCACGGGAGTGCCGGCCACGGGGAGGATCAGCAGGGTGCGCGCGAGCCCTTTTCCGAGGAACTCCCGGTTCAACAGCTGGGCAAGCCCGACCCCGAGGGTCACCTCGATCAGCAACGACACGCCGGTGAAATAGGCGGTCACGAAGATGGCGTTTCGGAATCCGGAATCGCCGGAGAATACGTCTGCATAGTTGCCCAGCCCGACCCACGCCGGGGGGTTGGCCGCCGCGCCGGACCAGCGGAAGAGGCTCAGGCCGATGGTGTAAACGATGGGAAAGGCGAGGACCGCCGCCAGGAACAGGACCGCAGGGAGGAGGAAGAACCACGAGATGTGCTGGTCCACCCATCGGCTGAGTCCGATCTCGGAGGCCGACGATGCCCTTGGCCTTGGCCGAATCTCCGCCGTGCGTAACCCCATCCCCCCGCCCTTCGTTCTCCTTCCCGGATCTCTCCGCCGCGGACCCGGCGACCCGCTGGGGAAAAGCCGATGGCCTTGCTTAACTCGGCAGGCGCAATGAATCCCCCCCACCCTCGCCCTCCCCCTCGAGGAGGGAGGGAAGGGAGGGGGTGATCTCCGACGAATATCTTTTCGCTGCGTTCAGGTTAATTACCGCTTCGGTTCGGTCTTTTCCAGGACGTCGGCCATCTTCTTGGCCGCCGCGTCCATCTCCGCCTTCACGTCCTTGCCCGCCAGTCCATTGTTGATGGCAACCCCGACGATGTCCGTGACTTCGGGCGAGGCCACGCACGGCGGATGGCCGATGGGCCGGGCATTCTGCACCTGGGTCATGGCGGCTTCATAATACTCGGGCAGGACCTTGGACTTCCACTCCGGGTCCGTCCACAGCGATTTCCGCGGCATGGGGAAGCTGCGCATGTGAAGCGGCTTCTGGATCTCCTTGCTGGTGGCCCATTGCAGGAAGAGCCACGCGGCCTTCTTCTTTTCCGAAAATGGAGAGACGGCCAGGCTCCAGGCCCACAGTTCGTACGTCACGCCCCCCGGGCCGCGGGGCGCCAGGGCGCCTTCCCATTTGCCGGCCACTTTGGACTTCTGCGGGTCGCTGAAGATGCCGCCCCAGGAGACCGCATCCAGGATCATGGCTGCCCGTCCTTGCAGGAATTGGGTCTGCACCTCGATCGGACCGTTGTCGGTGATGCCCGGATCGCCGTAGGTGCGCAGCAGCCGGACATACTGCTGGGCCGCCGCGATGGCCGCGGGACTGTTGATTCCCGGCTTCCCATCGGGGGTCAGCCAGCTCCCGCCGTTGGCGTACAGCCAGTGGGACCAGGTGTACGGAGCCTGGGTCTTGCGCCCGCGGGCCACGAATCCGTAGACCGAGGGCGGGTTGTGCAGCTTCTTGGCCGCGGCTTCAAGCTCTTCCAGCGTCTTGGGGGGCTTCAGGCCGGCGGCGTCGAAGAGATCCTTCCGGTAGAACATGATTTGGACGTTCGCCTGCACCGGAACCGCCACCTGTTTGCCGTCGAACTGGTGGGCCTTCCAGACCGCTTCGATGAAATCGTTCTTGTCCCACTG
>PMCE01000505.1 GCA_003154025.1 Syntrophaceae bacterium
TACCTTCTTCTGAAACAGCAGGATGCCGTGGGGCTGATCCTCTTCTCCCGACGGATCGAGAGGATGATCCCGCCCAAGGCCGTTCCCGGGCACTTCTGGGCGATCCTGAAGGCCCTGGAAGAAAGGAAGCCCGAAGGAGAGACTTCGGGGGGAGAGGTTCTGCAAGAACTGGCGGGTTCTTTGAAGCGGCGGGGTCTGATCATCCTAATCTCCGACCTCCTGGACGATCCCGAAAAGGTCTTGCGGGGACTCAAGCAGATCCGGTCCCGGGGAAGCGATGTTCTGGTCTTTCATCTCCTGGACCGGGACGAACTGGATTTTCCCTTCGACCAGCCGGCCGTCTTCCAGGACCTGGAGGAAGACCTCCGCCTGCCGGCCGATCCCCAGGTGATCCGGTCGGCCTACCTGCAGACCCTCCGAGCCCTCCTGCAGAAGTATGAAAAGACCTGCGCCTCTTACCTGATCGATTACCAGCTCTTCCCCACTTCCGCCGGCCTGGACAAGGCCCTGACGAGGTATCTGACGTGGAGAAAGAATTTTAAACCCCGGTAAAGAAAGTGTCAGTGTGAGTGTCAGTGACAGGGTAGAGCCTCTTTGAGGATTTCAAACCAGTCGAAAAAGGCAGCGGACCGTCATCAGGAGCGAAGCGATCCCGCCAAAGGCGGGACAATCTCAAACTATAAGAATCATGCGGCGCTCTGCGGACCCGGTAACAATCATTTGGATAGCCCAAATGAATCACTGACACTGAAACTGGTATGAACATCACTTTCCTGAATCCCCTCTTCCTATTCGCCCTGGCTGCGGGAGCGATCCCCATTCTGATCCACCGCCTCGTGCAGAGGCACGGGAAGGTGAAGAAGTTCTCCGCCGTCCGTCTCCTCCTGTTGTCCCAGCAGAACCTGGTCCGGCCCGAGAGGCTGAAACAGCTCATTCTTCTGATCCTCCGGGTTCTGGCGGTGATATGCCTTGCCCTGCTGATCGCCCGGCCGGTCTGGCTTTTTTCCGGGGTCTTCTCCTCCGGGCAGGAAGGGGCGAAGGTCCTGATTCTGGACAACTCCATGAGCATGGGGTTTCGCGAGGACCGGGGAGAGCGTTTCGAGCTGGCCAAAGCTCATGGGCGGGATATCCTGAAAAGCCTGACTGGGAGGGTGATCATCCTTCCCACTTCTGCGGTTCCGGGAAAAAATCTTGATGATCATCCCCTTGAGTGGATGAGCCCTGAGAGGGCCCTCCAAGAACTGGAGGCGATCTCTCTTTCCTTCGGCAAGGGGGATCCGGCAGCCGCCTTGAATCTTGCCTTTCAGGCGGCCAAAGAGGTGAAGGCTCAGCTGGAAGTCGTCATCCTGACGGACCTGGTAAGGGGCGCCTGGGAAGGGCTGCGGTTGGGCCAGTTGAAGAATATACCCCCCAACCTGACTCTGACCTTCGTCCGCTTCGGGGGGGACCAACGGGACCCCAACCAGGGGGTCAAAGATGTGCGCTTGGTCCAGGGAGAGGCCGTGGTAGGGACTCCCGGCCGCCTGGAAGTGACCGTGGGGAACCTGTCCAATCAGGCCGCTTCCACTCAGGTGCAGCTCTTTTTGAACGGGGCCAAAAGGGAACAGAAGTCCATCGACCTGCCGGCCGGGGAGGAAGGGAAAGTTACCTTCGACCTCACCCTGGAGCGGTCCGGCGGGGTCCAGGGTGAAATCCGGCTGGCCGGCGATCGCCTGCCCTTCGATGACCGGTTCTATTTTCCCCTCCAGGCGAGGGAAAGAGTGAGAGTCCTGGTTGTGGACGGCGACCCCAGGACTAACCTGAAGGCCAGCGAGAGCTACTACCTGGTGAACGCCCTCCTCCCGGGGAGAGGAGAGGGAACTCCCTTCATCGCCCAGGTCGTGCAAGAGGGAGAGCTGGAACGAATGGATCTGAAACCCTACGAGGCGATCTTCCTCCTGAACGTATCCCAGCCTCCTTCTTCCTTGCTGGCTTCTTATCTGCAGGGCAGCAAGCCCCTGTTTATCTTCCTGGGGGACCGGGTGAACCCAGACCATTACCGCCGCCTTCCCTTTTTCTCCTGGCAGCTGAAGGAGGTGAAAGAAGGAGGCCTTCCGGCAAGGATCAAACCCGGGCCGGGGGACGGAACCCGGGAGGAGATTAAGGCCCTTTCGGCGAGGATGGGGGAGAGCCTCAAAAAAGCCTCCTTCGAGCGCTACTACCGGGTGGCCAGGAGCGGCAAAACTCTTTTAGCCTTGGAGAATGGAGACCCCCTGCTGATGGAAGGGGAGTGGGGAAAAGGCAGACTCTTTTTATTCTCCTCCAGCGCCGACCTGGACTGGAATGACTTTCCCCTGAACGCGGCCTACCTTCCCCTGATTCAGGGCCTGCTGAAAGAGGGCGTGGGGTTGAGCCGGGATCCCCTCCCTCCCACCCTTCGGNNGCGGGGGTTGAACCCGCCGGCGGAAGAATCCGATCTTCGGAAGATGACTGTGGTAGAGATGAAGAAGAGATTGGGAGCGATGGAGGTGAAGGTCATCGAATCAAAGGAAGGAGCTTCGGGCACTCCCCGAGCCGGTCAGAAGGAGCTCTGGCCTTATATCCTGGGCTTCCTGCTCGTGGTCTTGGGAATCGAGATGGGGGTGGCCGGCAGGGTATGATCTCCCGGAGAGAATTCTTGCTATCCGCCCTGGCCCTGGCTTGCGGGATATTTTCCCCCCATCGCCGGGTCTACGCAGAGAGTGCCTATCCCCATTTCTTCTTCACCCAGATCCGCTACCGGGGAGGGGCCTGGGACCCCAATCCCCAGTTCGTGGAAGCCCTGGCGGAGGAGCTGGAGTTGCGCACCAGTATCGATGCGGCCAAGGAGAGACGAGTAGCGGACCTCTCCGACGGCGACCTATTTTTCTCTCCCTTCCTTTTCATGGCCGGGAAATATGAATTCGAGCCCTTCACCCCGCAGGAGACGGAGATTCTCCGAAGGTACCTGACCTTCGGCGGGTTTCTCTTCGCCGAAGATACCCTGGGGGTGAAAGGGTACGGCTTTGACCGGGCTTTCCGTTCGGAGATGAAAAAGGTCTTCCCCCAGCAGGATTTGAAACGCCTCCCCCTGGATCACCCCGTCTACCAGAGCTTTTACCTGATCAACCAGATCGGAGGGCGGCAGCCGGTCAGCCCTTACCTGGAAGGAATGACCCTCGATTCATGGACCCCGGTGATCTACTCGCAGAACGACCTCTCCGGAGCCTGGTCCAGGGACAAGCTGGGCAAGTGGGTCCATGAATGCACTCCGGGCGGTGAGCCGCAGAGGTCTTTGGCCTTCAAAGCCGGGATCAACGTGATCGTCTATTCCCTCACCTCCGATTACAAGAGGGACCTGGTCCATCATCCTTTTATCAAGAAGCGTTTGAGCCCATGAACTGGAAGGATATCACTCTTTCTCCCATTCTCCCTGCCTGGATCATCCTGGCCCTCCTGGGCCTGGGGATCCTGGCTTTGATCTTCCTGTATCCCGGCTTGCAGAAGAGGGTCGGACGCGGCCGGGGCCTTTGTCTCTCCGCCCTTCGCCTGGGGGCCCTCGTCCTCCTGATCGGTTGCTTTCTCGACCCCGCCTCCACGGAGAGAAGAGAAAAAAAATCTTCCCCTTCCCTGGTTTTTATCGTGGATACTTCGGCCACCATGGCGCTTCCGGGAAAGGGAGGAAAGAGCCGGCTCGATGAGGCCAAGGCCCTTTTGCTGGAAGGGGACAAGCCTCTCTTGAAATCCCTGGCGGGTCGATTGGAAACCCAGGTTTATTCCCTGGGGGAATCGTTCCGACCCCTGGAGGCCGGAGAGATCGCCGGGCTGAAAGCCGCCGGGAGTCGGGGTGATCTCGACCTGGCCGTAGAAAAGCTCTCCTCCAAAAATGTTCTGCCCCTTCTTTTGAGCGACGGAAAAGTGAAGTGGGAAGGGAAAGGACCCTCCCCACTCCCCCTTTTCACCATCCCGGTCGGGGACCCGGTCGATTACCGGGACCTGTGGATTCACGCGGTGAAAGCCCCGGCCATCGCCTTCCGCGGCAGGGAAGTCAGAGTAGAGGCAGTGGTGAAGAGCCACGGCTTCCGTCCGTTGACTCTTCCCGTATCCCTCAGGGACGGACAGAAGCTCCTCACCGCCCAGAGCGTCCGCATCCAGGGAGACCCCGCGGAAATCCCCCTTTCCTTTTCTTTCACCCTTGAGGAAACAGGCCAGCACCATCTGTCCCTTTCCATCCCTCCGCAGGCCGGCGAGAGCACTGCACTCAACAATTCGTTCTCCTTCTCCCTCCAGGTGGTCAAGGACAAGATCCGGATCCTGATGATTTCGGGGCACCCCAGCTTGAGTTACCGGTACATGCGGATGGCCTTCAAGAGCGATCCCTCCATCGATCTTCTCTCCTTTGTCATCCTGCGGACGCCCACCGATGTCCTCAACGTCTCTCTGCAGGAGCAGAGCCTGATTCCCTTCCCGGTGGAGACCCTATTCTCCAAGGAGCTCCAGAATTTTGATCTATTGATCTTCGATGATTTCCCCTTTCACCTCTACGTGAAATCCGTATACCTGGAGAAAGTGAGGGACTTCGTGAAGGGGGGAGGAGGGTTGGCGCTGATCGGCGGCCCCAACCTTCTCGATGAAGGAAAATACTCCGGCACTCCTCTGGAAGATGTCCTCCCGGTTGCCGCGGCAGGGAAGGGGGAGTATCAACGGGAGACCCCCTGGAAAGTGAGGCTGACCAAGCTGGGCAGCAGCCACCCCATCACCCGACTCGAAGCGGTCGAGAAAGAGAATCTCAACCTCTGGAAAGAGATGCCCCCCCTGGACGGAATCAACCGGCTGCGGGCGAAGACTCCAGCGGCAGCCCTCATGGAGAGCGGCGATGGGGTGGCTTACCCCGTGGTCTCCGTGGGCAAATACGGCCAGGGGCGGGTTTTGGTCCTGGCCACGGATTATTCCTGGAAGTGGCACATGGGAATGGTGGCCAGGGGAAGAGGGCAATGGGCTTACAACCGGTTCATGGAGAGAACGGTTCGCTGGCTCACCAAAGACCCCGGCCTGGACCCGATCCAGATCCTCCTCCCGGAGGAAGCGGTCGGCAGGGGACAGAAAAAGGAAATCCGGGTTCGAGTGCGGCCGGAAGAGGATTCGCCCGGCGCCGGCGGGATGGTTCAATTTTCGGTCTTCGACCCTCAGGGTTTAAAGCTGGGGGCCGAGTTCCGACCCTCGGGGGGGGCCGGCGAGTACGTGGCTTCCTTCACCCCGGAGAAAAGGGGGACCTACAAATTAAGGGTGGAAAGCCCCGGCGGGTCCGCGGAAGAGTCCGTGGATGTTTCCGAACCCGTGGGGGAAAGAGACGGCCTTCCGGACCATGAGCGGCTCAGGTTGATGGCCCAATCTACGGGGGGGAAATTCCTCTCTTCCCCAGGAGACCTTCTCCAGGAGATTCTGCGGGCGGCGGAAAGCAAGGAGAGCCGGTACGTAGAAGAAAAACGAACTCCCCTGTGGGCCCACTTCCCCCTGCTGGCTCTGGTCCTTGCCCTCCTTTCGGCGGAATGGTATTTCCGACGTCGATGGGGGCTCATNNGCATTGTGAATTGCGTATTGAAAAACCTAGGAGTGGGGTGGCGTGATCTTACGAGCGCAGGGCAGAATAATCGTAGGACGCGCCCTGAGCGCAGAAAAAAGCAGAACCAATCAGGAAACAGAATAGGTAGTGCGGTTTTTTTTGTTTTTAAATTCGCAATGCGCAATCTATTGGCAGGTGGTGGGAGCTTTTTGTTTTTCCAATTCCCAATGCGAAATTCGCAATGCGCAATGCGCAATCTCTTAGCTGGGGGTTTGCCATGAAAAGATCCATCGCCCTATCGCTATTCCTTATCCTGTACCTTCTCCCCATTCCGGCCCACTCCGCCTGCCGAAACCCCTATCTGGCTGAAGATGACGACCCTTTCTTCCAGCCCGCTGCTGCTTCGGGGAAGGTGGAGCTCAAGTGGTTCGGCCATTCCTTCTTCCAGATCACCTCCAGCTCGGGAACGGTGATCATCACCGACCCCTTCGGGGCCATGGGCTTTCCCATGCCCGATGTATGGGCCCACGTGGTGACCGTTGGCAGGGAGCATGGAAATCATAACAACGTAGCTTTAGCCAAAGGGAAGCCCGTTATTCTCCGGGGTCTGAAAGAAGGGAAGGATGAGTGGGATACCATCAATTACACCTTCCGGGACGTGCTGATCTACAACATCCCCGTGCACCAGAGGGGCTTTGCGGATTATAACCTCAGCATGAAAGGGTCGGCTTTTGTCTTCGAGATGGACGGCCTCTGCATCCTCCATTCGGGAGATATCAGCGAGCCCTACAATGAAGATCAACTCCAGCTGATCGGCCACGTGGACATTCTCCTCCAGGTCATCGGAGGGGTTTACACCATCGGGGCCGACGGGGCCAAGCAGATCATCGAGAAGCTCAAACCCAAGCTCGTCATNNTGCATTTCTGGTACAACCAGGGCCAGCTGGAAAAATTCAACGACGGCACCTATCCTTCGCGGGAGCTGCCAACCAACACCATCACGGTGAGCAGAGACACTCTCCCCAAAAACACCGAAATCCTCATCCTCAAGGTCTTGCGGGAGGGAGAACTTTAGAATGCGGAATACGGAATGCGGAATTAAAAAGCAGGAAGCAATGATGTCGTGGTAATTCTCCGGAGTTTTATGGGGCCGGCACTTATGATTTCCTTCCTCCCCTGCAGCGCCGCTGCATTTCTTTAGAAATCTTTCAATCCCTCCTCCGGGAAGGAATCAAATTCCAATCCCTAATATTATTAATGAATCCATAATTCTCGGCAGCTTCATTGACAGTTAGCCGCTAGAAGGTTAAGATGGTGTCGATCATTCGGGAAGGAATTGGATTTTCAATCTATGTGTCGCTTCTTATCCAAAGGATAGGCGATTAGCCAGAGTAGAAAATCCATTTATAGG
>PMCE01000183.1:0-2103 GCA_003154025.1 Syntrophaceae bacterium
CACGTGGCCCAATTCATGGCCCAGCAACGCCGCCAGTTCCGCTTCATTCTCCAGGGACAGAAGAATTCCCCGGGTACAGGCAATACTGCCCCCCGGGAAGGCATAGGCGTTCACATAGTTGGCATTGACCACTCGGAAGGAGTAAGGGATTTGGGATCGATGCGCACGGGTCGCCATATTCAGGCCCACCTGATTGACATAGTCGTTGAGGGCCCTGTCCTGGACGGGTCCGTAATCGGANNGACGGCCGCCCCCGCGGCGGACGCGGACAGAAGCCACAAAAAGCGCCGCCGGGTGAAAGAATAGGGTCTGCCTGCGAAAAGGGGCTCTTTGTCCATACACCCTGCCTCCCTGGAAGCCGAAGCCCGAAAGAATAAAGACTTTTCCCGCAAGACTTCCTTACATAGTCCTGGCATTTTTTACCACAATCTCATCGATAAGAAAAGATGCCCTGCCCTTCTTCCAGGCTGGAGAAGGTTTCTTTCCTTCGATCCCGGCAAAAGAAGAAGGCGGTTTCATTTCTTCTTGATACCCAGGAGTGAAAAGGGTAAATTACACAAGAGGAAGAGATCGGTCCAATCCTGGCCTTTTCCCTGATTTGGGCTTCGGAAAACATCGGAGGAGGAATTTTATGAGGAAGATATTGCCAGCTCTGCTTGCCCTGACCGTCGTTCTGTTCACGGTCAATATTGTTTTTTCGGCCCCCAAGGACACCATCGTCATCGCCCAGGGAGTGGACCCGGGAACCTTGGATCCCCAAGATCACTTCGAAACCCCGGCATTCAACGTCCTGTTGAATGTGTACGAAACTCTGCTTGTCCGGGATGATGAGATGAAGCTCACGCCCCTTCTGGCCACTTCCTGGAAGCTGGTCAACGATACGACCTGGGAATTCGCCCTGCGAAAAGGCGTCAAATTTCAAAACGGCGAAGACTTCAACGCCGCAGCGGTGAAATTCAGCCTGGAAAGGATCGCCGACGGCAAGAACAAGCTCAAGCAGACCACTCTGGTGGGAATCATCGAACGAGTGGACATCATCGATGACTATACGGTGCGGGTGGTTACGACCAAACCCTATCCCTACCTCGACGCCCAGCTTGGCCACATCGGGGCCATCTTACCCCCGAAATACACTCAGGAAAAAGGTCAGTCGCACATCGCGCGAAATCCCATCGGGACAGGGCCCTATAAGTTCGTCCGCTGGGTCAAGGATGATCAGCTGACGCTCGAGGCCAACGACAATTACTGGGGCGGGGCACCCAAAATCAAGAAAGTGATCTTCCGCCCCATTCCCGAGGCTACGACCCGGGTGGCGGGCCTTCAGACCCAGGAAGTGGACCTCATCGTGAATATTCCTCCCCATCTGGCCCGGCTGATGGACTGGAAAGGGCGCTCCGCTGTCGCGAAAGTTCCCGGTTCCCGGGTCATCTTTATGGGGTTCGACACCACCCAAGGGGGCCCCGTGGCCGATAAAAGGGTCCGGCAGGCGATTGCCCAGGCAATCGACGTGGACAAAATCATAAAAAATGTTCTCGAAGGAAATGGGATCCGCCTGGGAACTCCCTTCACGAGGTATCATTTCGGGTATGACCCCGCGATTCCGCCCTATGCCTTCAACCCGGAGAACGCGAAGAAACTCCTGGCCGCAGCGGGCGCTCAGGGTTTCGAATTGACGATGAACTCTCCTTCGGGAAGATACCTGAACGACAAGGAGGTTTCCGAAGCGGTGGTCGGAGACCTGCGCAAGGTCGGGATCGATGCCAAGGTTAAAATCAACGAGTGGGGAACTCACATGAACATGCTTTACGCCCACAAGGGAGGACCCTCCTACCTCTTGGGATGGGGAGGGGCGACTTTCGATGCGGATGCAACCCTTTTCCCCATGCTGCGAACGGGACAGGTTCTCTCCCACTATTCCAACGCCAAGCTCGACTCCATGATCGAAGAGGCGAGGTCGATCATGGATAAGAAAAAACGCCAGAAGATCTACACGGAGGCGGCCAAACTCGTCAAAGAAGAAGTTCCCTGGGCTTTTGCCTACCAGCAGATTGACATTTATGGCGTGAGCGCCCGGGTGAACTGGAAACCACGGCCGGATGAGAA
>PMCE01000183.1:2116-11338 GCA_003154025.1 Syntrophaceae bacterium
TCTCTGAAATCCCCCCCAACCCCCCTTTAGAAAAGGGGGGCGAAGGGGGGATTTCTGGACAATCTTTTCAGAAGGGGAAACACGACTTCCCCGAGGCGCTGCTAACGTTGACGAAATCAATCTTCCGAACAGTCCTTTTGGTTTCCTTCCTTTCTCTCTCAACGTCCTGTCTTGCCCAGGTGCCTCCCACCTCCCCGGCTCCCCTGGCGACCGATGTCCTGCTCCAAAGGATCCAGGGGGAGTTTGCCCGGGCGGCGAGATCTGCCGGAGGTACGTTAGGAGTGAGCGCCGTCCACATGGAATCGGGCCGGCGGGTCGGGTTTCATGCCATGGAGCGCTTCCCCATGGCCAGCACTTATAAGATTCCCATCGCGGTCCAGCTATTGCGCCAAGTCGATCAGGGAGCGATTTCTATCGACCGGATGGTTGAGTTAAAACCCAGCGATTTCCACCCCGGAAGCGGAATACTGACCGACCTCCTCAGCAAGTCCGGAGTTTCCCTCTCCGTCCGGAATCTTCTCGAATTGATGCTGGTCCTCAGCGACAACACGGCCGCCGACCTGCTCCTGCGTCTGGCCGGGGGCCCGGAAGCGGTCACCGCCCGGATGAGGGCCGTGGGCATCCTGGATATGGATATTCATCGACCGACGGTAAACATGATTGCCGATTCGGAGGGCTACGCGCTGCCCCCCGAAAGCGAATGGAACCCCGAGCTTTTCCAGAAGCTCTACGAGGGCACCACCGCGGAGTCCCGAAAAGCCTCACTCCGGAATTTCCATGCGGATCCCCGCGACACATCATCCCCGGAGGCAATGGCGAACCTGCTGGAGCGGATTTACCGGGGCGAGTTGCTCAAAAGCGAAAGCCGTGCGTTGCTCCTGGATATCATGGAGCGGTGTCAAACGGGAAAGGCCCGGATTAAGGGTATTCTTCCCCCGGGAACGGTCGTGGGTCACAAGACGGGCACGTTTTCCGGGATCACCAACGACGTGGGGATCTTCGCCCTCCCGGAGGACGCGGGACATGTGGTCATTGCCGTATTCGTGAAGTCGTCGGAGAAGCCCCCCGCGGAGAGGGAGCGATCGATTGCTCAGGTCTCCCGGGCGGTGTACGATTTTTTCTTGTTCCAGCCCCTCGATCGTGGCATGATGAAATAAAAGAAATCCGAATACGCCATTCAAGGGAGGACAGAAGGATTCATGGGATACCGGAGAATAGGAATGTGCCTGATTGCCTGGGTCCTTTTTTTGAGCCCAGCCTTCGCCCAGGTGAAGGAAACGAATTTTACCCCCGAGGAGAGGAAAAAAATGGCCGAGACGACCGCCGTGATTGAAACCAGATTGGGCAGCATGGAACTCAAATTCTTCCCCGACGTAGCCCCCAACCACGTGAAGAACTTCATCGACCTGGCCAAGAAGGGGTTCTACGACGGCACCATCTTCCATCGCGTCATTCCCGGATTCATGATNNCAGGGAGGGGACCCCAACACCAAAAGCCCCGACCGCTCCAAGCACGGAATGGGCGGGCCCGGCTACGCGGTGAAGGCCGAATTCAATGACAAGCCCCACAAAAGAGGGACCCTTTCCATGGCCCGGTCGGCAGACCCCCACAGCGCCGGGTCCCAGTTTTTCATCTGTGTGGCCCCGGCTTCCTTTCTGGACAAACAGTACACCGCCTTCGGAGAGGTTGTTTCCGGAATGGAGGTGGCCGACAAGATCGTCAGCGCCCCCCGGGATAAGAGGGACAACCCGAATGATCGGATTGAGATGAAGGTGAAGATCGTAGAAAAACAATAGTGTGAGTGTCAGTGTGAGTGGGAGTAAAAAGTCGGTCCGAAATCCGATTTCCTTTACTGACACTCACACTGACACTGTCTTTTCTATTTTTTCCCCTTGGCCATTTCCATCGCCCGCAGTTCCTTCCGCAGAATCTTTCCGACTCCGCTCTTCGGCAGCGAGGTCATGAACTCCACCGTCTTGGGGACCTTGTACTTGGCCAGTTTCTCGGCACAGTACTTGATGACTTCTTCCCCGGTCAGGGTCTCACCCGGTCTCAGGACCACAAAGGCCTTGATGGTCTCTCCCCGGTAAGGGTCCGGAATTCCCACGGCGCACGCCTCGAGGATCTTGGGATGCTCGAAGAGGACCTCGTCGATCTCCCGTGGGTAAATGTTATAACCACCGGCAATCACCATGTCCTTTTTCCGGTCTACGATGTAGAAATACCCTTCCTCGTCCATCTTGCCGATGTCCCCGGTGTAGAGCCATCCGTCTTTGAGGGTGTTGGCCGTCTCTTCCGGCATCTGGTAATAGCCGTTGGTGACCTGAGGCCCTTTGATGAGGAGTTCCCCGGCTTCGCCCACGGGCAGCTCTTTGGTCCCATCGACCAGGTCCACGATCTTGATGTCCGTATCCGATACCGGCAGGCCGATGGAGCCGACCTTGGTCTTGCCCCCGTAAGGGTTGGTGGTGACCACCGGGCTGGTCTCGGAAAGCCCGTATCCCTCGCAGATCTGAGAGCCGGTCTTGGCTTCAAAGTCCCTAATGACTTCCACCGGCAGGGGGGCAGCCCCCGAGAAACAGCCCTTGATGGAAGTCAGGTTGAACTTGGAAGCCTCCGGATGGTTGAGAACCCCCACATACATGGTAGGGACGGCCGGGAAGAAATTGATTTTGTACTTGTGAATGGCCTCCAGGATGGCCTGCGGCTCAGGGCGGGGGATGAGCACATCCGTCCACCCCATCCATATGCAGAGGTTCATGCAACAGGTCAGCCCGAAAGAATGGAAGATGGGAAGGACCCCCAGCTGGGAGATCTCCCCCTTGTTAAACCCGGGGAACCAGGCGACGATCTGCTGTACGTTCTTGGAAAGATTGGCGTGGGTCAACATGACTCCTTTGCTGACCCCCGTCGTTCCGCCGGTATACTGCAGGCAGGCCAGGCCGTCAAAGTCAATCGGAATTTTGGGGTCGGTGGCCGGATATTTCTTCAGGATATCCATCCACTCGTGGACGTTGGGGGTAGGGGGAATCTTGCGGTGTTTGTCCTTGGCCACAATCGGCAGGAGTTGTTTCTTCGGAAATTTGAGATGATCCCGGATATGGGCTACCACCAGGTTCTTGATCTTGGTCTTGGGCCGCAGGGCGATCATCCTCGGGCAGATGAGGTCGATAGCCATCAGGAAGGTGGACCCGGAGTTGTTGAACTGATATTCCAGCTCCACATCCGTGTAGAGGGGGTTATTCATCACCACCACGGCTCCAGCCCTCCAGGCGCCGTAAACCGCGGCCACCAACTGGGGCATGTTGGGCATGAGCATGGCCACCTTGTCCCCCGGTTTTACCCCCATGTCGATCAGCGCATTGGCAAAACGATTGGCCATGTCGTTCAGCTGCCGGTAGGTGATTTTGGAATCGACGAAAATAAGAGCGGTTTTATCGGGGAGTTCCCGGGCGGTCCGGGCCAACGCCTGGGTCATGGGCGTCCGTTCATACTCCAGCTGAGGGGGGATGCCTTTGGCATAAGACTTATACCATAGTCTTTCCATGCAGATCCTCCTTGTAAAAGTGTTGGGTTCTAAATCTAACCACGGGGGCTGCGGATCCCCCATCGATTTTGGCCTAATAACAGCTAGACCATCTTTTAGGGTTGCGCCCTTTTCCCGATGGATCTCAACCCTTCGACCGAGCAAGAGCGGCAAGAAAATACTCGAGGACCAGAACAGGTTTCCCGGTGAACTCTTTGTTTCCCAGGATCTTTCGCGCTCACGGAACCCTTATAGAACAAAGACTAGGATTTTTTCAAGGGAAAAATGACCCTCGAACCAGTAAAAGCAAGACTCCCTTCACCCCTGTTTTCCCCGACGGAAGCGCAGAATTCTTGCCCTCTCCACTTTTACGAATGCCATTCCGGCGAAGAAGCCAGCTTGTGGCCCGGGCTTCGCCTCAAATTCAAACCACCATACGCCTACTTGGGAAAAAATGAAGGGGGGGAAGGCGCAGAATTCTATTGATCCCCGGAGAGTTTTTTATTAGAATGCTAAATGCCCCGCGGTTGGTGGTGTCCAAAGGGGGGCCCTGGGACACCGGAGAGAATTTGACAGGGACCTTCGGAGCGGCGGGGGTCGATTCTGGACAAATCCCTGGTTTTCGGGAGTTGCCCCATATGAGGATAAGGAAAGGCTATGAAGATCAATACGCTCTACTATCTGAAAAACTTGATCACCGATATTCATGTGGCTTCCATAACCCCCACTTCCCGGTTCGGGGTGGAGAAAGTCCTGGAGAAGATCGATTTTCCGGAGACCAAGCTGATCCTCGAATACGGGCCGGGTACCGGGAATTTCACTACCACACTTCTGAAAAACATGGGCGCCAATTCAAAATTGATCGCCATCGAGAAGAACGCGGATTTCTGCAAGGTGCTGCACAAAAGCATCCGTGACCCCCGGTTTTCCGTTTTCGAGGATTCGGCGGAGAACGTTTTAGACATCCTCAAGTCCTGCAACGGGTCCGGCGACCCCAAAGCGGATTACATTATCTCCGGAATCCCCTTCTCCCTTCTTTCCCCCCAAAAAAGGAAGGTGATCCTGAGAAATACCCACAGGGCCTTGAAAAAAGGCGGGAAATTTCTGGCCTACCAGGCTTTCTTCCAGTTTCACGAGGTCCTGAAGGTTCCCCTGGAAGAACTGTTCGGAGACGTCCAAGTCCAGTACTACATGTTTTCCCTCCCTCCGATTCTCATCCTGGAAGCGACCAAAGAGGATTAAGCCGGGAGGATTCCACCCGTCGATTCGGCCGCGCCCAATCTCTCTCCGGGAAGCTTTCCGGCAGCGGCCATGATTCAATCATGGAGCGGAAAAAAGCGGGAAAGCCCGAGCTTCTCCTGCGGGGAAAGCATGTCCGATCCCTTCATCATCCAGGNNGAAGAAAAGGAAAAGGCCAGGGCTTTGCGCAAAACCCGCTGGTGGCAGCAGCGCCTGGCCCGCGGGATCTGCCATTACTGCGGAGAAAGATTCTCCCCCGCCCTGCTGACCATGGACCATATCGTCCCCCTCGTTCGGGGGGGGAAGACCACCCGCGGGAACGTCGCCCCGGCGTGCAAGGAATGCAACTCGAAAAAAAAATATCTTCTCCCCATGGAGTGGGAGGAGTATTTGAAGGGTTTTGACCGAAAAGAATAGGTCTGCGGTATTGCGGTGCTGCCGTTAACCACAGAACTGCAGAACCGCAGCACGGCAGCACCGCAGCACTTTTTCACTTTTCCCTTTGCTCTATGCGCTTTTCTCTTTGACTAGGCCGGCTGCAGCACCTGCAGTTTCGTCCCCGCTACCATGCCCTTCACATCTTCCCGGTATTTCAGCATGTGGGGGGCCGTCAGATGGGTTTCCAGCGACTTGAGGTCTTCCCACTTCTCCATCATCACTACGACATTTTCCCGCAACGGCACCTGGGCCTTAAGGCCGGTGGGAAAATCAATGGCCGGGCCGTATTCCACGCACCCCTTTTCGGCGCGCACCTCGGGGACGAGTTGACGCACCCTCTTCAGAAAATCGTTCCGTTTCCCTTCGCCTAGCTCGATCGTGGCCACTACGTAGATCATCTCCTTTATCTCCTCTCCGCTGTGTTTTCCGAATCCGTATTACGAATTACCGGCGGAATACCTATTTGACCATTTTGCAGGGCGCCCCCTCGATCATGCCGTCCCTCGGCGCCTTCCGTGAACGCACCCTACGAGGGTCCCCGGTCTCCCTTTACCGCCTTGGCTACGGCCCGGCCGAGCTTACGGCACTCTTCCCGATCGGCCGGTTTGGGCTGCCACTTGGCCCGGACCCCCTGGGCGACCAGGGGAATCTTGCAGCGCTGGAGGTGGTCCTCGATGAGCTTCACCGACTCCCCGCTCCACCCGTAGCAGCCGAAAGCAGCCCCGATTTTTCCCTGGAATTTCAGTCCTTTCAGGTCCTCCAAGACGGGGGTGATCGTAGGCAGCAGCCCCTGATTCACGGTGGGAGATCCCACGATGACCGCCTTGGCCTTGAAGACCTCGGTAATCACATCGTTGCGGTCCGAGATGGCCATAGGGAAGATTTTGTAAGGGACTCCCTCCGCGGTCAGCCCCTCCCCGACCGCCTCCGCCATGCGGCGCGTCCCTTCCCACATGGTGTCGTAAAGGATCACCGCGGACTTCTCCGGGACCTGAGCCGCCCATTCCTGGTATTTCTTCACGATCTGCAGAGGATCCTGCCGCCAGATGATCCCGTGGCTCGGAGCGATCATCTTTACCGGCAGCTTCAGGGCCAACACCTCCTCGATTTTCTTCGTCACTAGGCTGCTGAAAGGGGTCAGGATGTTGGCGTAGTATTTCAGGGCCTCGGCATACAGTTCCTCCTGGCTCACCTGATCGTTATACCGAAAAGACGTGGCATAATGCTGCCCGAAGGCGTCATTGGGCATGAGGATCTCTTTCCCGGTGAGATAGGTGAACAGGCTGTCCGGCCAGTGGAGCATGGGAGCCTCGAGAAAGACCATCTCGCAGCTGCCGAGGCTGATCTTCTCCCCGGTCTTCACCTTTTTGAATTTCCAGGGCTGATGATAGTGGCCTTCGATGCTCTCCTCCCCCCGGGGGGAGACAATCACCGTGGCTTCCGGGGTCTCCCGCATGACCGCCGGCAGTCCCCCTGAATGGTCGGGTTCGGCATGGCTGGCCACCACGACGTCGATCTCGGCGGGATCGATGACCTCGCGGATATTCTCGAGGATCCGCTCCTGGAAAGGTCCCCACACCGTATCGACCAGGGCGATTTTTTCATCGACGATCAGGTAGGAGTTATAAGTCGAGCCCCGGTGGGTACTCAGTTCATGGCCGTGAAAATGCCTGATTCCCCAATCCACGACTCCGACCCAGTACACTCCTTTGACGAGCTCGGTTACCATGGCAGCTTTCCTCCGGGAAGATGAGGGAATGGATTGCAGA
Organism: Syntrophaceae bacterium; assembly: GCA_003154025.1. The sequence continues at coordinate 9,090 of PMCE01000183.1, forward strand.
GGTCCCCTTGCGTCGGCCGGACCTTTTTCAACTTATTGAACCCTCGGCCAAAAGTCAAACCAAAATTGCACCCCGGAGCCCTGCTCGGCGGCGGATGGATCAAGGAGGGGCCTGCGGAGATCATGGCCGCTGCGGATGGGATTTACATTTCGGAGATTTTCAGGTATAGGAACGGAGACCCGTAGACTCGGTCAGAGGTCTCCTGCCTCTCACCGCGATTTCATGCCTCGAGGGAATTTTAAATGAAGATCTTTATCATCGTCGGCATGCCCGCTTCGGGAAAGAATCTCGCTCGTCAATATGCAGATTCACAGGGACTCCCGTATTTCGCAACCGGAGACCTTGTACGCCGGGAAGTCTCCCGGATGGGGTTGGAGCCCAACGCCCAAAACATGGCCCGGGTCTCCACCGAACTCCGGGGGAAGGACGGCCGGGGAGTTACACGGCTGGCCCTTTCCGCCGCCCTGGAGGCCCGCAGCCCCGTAGTTTTTCTGGAAGGGATGCGCTCCTGGCCGGAAATCGAACTGGTCCGGGAGGATGCCGAAGCGGTCGTCGTGGCTTTTCTCGCCCCCCGAGAAGTGCGGCTCAGGAGGATTCTCTCCCGGGGGCGGTCGGATGATTCTCCCGACCATTTCCAGGAGAGAGACTTGCGGGAGATCGAATATGGGACCGCAGCGCCCATCGCCCTGGCGGATGAATACATCCTGAACACCCAAGGGATCGATGAGGCGCGGACAGCACTCGAGGAGATCGTGAAAAGATGGACGGCCTGATCTTACAGCCGCAAGGCGCAAGTCGCGAGAGCGCAAGTCGATAAAATCATCTTCGTCCTTACCCCTTGCGACTTACGGCCGTCATTCCGGCTTCGTGCTTTCGATGAATTCCTGGATTTCGGCGAAGTATTGCTCCAGGTCGGTGAACATGATGGTATTGTGGTCGGCGTTGGGAATGATGAGTAGCTTCTTCTTCGAGGAATTCAATTGATGGTATAAATCTTTCCCCTCCCGTACCGGCACCAGCGTATCCATCTCTCCGTGGATGATTAAGGCGGGCACCGTAATCTGCCGGATCATGGCCAGCCGCTCCTGCTCGATGGGGTCCAGGTTCAGACCCCGGGCAGGAAGGTTCAGATGCTTGATGAGTCGGGTTACACTGGCAAAGCCGCTTTCAACGATCACCCCTTTCATCTTCTCCGGATACTGGTAAGCCAAATCCACGGCCGAAAGGCTTCCCATCGACCTTCCCATGACCCAAAGATTTTGACTCAGTCCTTTCCGGGAGAGTTCTTCCCGAACGGCTTCAAACAATAGGTGGCTGTCTTGGGTTAAATGGGTGAAGTTCGGAGAGCCTCCGCTGGCCCCGTAGCCCCGGTAATCGGCCACCGCCAGATTGATTTTCTTCTGGAGGTAAAAGGGCGCGATTTCGTCGTAATCACTGGCCACTTCCCCGTTGCCGTGGAAGAAAAGGACCCAGGGCCAATCCCGATGGCCGGCATAAAACCGGCAAGCCACCGAAATCCCCTTTTCCACCGGCACCAGGAGGTCAAAGGCCCCCTCCGGACAGACAGTAGTATCCCTCCGGGGGTAAAAGAGAAAGGACAAGAGGGGAGAAAGGTCAATTTGGGAATAGTCGGCCATAGTCACTTGCCTANNAGCACTCTTTAATCGCTGATCGCCACTTTCACTACGAACTTCTTCACCGGCTGGGGCGTAGAAATAGCCATCCCGGGCATGTGGCCGTCCTGGGGGTAAAGAACCACAAAAATCCCCGCTCCCACCCGGAAGAAATCCCCCTTCCCCTCCCCCNNGCAGGGGGAGGAAGTCTTTGGCTTCGTCGTACGGGCCGGCCTTCAGGTCCTGCAGGTTGGCGTAGCCGAAGAGCTCCGCCCCCTGATGCACGTATTGAACATCGATGTACTTCCGGTGGGCCTCCCACCGGCCTTTTTCCATGGGCTTGGTCTCATACCGCTGGGCCATCACATACACCCTTCGGCCGTCGATTTCATAGGTCCCCGGCTCAATCTTGGCCAAGTCGCTCTTCCGCAGATACTCGAAGGCGGCCGCCAGGCCTTTATGACCCCCGAGGTATAAAGAGGAATTGCTCAACTGATCGATAATCATTCCCCACCCCTCTTCCCGCTTGGTGACCCTCTATCGCTTTCCCGCGTCTTCGATGGCTTTCAAGAATTTGGACTGGAGCTCCGGATCATTCAGATCCACGATCCCCCAGATCAATCTTCCCTTCCAGAA
>PMCE01000183.1:11401-11536 GCA_003154025.1 Syntrophaceae bacterium
TCCCTCGATCACAAAGACCTTGAATTTCTTGTCGCCAACTTCGTAGTCGGCCGTGTAACCGGAATGGAGGTAGGAGTACCCCAGGAAGTTCTTGGAGACGAACTTTTCCGTGTTCTTCTTCATGCCTTCCCGCGG
>PMCE01000472.1:0-170 GCA_003154025.1 Syntrophaceae bacterium
TGGTAATTCACTCCGCAACTCGCAGGGACCAATTTTTTGATGCGCACTTCCAACCCATCCCCGGGCTCGGCGCCATTGATAAAAATCGGCCCGGTCAGCGTATGGGACCCCATCTTCCGGTCCAGGTAGGTTTGCCGTTTGGCCAGCAGTTCTTCCAATGTCATGCCGCC
>PMCE01000472.1:238-5448 GCA_003154025.1 Syntrophaceae bacterium
ACCTGGGATGAGTTTACCGGAAAGAAAGGGCGTCGTCAAATCTCCGAAAAGTGCATCTCCCCTGTACGAGCATAGATATTTTTTATTGACCCCCGGTCTCCAATTCAGTAGACTCCGCTCAAAAAACAGTCCCCAAATGTTCGGAGGTTAACAAAGAATGAAGAACCATGTACACCATGCCCACCTTTTTGCCTCGGACCTCGAGGCCTCATTGAAATTCTACCGGNNCGCCCAAGGATGAAGGGAAAGGAGCCATTCATCATATCGGGATTCAGACCGACGACCTGGAAGGTCTGGTGGCCCGCATGAAAGCCAAAGGTTTCCAATTCCGCAAGGAGATTTCTGATTTCGGATTCTGGAAATATGTCATGGTCCAGGCTCCGGATCATGTGCTTCTGGAGCTTTTCCAGATTATTCCTGAAAAGCTTCCGGCGGGAGACTATAAGGATTTGGGAAAAATTTCGCTGTTTCAAAGCGGAGGTTGNNTGCGCAATCGGCGCCTATTCTTTCTCCTTGATGGGGAGAGCTTTTCTTTATTGATTATGCCCTTCTCATTCGGTAGACTCAAACATCAGTCATTTTTCGGTCTTGGGGATCGGAGAGGGTAGAAAGATATGCTGCCAGTCGTTTCCGTAAAGGGAAAGCCGGGAGAAGCCGGACATCAATACGGGACTCAATGCCGGGAGATGATCCAGAAGAATGTTCAGCTTTATTTCCGTCTCTTTCAACACTACGCCCAGTTAGACCGAGCCCCAGCGATCTCCCTGGCCAAGCGCTTTATCCCCGTGATTCAGGCTTTTGACCCTGCCATTCTGGAAGAGATCAGAGGGATTGCCGAGGGGGCCAACCTGGAGTTTGAAGAGCTACTGGCGATCAACACCCGGACTGAGCTCATGTTTCCTGAATCTCTGGCCGCGGGAGGAGAATGTACCAGCATGGTCTCCTTGTCCGAGGCGACGGCCGGAGGAGAGGTACTGATCGGGCAGAACTGGGACTGGAAGCCTCAATTGATCGACTCCAGCGTGCTCCTGGAAATCGAACAGGAAGGAAGGCCCAATGTAGTGACCTTGACCGAGGCGGGGATGGTGGGCAAGATTGGCCTGAATTCCGTCGGGATCGGGGCCTGTCTCAACTTCTTAAAGTCTCCTCTGGGGTCGGTCGGGGTTCCCATGCATGTAATGATGCGGGGAATTTTGAACTCCGAGCAACTGAGCGATGCCATCCGGAAGATCGTCGGCCAGGATCGGGGGTCGAGTAGCAACTGCCTGATCGCTCACCGGGATGGCGCTGCCATTGATTTTGAAAACGCCCCCAAGCAATGGGATTTCATCCACCCGGAGAAAGGGGTCATCGTTCATACCAATCACTTTCATTCGGAGCGCCTGAGGCCCATCGATACCAATGTGAGCCTCTTCCCCGACACCTTGGTGCGTTTTGGCCGGGCCCGGCAGAAAATGATGGACCGGGCCGGAAAGATTACGGTGGAGGACTTTAAAGAGGTTTTCCGGGACCATGTAAACTACCCCAGTTCCATCTGCCGCCACCCGGACGAGCGGGACCCTGAAGTAGAGCATTTTCAGACCGTAGCATCCATCATTATGAATCTGACTCGGAAAGAAGTGCACATCGCCGCCGGGCCTCCCTGTCAGAATGAATATCAAACGATGAAATTCAAAATTTTGCATTAAAAAAGGGAATCATGGAATACTGGAAGAATGGAATGATGGGTCTTGAAAATGGGTTTTCACATGATTCCACTATTCCATTATTCCAATTTTCCACTTCTTGGGCTGCTCCGCATTCTCTGCGGTTAAAAATGAAAAAAGGAAAGGACCTTCATGGCTGAAGAAATTTTACCCAACATTTTCCGGGAGGAGATTCCCCTTCCCCAGAATCCCCTGAAAGCCATCAACTCCTATGTCATCAAAGAAGGCGGCCGGTTCCTCATGATCGATACCGGGATGAACCGTCCGGAATGTCTTCAGGCCATGCAGGCCTACATAAAAGAAATCGGAGTGGATNNTGGTCTCGGAGCTCGCCAAGCCCTCTTCCAAGGTCTATTTTAATTACCCGGATTCCAAAGTCATCAGCGAACCCCACCATTGGGAGGAAATGGCCGACATTGCCCGGATGAACGGCTTCCCGGAATCGGACATTCTGACGGCAATCAGCCGGCACCCCGGGAAGAGGTATCACGCCAGCGGCCCTCTCGAACTGACCCTGCTCCGGGAAGGGGATAAAATTGAGATTGCCGGTTACGTCTTCATCTGCATAGAAACCCCCGGACACACCCGCGGCCACCTGTGTCTGTATGAGCCCAACAAAAAAATCTTCTTCTCCGGAGATCATATCCTGGAAAGCATCACCCCGAACATCTCCCTCTGGTCCGAAGGGGATGACCCCCTGAAAGATTATCTTCAATCACTCGACAAAGTGAGCAAATATGATGTGGCCCAGGTGCTGCCCGGCCACCGCCAACTTTTCACCCACCACCGCCGGAGGATCGAAGAGCTGAAGAAGCACCATGAGATCAGAAACGAAGAAATCCTTTCCATCCTGGAGCGGGGAAAGCAGACGGCTTACAAAGTGGCCTCACAGATGACCTGGGATATCAGGTGCGACCGGTGGGAAGAGTTTCCCCTTCCCCAGCAGTGGTTCGCCGGAGGAGAAGCGCTGGCGCACCTCCAATACTTGCAGGGGACGGGGCGGGCCAATCGAGAATTCCAGAACGGCAAAGCCCTCTTCAGCCTGAAGGAATAATGGAGTAATGGAATGATGGAATAAAATGGACAGGAGGATGATTTTTGCACCAAATCATCCTGCCAATATTCCATTTATCCAACATTCCATTATTCCGATTTTTTTAGTGCCAAATCTTCCGCACATTTCATTTCACTTTTTTGAAGGAGGAATCTTCCATGGGAAATCCCAAACCGCCAATCTCATTCCAATTGTTGGGGTCCAACGTCCGCCTGGGCGCGGGGACCGCGAAGGAAGTCGGGCAAAGCTTTCAAGCCGCCGGGGGAAAGAAGGTTCTGATCGTCACCGATTCGGGGGTGCTGAAGGCAGGCCTTCTCCAGCCGGCCAAAAAGTCTTTGGAAGAAGCGAAGATACCCTTTGAGATATTCGACCGGGTGGAACCTAACCCCTCCGACCGGACGGTCATGGAAGGGGTTCAGCTCTTCAAAAAAACCGGGTGCAATGCCATCCTGGGCGTTGGCGGGGGAAGCCCTCTGGATGCCTCCAAGGCCATTCAGGTCATGGCCTCCCATCCGGGAGAAATCCAGGATTACTACGGCGCGGCTGCGGCTTCCAAAATTACCCTGCCCAGGCCGTACCTGATCGGCGTCCCCACAACCTCGGGAACGGGGTCGGAGGTTTCCCGGGGAGCGGTTATCACCAATACGCGGACCAATACCAAGTCGGTTATTCGTATGGGCCCGGCCAGCTTGGCGGTCATCGATCCGGAGATGACCTTGACCATGCCGCCATCCCTCACCGCGGCCACGGGGATGGATGCTTTATGCCACCACATCGAGGCCCGCGTCTCCAAACAATACCAGCCCATCTGCGCGGCCCTGGCCCTGGAAGGGGTGCGGCTGGTCGGGAAATCCTTACGGAGAGCCGTGGAAAAAGGCGGCGATCTCGACGCCCGGTTGGATATGGCCGTCGCTTCGATGACCGGCGCCCTGGCTTTTCAGAAGGGATTGGGCGCCGTCCATTCCTTGGCCCACCAGCTCTCGACAGATGCCGATGTCCCCCATGGAGTGGCCAATTCGCTCCTTCTCCCTCATGTCATGCGCTACAATATCCCCCAATCCCGGGAGGAACTGGCGCTCATCGCCCAGGCNNAGAGGGCCAGATTCCGGCCATGGCCGAAAAGGCCATGGGCGACTGGTGCCACCCCTTCAACCCCCGCCCCTGCTCGAAGGATGATATGGCCGCCCTCTACAAGGCCGCCTATTAGACGAAATGCCCTTACCCTTTATCGGAAGGAACAGGGATGGGAGAATTGTGGATGTCTCTCTTTCCCCTGATGGAACCCAGGTCAGGAAGAGCGATCATACCTCGAGGCGTTTCCCCGCCCGGATAAAAAGGGGGAGCAAGGCCAGGCATAGGACTCCGAAGAAGACGAAAGCGGAGGAGAAGGAGAAGGCCTCGGCCCAGTATCCGATGGCCGAGGGGAGAAGGCCTCCTCCGAGCAAGAATGCAATCAGCATAACCAGAGAAACCGCGACACCCCGGAGTTGCAGGGGAAACAAAAGGGAAAGGACGGTAAAGCCCACGGGAAATAAACAAGCGACGGACGCCGCCTGAAAGAACATAATAGTGGGGGTCAGCGCCGGCCCGCGCAGGGCTCCAAACAGCAGGGTAAATACCGCCGTCGTGGATAAGAAAAAAGCCATGGCGTTCTTGGGGCCAAATCGTTTGGTGATCCATCCGGACAAAAAGAGGACGACAATTCCAAATACCCGCGATGAGCCGATCAGCGTATTGGCCCACGTCCGGTCCATCTTCATTTCATTCACCAGGAAGAGGGAAATCATGGAATAGATTCCCACGCTCGACCCGATCGAAACGGTAAACAAAGAAATCATCACCCAGTACGAAGGGCTCCTCACAATCTTGCTCATAAACTGAAAACGTGGGGGCTCTCCTTTATGCTTTCCCCCTTTCCCCAGGAACAGGAAAAGAACCCCTGTAAACACGGAAGCGGCGCCGATCACGGCCAGGGACCCCCGCCAGGAGAAAAACTTAAGCAGCGCTTCGGCCAGTAAAGGGACCGTGATGAATCCCAAATTGGGACCCAGTTCATGGATGGCCAGGGCTCTTCCCCAGTGTTCCTGCCTGGCCAGGCCCGTCAGGGTGGCTATGGCCGATGGCACGTAGAATCCCCCGAACATTCCCATCAATACGAGCCCGGCATGCATAAGGCCAAGGGAATTCGACAGGGAAATGCCCGTCAGGGTAATTCCCACCATGAAGATGGTCAGCGTAATGATCGTCCGGTGCGTCAGCCGGGAGGAAACAAACCCGGACCCCAACAGGCCGACGCCTGAACCGCAGGCAATATAAAGAAAAAGGGATCCGGCTTCGCCGTGCCCGATCCCGAGGTCTCTCTCGATCACCGGCAAAAGAGGGGCCAGAATGACCCGGGAGGTGAAGTTCAGGTAGAAGATGGCCGTAACAAAAATAACGGGCATCCAGGG
>PMCE01000011.1:0-1354 GCA_003154025.1 Syntrophaceae bacterium
GCCCTATCGATTCCTGCAACGGTTTCATCGACACTACCTGAGATAACGGAATTCTTGATCTCATCAAGTACAGTCATTTCGGCTCCTTCTTCTCATCCCATTGCAAAATCGCCAGTGTAACGGGAAACTTTAATAGCAAACTGAAGTAAAAGCAAGCTTTGTGCAGGAACTTAAAAGCCACCACCGGGGGAATAATACCCGCAAACAATCCGCTTCCGCAGGAATCGACTCCTCTTTTTCATTTCCCCGGATATTATCTCCCGGCGATGGTAATCATGCAGCTACATTCAAGGGGGTTATCTCGCCTTGTCCGCCTGCTCCATCAACTTCTTTGCCCGTTCCCCGACCCTTTCCAGCACTACCTTCTGGACCTGCGGGACGCTGGCCTTCTTCCACTTTTCCCTCTCTTCCTTGCTCAGGAAAGTGATCTCCATCCCCTTTTGCTTCAGGAGGTCGATGGACTCGGCGTCCATCTTCTTGACCTCTTTCCGGGCGAAATCCTGCGTATCCTTTCCCGCGGCCTGGATGATCTCCTTGACGTCGGCGGGCAGGGATTCCCACTTCTTCAGATTGATCACCCCGCCGTAGATCGGGCCAGGCATCGAGGGGACCGTCAGGTATTTGGTGACTTCATAGTATTTGCGGTCATAAAAGGAGGAGAGCGTGGAGATGGCCGCGTCCACGGTGCCCCTCTGCAGGGCCATGTACACCTCGCCCCCGCCCATGAACGCCGGGGCTCCGCCCAATGCCTTGATTGTGTACGAGGCAAGCTCGGTGTAGGACCGCATCTTCTTTCCCTTCCAGTCTTCCATCGTCTTCAGCGGCGTTTTGGAAACAAAGCCCGCCGCGGTGTCCTGGGTCCAGAAGAGGAGTTTGAATCCCGCCTTGTCCGTATCGTTTTTCATCGCATCCCCGACCTCGGAATCCATGGTCCGCCAGATATGGTCCCAGTCGTCGTAAAACAGGGGGATATCCGTCAGCATGAACACCGGAACCAGNNGGATACACTTCAATCTTGACCTTGCCCTTGCCGATCTCGGCCACCCGCTTGGCAAAAAACTCCTGGGTTCGGGTCAGATGGTTGCCGATGGGAAGATCTCCGGCATAGCGAAGGGTCACTTCCGGATTTGCGGCCCGAGATATTCCCGGATATCCGGTGAAAACGAGCGCCAACAATACCAAAAACCCGACGATTGTTCCTACCGATTTTCTCATGATTCTCCTCCTTCTTAAAGATAATGGTACATGACCGCGCAGACATGTCCGAGTTTCAAATAGCCTAACCGATCAAACCGGGCAGCCACAGGGAAAGGGGTCTAATATAGACCACCAACAGGATGGCCGCCACCATCAG
>PMCE01000011.1:1359-2793 GCA_003154025.1 Syntrophaceae bacterium
GAGTCGAAGCCGAAACCGCGGACAAAGATATGGTACAGGGTGGGGTACGTGATGAGCAGGATGGCGACCTCGTCCATCAACGCCCCCAGGATGAGAATGGCAAACAGAGTCACCCAAAGAACACCCATGGGAGACAAGGGCAGGGTGGACACGAATTGGAAAACGACATCCGGAATCTGCAGCATCGTGACGAGCTGGCCGAAAACCACGGCGCCCGTGACGATAAACATGATCGTCGCGGTCAGCTTACTCCCATCGAGGATGACCTTGAGCAACTGCTTGAAATCGAGGGAGCGATAGGCGAAGAAACAGATGATCAGGCTGTACGTGACGCCAATGCCCGCCGCCTCCGTCGGCGTGAAGATCCCCGTGTAGATCCCGCCGAGGATGACGACCGGCGCCATCAGCCCCCAGAAGGCCTTCTTCAGAACGGCCCCTCGCTCCGGCCAGGAGGCGGGCTGGACCTTGACCGAGGTCCGGTCCCGCAGGGAGACGATCACGATGTACGCCGAGAAGATGACCGCCAGCATGATCCCGGGAAGCATCCCGGCCATGAAAAGCTTGCCCACCGAATCGCCGGTGATCGCCCCGATCAGGATCATGAAGAGGCTGGGCGGGATCAGGGGACCCAGAACGCCGCCGATGGCCACCGTTCCGTAAACCAGTTGTTTCTTGTACCCGCGGTTGATCATCTCGGGAATGGCGATGATCCCGATGGTTGCGACGGTGGCCACCGACGAGCCGCACATCGCGGCGAAAATGGCGCAGGAGAGGATGGTGGCGACCCCCAACCCGCCGGGAAGGTGCCTTACCCATTTGCTGGCGACATCATACAGATCCGCGCCGATCTTCCCGACGCTCAACACGGCCGACAGCATGATGAAGAGAGGCACCGCCACCATGATGAAATCATCCAGGTACTTGTAGATCACCATGGGGACCTGGAGCAGCATGGGACCGCCGCCGAACGTGAACTGGAAACCGTAGAGGCCGATCAATCCCAGGCCGAAAGCCACGGGGACTCCGCAGAAAAGAAGTACAAACAGCAGGATAAGAATGCCGAGGGGCGCCCACTCCCTGTTGTGGAAGAGAAACCCGATGAGGATCAGGGACGCCACGTAAAGGATGATCGGCAGATTCTCCCGCAGGAAATTTTTCTTGATGCCGGGGGCGACTTTCAAATTTCTGAAGTTGTCAATACCGTCCCAGATCTGGCGGACGAACTCCACGATGAGCATGAACCCGCCGATGGGAACCAGGGCGTTGGGAATGACTACCGGCACGTTGATCACCGTCGGGGAGACCTCGTTCATGATGAAGGAGTGGATCGCCAGTTCGCCGCCCTTCCAGGTCAGAATCAACGTGTAGATCAGGGAGATGGCCAGTGAAACGATCTGAAACAGGATCTGGTTTCGTTCCGACAATTTGTTGGTG
>PMCE01000011.1:2841-2966 GCA_003154025.1 Syntrophaceae bacterium
CCGGCGATGTTCAGTTTGTCAGAAAAAATTCCCAGCCATTTTTTCATAATTACATCCCCCACTGTTTCTTGGGTTTTAAATCGGACCCGGCAAAAAATCATCGCCGGTTTTTAGCAGCCCCTGCT
>PMCE01000409.1 GCA_003154025.1 Syntrophaceae bacterium
CCCTCGGCCATGAACTGGCATTTTTCCGGCAACTGGAAACACATGATCCAATCTCTGCCCCCGTACCGGACGGACGCCTGGCCGAAGTCGGAGACCCTCCTGAAGCGCGCCATCGCCCTTCCGATCTCCGTTAAGATGAGTGAGGAGCAGAAGAAGAGGGTGATCGACGCAGTTTTGAAGGCGGCGAAAGTGGCACTTTAGAAAATGAAAATTCCAAGCACCAAGCACCAAATCCTAAATAGAGTCCAAGCTTCAAATTTTCAATGACCGAAACGTTGGGAGAAAAAGGATTTTGGAATTTGGACATTGGAATTTATTTGGAGCTTGGTGATTGGAATTTGGGATTTCGATAGAGCCCTTCGGCAAAAAAAGTATGAAAGTTTTTGGAATAATCCCCGCTCGCTACGCTTCCACCCGTCTTCCCGCCAAGGTCCTGTCCGATATCGGCGGCAAGCCCATGATCCAGCACGTGTACGAGCGAGCGCGTCAGTCCCGCTCGCTCCACCGCCTGATCGTGGCCACCGACGACGACCGGATTTACCGGAGGGTCCTCGAGTTCGGCGGAGAAGCGTTGAAAACTTCTCCCCACCACCCATCGGGGACCGATCGAGCGGCCGAAGCGGCGCAGGTCCTGGGGGCGGAGGATCATGATCTCATCGTCAACATTCAGGGGGACCAGCCGCTCTTCGAAGCGGGAATGGTGGATGAGATTGTAGCCCCCTTTCGGGATGCCCCGGATTTACTCATGGGGGCCCTGGTCTATCCCATTCGTACGAAGGAAGAACTGGTCAACCCCAGCGTGGTGAAGGTGGTGGCGGACAAACTGGGATTTGCCCTGTATTTCTCCCGTTCTTCCATGCCCTACGTCATAGCCGAAGGTTCGAATCCGCGCTATTTTAAGCATATAGGGCCATACGCTTATCGCAAGGGGTTTCTGGTCAGGTTTACGAAAATTGAACGGGGAGAGCTGGAACGGGCGGAGTCTTTGGAGCAGTTGCGGGCCCTGGAGAACGGGTTCCGGATAAGGATTGTGGAGACCCAGTACGACTCCCAGGAGGTTGATACTCCGGAAGATTTGGAGAAGGTGAGAAGGCTGGTGGGTCAGGGGTAGGGTTTGTTTTCGCATCTTGGGGGACTGAGCAGTGTAGGTTCGATGAGCCGGGGGGAAATCTCAAATCCCAAGATCCAAATCCGAAATAAATTCCAAAGTCCCAATTTTCAATGACCAAAACATCTGGGCGGGGGACAGTTTGGAAATGGGAATTTAAAAATTGGGATTTGAGTGGTGTTTGGGATTTGGAATTCTTAGGTCCAATTCCCTTGGGAGACCAGGACGGGAGTAAACGAAACCTTTGTCTTGAGATTCAGGGGCGCATCAGTCTGTGTACATTCTCTATAATCTTCTTCTCTGGACGTTTTCATTAGGTGCGTTTCCTGTATTTTTGACCAAAGTTCTCTTTTCCCCCAAAAGGCGAGAGGTCTTTGCCCAGAAGTTCGGATTCCTGCCCCGGGAAACTTGGGATCGAATGAGGGGGGAACCGCGGATTTGGGTTCATGCGGTTTCGCTGGGGGAAGTCGGTGCCGTCCATACGCTTTTCCGGGAACTCCGAAAGGTCTATCCGGAAGCCTGTTTGATGCTATCCACCGGCACGGAGAGCGGACAGAAGATGGCCCGGGAAGCGGTGACCGAAGCCACGGGGACTTTCTTCTTTCCCTTTGACTATCCCTTTGTGGTCCGAAAGGTCATCCGGAGGCTGAGCCCCGATCTTTTTATCATTGCGGAGACCGAACTATGGCCCAATTTTCTCCGGGCGGTCAAGGCACAAGGGGCCAAGGTTCTCCTGGTGAATGGACGGATTTCCGACCGGTCCTACGAGCGGTACCGGAAGGTTCGGTTCTTTTTCACGGCGGTGCTGGACAGCTTCGATGCCCTGTCTATGATCCGGGTTCAGGATGGGGAGAGAATCATCTCCATGGGGGCCAACCCGGTTCAGGTCTTCGTGAACGGGAACTGCAAATTCGACCAGGCCGCCGCTCTCGCCGATCCCCGCCTCCAGGAAGAGATGAAAAGACTCGTGGGGATCGGGGCAGATGACCAGGTCTTCGTCGCGGGGAGTACCCACGAGGGAGAAGAAGGGGTGGTCATCCGGACTTTTCTCCACCTCCGGGAGAGTTTCCCGAAACTGATCCTTCTTTTGGTCCCGCGACATGTGGACCGTTCCGAGCGGATAGAGAGAATTCTGGAGCGAAGCGGAATTCAGCACTGGGTCCGACGCAGCCGGTTGGACGGGCAAAGGCGGAAAGATGCCCGGGTCGTGCTATGGGATACCTTCGGGGAGCTCTTCAAGATCTACAGCCTGGGGACCCTCGTCTTCTGCGGGGGCAGCCTGGTCTCCAAGCGAGGGCAGAATATCCTGGAGCCAGCGGCCTGGGGGAAGGCGGTGCTCTACGGGCCTTCCATGGAGGATTTCCTCGATGCCCATGGACTCCTTTCCAGCGTGGGAGCGGGGATCATGGTGCGGGATGAAGGAGAGCTGACGGAGCGTTGCCTCTACCTTTTGACCCATTCTCGGGAACGGGAAGAGAGGGGAGAGGCGGGGAGGGGAGCCCTTCTAGCCCAGCGGGGGGCAACCCAGAGGAATTTGGAGCTGGTCAGGAAACTGTTGAAACGATGAAGAGAGAAAAGGCTATTCTAGCCCTGGAAGATGGAAAAATATTTGAGGGCTGGTCCTTTGGGGCCCAGGGGGAACACGTGGGGGAGGTGGTCTTCAACACCTCCATGACCGGCTATCAGGAGGTTCTCACCGACCCTTCCTACAAAGGCCAAATTGTGACCATGACCTACCCCTTGATCGGCAATTACGGGGTGAATGAGGAAGACCAGGAATCCCTCGCTCCCCACGTGGAAGGATTCGTGGTGAAGGAAAACTGCCCCTTCCCAAACAACTGGCGGTCCCAGGGGAGCTTGAGCGATTATTTGCAGCGTTGCGGGATCGTGGGGATCGAAGGGGTCGACACGCGGGCCCTGACCAAACACCTGCGCACGGCAGGAGCCATGCGGGGGATCCTCTCCACCCGGGACGTTGACCCTTCGTCGTTGATCGAAAAAGCCCGGAGATCGCCTCCTATGGAAGGAAGCGATTGGGTCAAGGCGGTAACCTGCGGGGAGCCCTACGAATGGGGGCGGGGGGAAGCAGGAGGGCAAAAAGCGGGAGGAACGGGGCTCGGACTCTGGGAATGGGGGAGGGGGCAGGCCATCCCCCCCACCGTGGAAAAGCAATACCGGGTGGCGGCCATGGATTTCGGGATGAAGCACAACATCATTCGCCACTTGGCCAGCCGCGGCTGCCAGGTCCTGGTCGTACCAGCCCAGACCCGGGCGGAAGAGATCATGGCCCTGAAGCCCCACGGAATATTTCTCTCCAACGGACCGGGGGACCCGGCTGCCCTGCCGTACATCATCGAGACCGTCCGGGCGCTCCTGGGGAAGAGGCCCATCTTCGGGATCTGCCTGGGACACCAACTCCTGGGGCTGGCCATGGGGGGCAAGACCTATAAGCTGAAGTTCGGCCACCGGGGAGCCAATCAGCCGGTCAAGAACCTGACCAACGGCAAAGTGGAGATCACCGTCCAGAACCACGGCTTCTGCGTGGACCTGGACTCCTTGCCGCCGGGGCAGGTGGAGATCACCCACATCAACTTGAACGATCAGAGCCTGGAAGGGATGCGTCATCGCCGGCTGCCCGTCTTCTCCGTGCAGTACCACCCGGAGGCTTCGGCGGGGCCCCACGATGCGGCCTATCTCTTCGATGAGTTCATCACTCTGATGGAGAGACACTCGAAAGAATAATGCCCAAGCGGAACGACATCCACAAAATCTTGATCATCGGGTCCGGGCCCATCATCATCGGCCAGGCCTGTGAGTTCGA
>PMCE01000321.1:0-8465 GCA_003154025.1 Syntrophaceae bacterium
AAATCCACTCGGTTGGCCGCCTGGCAGGCTTACAACATGGCCAAGCTGAGCCCCAAAGACATATCTTTTGCCGAGGTGCATGATGCCTTCACCACCTTCGAAATCATCGGCACCGAGGACCTGGGGTTCTTCCCCCGCAGGGAGGGATGGAAAGCGGTCGAAGAAGGGGTAACCTCGATCAAAGGGCGGCTCCCGATCAACCCCTCGGGAGGCCTCAAAGCTCGGGGCCATCCGGTGGGAGCTTCCGGCTTGGCCCAAATCGCCGAAGTGGCCCTCCAGTTGCGCGGGGACATGGAACCGGCCCGCCAGATCTCCGGGGCCAGAATTGGCCTTACCCAAAACATCGGAGGGCTGGCGAATAATAATCTGGTAACCATTCTCGAACGGACCGATCGGTACCGGGCCATCCCGGTTTACTGGAAGCCGGTTTACGATCCCGGGGACACCAAACCCAGGGAGATATCCCCGGAGGTTTCAACGGCGGATTCGGGGACCCTGGAAACCTACACCACTCTTTACGCGACACCCGAAGGGATTCCTTCCCCTATGACCCTCGGGTTTGTGCGCATCCCCGACGGGCGTCTGATCATGGCCCGTTCCCGGCAGGAGGACCTGAAGATCGGGCAGTCCGTAAATTTGGAGAAGGAGGGAGACCTCTTTTATATGCAGCCGAGCCCTCCGCCTGGACAGAATGCGGACGGAGCAAAGAATTGGCTGCTCCGGACACTTTCTCCCGCGGAGCGGAAGGAGGACAACCGTTGACTGACGACTACGGGCTGACCGTCGGCCGGTATCTCCGGCAGGAGAGAGAGAAAAAGGGGATATCCCTGGAATCCGTTGCCTCGGTCACCCGGATCACCAGGGAGAACCTGGAGGCCTTGGAGCGGGATGATTTCCAGACCATCTCCGCTCACGTCTTTGTTCGGGGATTCCTGCGCAGCTATGCCAATTACCTGGGCCTCGACCCCAAGGAATTGGTAGCCCGCTATGATTCTCAAACCGATCTATTAAAGACCCCCCGGGCCAAGGAAGCTTCTCAACCCTCCAAAGACGTAAACCCGATTTTGAAATACCTGGTGTTTCTCTGTATCCTCCTGGCGGCAGGGGCCGTCAGTTTTTACTACTTTCAAAAATCTTCTCCTCCGCCCTCTCCTCTTCCCCCGGCGGCGGCCGTCGCTCCATCCCCGACTCCAGTCGCTCCCTCTCCGGCGCCGGTCCTCAAAACGCCTCCCTCCACGGCGGTGACCCCGGTGGAGAAGGCCGTACCCAAAGTGCTCCAGCCGGAAAAGGAGAGGAAGCCTTCCGAGAAGCTCCCGGCCACGACGACGGTTCAGCCCGATAAAGAAGCCGCCAAGGAAAGGCGGCACGTCCTGAAAGTGGTAGCGACGGAGAAAACCTGGATGCGGATTCGCACCGACGATCAGCAGACGTTTGATGTCCTGCTTCAGCCGAAGGAAACAGCCACCTGGACGGCCCGGCGCTGGTTCGAGATCGCGGTGGGAAACGGAGGAGGAGTCGAACTTTCTTTGAACGGTGTCCCCCAGGGCCCTCTGGGGAAACCGGGTGAGGTCATCCATCTTATTCTTCCCAAAGAGACCAAAGTCACACCTCCTCCGAAACCGGTTCCGGCAAAGGAATCACCCCCTGCCAAAGTATCGAAACCCGTTGAACCCGGATCTCCTTCTCTGGGACTCACCAAAGATGCGCCTTCGCAGGAACCCAAGACTTCGACAGCCCTACCATTGGAAGAAAATATGCCCCTCCAAAAACCGGCCACGAAAGAAAACAAACCTTCTGTGGATATGGAGGTAAAAGAGAGTGCACCCGCAGGAGCAGAGACGGAAGCCATAAAGAATCTGAGATAACCAAGGGATCGACACGGTGAGCGGGGATGCGGTGACCTTAAGCTTACAATAGTTGGGGTCAGGCTTGCAAATATGCATCTGCAGCATCAAACCAGAATGAATTTCTGATAAATGCACGTTTGCAAGCCTGCCCCTTTTTCTGACCCCTTTTCCTTGAATGCAGGGCACCCCTGAATCTTTCATGGTTCACGGCGCATTCCGAAATCCGCAATCGACAGGATGGCCAAGCTGGCCAGCTTCAGCAAAATGACCGCGGCGCAGGTCAGGAAAATCCCTAAGACCGGAATGAAGATGACCCCCACGAATAGGGCGCCGGCCCAGGCTCCGAAAAGGTCGGAGGCATAGAGAATCCCCGCCGTCCGACCGACCCCCCCCTTCCGACCGACAAAAATCCTGCTGGTTAGAGGAAATTCCAGGCCGGCCCAGAAGCCGGCGGCCAAACTCATCAGCAGGAAGGCGATCTGGACGGCCCACAGGCTCAGGGGTTCCACCCCGGAAGAATATAAAAATTCCAGGATGAAGAGCACAAGCAGACCAAATAGAGCCATGAACCCCTCTAACCCGATCAGGGTCAAGACCCAATTCTGAATCTCCTCCAGCGCCCGATTCATCATCCAGGTACCCAGGGCCAGTCCCACCATGAAGGCCGCCACCAGAAGGCCGATCCATTGGTAAGCGTACCCATAGAGGGACTGAAACGACAGAATCAGGAGGATGCTCATCGCCGTGCCGAAGGATCCCGTAGTCATGACGACCCAAATGAGCGCCCCTCTTGCGCTCCTTTCACCCTCCTTGGCCCGGCGACTTTTTCGGTAGACTGAAAAGGTCCCCACCACGGCCAAGAGGACCAGCCCGAAATGGGAGAGGCGAAATTCGCCCACCCGGCCCCAGAAGGCCTGGACCATCGGGTGGAACTGGGCATTCCAATAAGCGATCCCGTAATAGACCCCGGAGGGGTTCCCATCCCGGTTCAACCGGACCCCCCTGCCCTGCTTCAGCGAATCTTTCCACCACTCCAGATGCTGCTTCTCCATCTTTCGTTGGATGTGAGCCGCGGTTAAAAATTGAGTTACGATCTTCCTCTCCCGCAGAACATGGATGAGCCTCTCGGGCCTGAAGGTTTCTAGATCTTTCATCGGAGAGGCGATGATCACATTCATATCCCCGGGGATGACCGCCACGGAGGAGAAGGTCTCTTGCAAAGATTTCAGAATACTCAGGTTGAGGTCCCGCGCCTGGGGGCCGAGGTATGTCTCGGAGCCGGGGAGGGAGAGGGCCAGGAGGCCATCTTCTCCCAGCAGGGCGAAAGCCTCCCGGAAGAATTCGACCGTGTAGAATCGATTTAACTCCAGGGTCGAAGGAGGAGGAAGGTTCAGGAGGATCGCGTCAAACTTCTCCCGAGTCGTCTTGATAAACAGCCGGCCATCCAGCAGGTGCACCTGGACCTTGGGGTTTTCCATCTCCTCCCGGGTCAGAGGAGTCAGATTTTCCCCGATGCATTGAATCACCAGGGGGTCGATCTCGGCGTAATGAACCCTCTGCGAGGGATGTTTGAGAATTTCATGGATCACCCCGCCGAAAGCTCCGCCCACGACCAGAATATTCCGGGGCGATGGGGACAGGAGGAGTGGATAATGGACCAGTTCTTCCATAAAGGCCACATCCGGGACCGGCACATTGCATACGGGTACCCCGTTGGAGAAGAAAGTCAGCTGGCCTTCCCTGCGCACGACGGTGACGTTCCCGTAGGGAGACCAGCGGGACTCCAGAATTTCAAACCCCGGCCATAATCCGTTCAGAGATTTTTTTTCGATGACCTGACTACCGTAAGGAATGAAGAGCAGCACATTGACAAAGAGAAAGTACCCCCATAGGCTGAAAAAAGGCCACTTCCACTTGGCCAAGCTTTCAGAATAGGAAACCAGAAGAATCCCGGAAGCCAGATTGGCCATTCCCAGGAACGAGGCGGTTTGAAAAGAATTCAAAAACGGGATGGATAAAAAGGTGTAGAACAGGCCGCCGATTCCCGCTCCGACGGCTTCCAGAAGATAGACCTTTCCTATGGAGGTGGCTCCCCCTTGGGTCCATTTCGAATGGAGGGTGCATCCCAGGGCGAAAAGAATCCCGTCTACGATTCCAACCGGGGCCAGGATGGGAATCGTCCAGGTTAGAATCTGCAGGAGACTGGCCCCCTCCCCCGGGGCAAGCCCCATGAAATCCCGCGAGGCCCGGATGGCATAAAGGGTCAAAGGGAGAAGGGCTGACAGGAGGAGTTGAAAAGAGGCATACCCGCCCTCTTTGAGGTCCCAGCCTTCGACTTTCTTTCCGATGAGGAGACTCCCCCAGGCCTCCAGCAGAAGCCAGTTGGCCAGGATGATGGCGATGGACAGCTCATTGCCGGCAAAAACGACCAGGAATTCCCGGATGACCATCACCTGGGTGATGGTAAAAGTGAAGCCCATGAGGAGGAGGGCCAGATGGAGGGCAAAATTCATCAAAGCAAGTCCCCGAAACAGGGTTTCACGGAATTATATCAGTGTTCGGTTTTCAAAGACAGGCCCGAGGATCGAGGAACGAGGAAGCAGGATTCAGGAGTCAGGNNCCTCGGGCCTGTTTTTCCCTGTTTCTTCCCTTCCCGTTCCTTTTCTGATAAGATTTCTTATGCCTCTCTACAAGACCCCGGCCGTCATCCTCCATACCACTCCTTACGGCGAGTCGGACCTGATCGTTAGCCTCTACACGCTCGACTTCGGAAAGGTCAAAGGGATCGCCAAGGGGGCCAAACGTTCGAGAAAACGTTTCGGGAACCGGCTGGAAATCGGGTCTTACGTGAGCGTGACTTATTTCGAAAAAGAAAGTGCGGGTCTTGTCAGGCTCAGCGACAGCGACCTGATCCGGCCTTTTTCCGGCCTCCGGGAAGATATTTGCAAACTTGCCTGGGCCAGCTACTTTATCGAACTGGTCAACGAAATGACCGCCGAAAAGATTGAAAACAAGCCCGTCTTCAGACTCCTGATCGCTTTTCTCGCCTTGGTCGACAAGGGAATTCTCAAAGAAGAAGTCCAGCGGGTTTTCGAGATACGTTTCCTCTCCTACCTGGGCTACCGGCCCCAACTGGATTATTGTACCCGTTGCCAGAAGAACGCCTCCGGGGAGAAATTTTTTTTCAGTCCCTGGGAAGGGGGGATCATCTGTTATTCCTGCGCGGCGAACGTCCCGGGCCTCATTCCGGTCTCTTTGGGGACCGTCAAGACTCTCCTCCTCGCCCAGATCCTTCCTCTGGATAAAGTGGGGCGAATCTCTTTTTCTCCCCAATCCCTTGAAGAAAGCCAGGCCCTCCTCTCTTCCTTTCTCCGGCAATACCTGGGAAAGGAACTGAAGTCGAAGAAATTCATCGAACAAATCAAACCCAATGCGGAATTCGGAATGCGGAATGCGGAATGAATGGATCGAACGACGAAATAAGAAATTCCGAATACGGCATTCGGCTTTCCGCATTTGAGTGGTTTCACCTTGACTTTTATCTTCTTAAAATGTTAGATAATTTATTTACTAAAATAATTTCAAAGGTTTTTGGTCATGTACTTTCAAGACTTGATCATGGCCCTGCAAAAATTCTGGGCCGAGCGCGGCTGCATTCTGCAGCAGCCCTATGATGTCGAGGTAGGGGCGGGGACCTTCAACCCGGCCACCTTTCTCCGGGTGCTGGGACCGGAGCCCTGGAAGGCAGCCTATGTGGAGCCTTCCCGGAGGCCAACGGACGGGCGTTACGGAGAAAACCCCAACCGTCTCCAGCATTACTATCAGTTTCAGGTCATCCTGAAACCCTCTCCCCTGGAAGTCCAGGATCTCTACCTTAACAGCCTCAAAGTTTTTGGTGTGGAGCCGCTGGAGCACGACATCCGCTTTGTCGAAGATGACTGGGAATCCCCCACCCTGGGAGCCTGGGGGTTGGGGTGGGAAGTCTGGCTCGACGGCATGGAAATCACCCAGTTTACTTATTTCCAGCAGGCCGGGGGAATCGACCTGAAGCCCATTTCCGTGGAGATCACGTACGGGGTCGAACGGATCGCCATGTACCTCCAGGGAATCGACAACGTGTACGACCTGGAATGGACCAAGGGGATCAAATACGGCGACGTGCACCATCGGGGCGAGGTGGAGTTCTCGACCTACAATTTCGAGCTGGCCGATGTGGCCATGCTCCTCCAACTCTTCGACATGTACGAAAGAGAGTCCCTGCGCATGAACGAAAAGGGGCTGGTGCTTCCGGCGTACGATTATTGTTTGAAGTGCTCCCACGCCTTCAACCTGTTGGAGGCCCGGGGAGCGATCAGCGTCACCGAACGGACTCAGTATATTGCCAGGGTGCGCAACCTGGCCCGCCTCTCGGCGGAGGCCTATCTCAAGCAGCGCGAAGCCATGGGCTTCCCTCTGTTGAAAAAAAATACGGGTTAGTTTATTTGGGACGCAGATAAACGCAGATTTTCAGGATATAAATCGAAAGACAGAAACCAGATTTTTTTGCGGCGCCTCCGAAATGGAAATTATTTNNAAAAGGTTCTTTATGTCTGAACTGCTGCTGGAAATCGGAACGGAAGAGATACCCTCGGGTTTCATCTCCAGGGCTCTGGAGGAGATGCAGAGTCTCCTGCAAAAAGAATTTCAAGCTCAGCGTATCGCCTATAAAGAGGTCAAGGCCATGGGGACTCCCCGGCGACTGGTTCTCATTGCCACCGGGGTGGCCCCGGCCCAGGAAGGCAGGGTCATCGAAACCATCGGCCCGGCCAAGCGCATCGCCTTCGATGACCAGGGCCGCCCGACCAAGGCCGCCTTGGGTTTTGCCCGGGGTCAGGGAATCCCGGTGGAGGAGTTGAAAGTCGTCCAGACCGAAAAGGGAGAGTACCTTGGAGCGCGGAAGGAAGAAAAGGGAGAAGAGACTTTTCAGCTTCTCCCGGCCATCCTGCCCCGGGTCATTGCCTCGATCCCCTTTCCCAAATCCATGCGCTGGATGGACCTGGAAAACACCTTCGTTCGTCCCATACATTGGATTTTGGCGCTCTTTGACGGAAAAATCATCCCCTTTCAGGTGGGCAATATCATCACCGGGAATCTCTCCCGGGGACACCGCTTCATGGCCCTCGGTTCTTTCCAGGTCAAAGACTTGTCCGACTACCTTCGGCGGCTCAAGAACTCATTTGTCATCTTCAATCCCGAGGAACGGAAAGAACTCATCCTGGCGGAAGTGAACCGGGCGGCAACCGAGGTTTCCGGAAATATCCTCAAGGACGACGGGCTCGTGGACATCGTGACCTACCTCGTCGAATATCCCGTGGCGCTCCGCGGAGGCTTTGCCAAGGAATTCCTTGCCCTTCCCCGGGAGGTGCTGATCACCGCCATGCGGGAACACCAGCGTTACTTCTCCATCGGCGATTCCCAAGGCGCTCTCCTGCCCTACTTCGTGACCATCTCCAACACCAGGCCCAGGGACCCCAACGTGGTGATCCGGGGGAACGAACGGGTGCTTCAGGCCCGTCTGGCCGACGCCAAATTCTTCTTCCTCGAAGACCAGAAAGTTCCCCTTATCCAGCGCCTGGAGGGGCTGAAGAAGGTGGTCTACCATTCGAAGCTGGGCACGTCGTATGAGAAGGTCATGAGGATTTCCAGCCTGGCGGAATATCTCGCGGGGCGCATCGACCCTTCCGTGGGAGAAACCGTGAAGCGGGCCAGCCTGCTCTGCAAAGGGGACCTGATCACCGGGATGGTGGGAGAATTTCCCAGCCTTCAGGGCGTGATGGGGCAGATTTACGCCCGCCTCTCCGGGGAAAAAGAGGAGGTGTCCCTCGCCATTTATGAACATTATCTCCCCACCGCTGCCGGAGGGGCGCTTCCCGCTTCTCTTCCCGGGGCCGTGTTGAGTATGGCGGACAAACTCGACACCATCGTGGGTTGCTTCGGAATCGGCCTCATTCCCACAGGAACCGCAGATCCTTATGCCCTGAGGCGCCAGACCCTGGGCATCATCAACATAATCCTGGATAAACGTTATTCACTCCCCCTCGGCGAACTGGTCGAAAAGAGCCTCTCCCTCCTGACCTCAAAGTTGGAGCGGCCGCCTATGCAGATCAAGGGGGAGGTGCTCGAGTTCTTCAAGGGCCGGATGCAGAACTTGCTCATCAGCCGGGGAGTTTCTCCCGATGCAGTCGAAGCCGCGTCCGCAGTGAGCTTCGAGGACCTCGTGGACCTGGAGCAGAGGGCTCAAGCCCTTCACGACCTGAAGAAGGAGCCCGACTTCGACCCTCTGGCGGTGGCTTTTAAAAGGATCGTCAACATCTCCCGATCGCACGCCCCCGGCCCCGTTTTCCCGGAGCGTTTTGAAAAACCGGTGGAAGGAACCCTCTTCGAAGCCTATCAGTCGATCGGCCAGAAGGCCGAGGAGCATATTGCCCGCAGGGACTATTCCTCCGCCTTGAAAGAACTCTCTTCCCTGCGGAAACCCGTGGACGATTTTTTCGAAGGGGTCATGGTCATGGCCGAAGATGAAAAGGTCAAGGAGAACCGCCTTTCTCTCCTGGCCAATATTGCCCGCCTCTTCTTCAA
>PMCE01000321.1:8478-19059 GCA_003154025.1 Syntrophaceae bacterium
ACCTTGTGCCTGTCCTTTTATCCCTAGATGTTTAAATTTGTTTTTCTCCCATCTATTTTTATCTGTTCTTGTTTAATCCCATCTCTGCAGTCATCAACAATAAATCCACACAATTCCACAACATGTTGTGGATGGCGCCTTATTATCATACATTTAGTTGTATTTTTGACTTTACAAAAAATCCCTTCCTTGCTAGAATGGGTTCCGTATAGGGGAGGATCGCATTTGCTGGCAAATATAATCGAATTCATTCATCATTTGATCATTCAATCGAAGGGGTAGCCATGAAGATAAGAAGGATGGAAGTTCTCGGGTTCAAATCTTTCTCCGAGAAGACCCAGATCGAATTCCCCCGGGGGGTTACAGCGGTAGTGGGGCCCAACGGCTGCGGGAAATCGAATGTGGTGGATGCCATCCGCTGGGCTCTCGGAGAACAGAGCCCCAAGCAACTCCGCGGCAAAGCTATGGAGGATGTGATCTTCAACGGCACGGAATTCAAGAAGCCCACGGGCATGGCCGAAGTCACTCTCGTCTTCTCCAACGAAAACGGCAAACCCCTCGCCGATTATCTCGATTACACCGAAATCTCCGTCTGCCGCCGGCTCTTCCGTTCGGGGGAGAGCGAGTATCTGATCAACAAGGTGCCCTGCCGCCTCAAGGACGTTACCGACCTCTTTCTGGGTACGGGGGTCGGCCATCGGGCCTACTCCATCGTGGAACAGGGAAAGATGGAGTTCGTCCTGAACGCCAAGCCCGAAGAGCGGCGCATCCTCATCGAGGAAGCGGCCGGCATCACCAGATACAAAGATCGTAAAGCCGCCGCCCTCCGCAAGATCGAGGCCACCCAACAGAACCTCCTGCGCCTGAGCGACGTCATCGGCGAGATCAAGAGGCAGATGAACTCCCTGAACCGGCAGGCCAAGAAGGCCGAGCGGTACAAGGGCTACCGCGACGAGATGCGGGCCGTCGAGCTGGGGCAGGCCCATCAGACCTACCACTCCCTGGAAGAACAGCACCAGGAGATGCAGTCCTCTCTGCAGGAGATGAAGGACCTGGAGATGAAGGCTACGGCCGAAATCCAGGAGGTGGAAGCGGCCGTGGAACGGATCAAGGTCAATCTCCTGGACCTGGAGCGGGACCTGACGTTCCACCAGGAAAAGCTTTCCGAGAATGAGGGCGGCATCAAAACCCGGGAGAACCAGATCGAGCTCTCCTCCCGCGATCGGGAGAACCTGCAGAAGCAGGCTTTCCGTGCGGAGGAGGAGATCGGCAAGCTGACTCAGCAGATTGAAGACGCTAGCCGGGAGATCCGGGGCTACGAAGAATCCCTGCAGGACCTCCAGCAGAAGATCGCCTGCGAGGCGGATTCCCAGTTCGAAAAGGAGAGGATCTTCTCCGATAAGAAAATCCAGCTCGCCGACCACGAACACGCCCTAGCGAACGAGAAGAACACGCTGGTGGACCTCCTCACCCGCTTGGCCCACGTGAAGAACCAGCTCCTGGACCTGAACCGCCGTTCCGTGGAACTCCTGCGCCGCCAAGAAAAGCTGGCCGGAGAAAGGATGGAGGACGAGAAAAAGGCCGAAGAGCTCCAGCATCACATGGCCCAGCAGTCTCTGCAGCTGACCGACCGCCGGAACGCCCGGAGCCAGGTCGAGGGGCAGAAGGAGGAGAAAAGCGCCCACCTCAAAGAGCTCCAGTCTTCCCTGGCATCCCTCCAGGAGGGGCTGTACCAGCAGCGGGAGCGGTCGAACCGGGAAAGCTCCCGGCTCAACTCCCTCCTGGAACTCCAGAAAAACTTTGAAGGATACCAGGAAGGAGTTCGGTCCATTCTGCTCAAGAGGCAGGCCCAGGGTGTGGACAAAAACGGGATCTGGGGCTTGGTGGAGGACATCGTCGAGACCGACCCCCAGTACGAATGCGTGGTGGAATCGGTCCTGGGGGAAAAGCTCCAGCATTTCATCGTCCAGAACCACGAGGAGAGCCTCAAGGCCATCGATTACCTGAAGGCCCAGGGTTCGGGCCGCTCCAGCTTCATTCCCCTGCGGGTCAAGCCGAGTCCCTTGTCCTCGGCCTCCGCTTCCCCGAACGGGATGGTCACTCCCCTCCTTGACGTAGTCAAGGTGAAGGGGGAATTTACTCCCCTGGCCGAATACCTCTTCGGCGATGTCTGGATTGTCCCCACGCTGCGCGAGGCCATCGACCTCTGGAACCAGAACGGCATCTGGAAAACGCTGGTCACCCTGGACGGGGAGGTGCTTCATCCTTCGGGCGTGGTTACCGGAGGAAGCAAGGAGCAGGTGGCCACCGGGACCTTTCACCGCAAAAGAGAAATCCGGGACCTGGCCCACAGCACCGAAGAGTTGCGCCAGGAGATCACCTCCCTGGAAGGAAGACAGGAGCTTCTGCTCGCCGAAATCAGGCAGCTGGAAAGCGCCATCGAGGAATTGACCCAGGCCCTCCACCAGGAGGAACTGCGGATCGTGAGCGAGATGAAGGAGCTGGACCAGGGCCAGGTGGAACTCAAGCGCTGGCGGCAGGAGATCGAGACCCTCCAGTTCGAAGAGAGCCAGCTCGCCGAAGAGCGGGTGGAAGTCCAGGAACAGATCCGCCGGAATGAAGCGGCCCTCCAGGAGGCGGAGCAGGATAAACAAAACCGCGAAGGGGCTCTGTTCCAGCGGGAGAAGGACCTCCACGTCCTGAAGGGAGAGATCGAAACGCTCCTGACGGAAGTAACCGAGGCCAAGCTGCGGGTGGCCACGCTTCAGGAGAAGAAGCAGAACCTGGACCAGAACCTGGAAAGGGCTCGGCAGATCCGGCAGGAGAACGAGTCCCTTCTCTCCCGCCGACGCGAGGAGGTTGAGGATTGTCTCCGCCAGATTCAGGAGGCGGAGGAAAAGCGGCGCCAGGCCGAGGCCGACCTCCATCGTCTCCTGGCGGAGCACCAGGAGCTTCAATCCCATCTGGGGACAAAGAGAGAAAACCTCCTCCAGGAGCGGGAAAAACTGGAAAAATCGGAAGTCCTTTGGAAAGAGCGGCGAGAGAGCCTGCACGGCCTCCACGACCGGAAGAACACCCTCTCGATGAAACTCATGGAGACCGACCTCAACCTGAAACACCTTCTCTCCAGCGTGGAGGAGAAGCATCGGATTTCCACGGAAACCTTCCTGGGCCGTCAGGATGATAAGGATTACTTTGCTCCCGAAGTTGAGGCCCGCCTGGTCGAGCTCAAATCCCTGATCGAATCCATGGGCGAGGTGAACCTGCTGGCCATCGAAGAATACGAGGAGTGCAGGATTCGCCTCGATTTTCTCACCGAGCAGGAGGCGGACCTGGTTCAATCCCTGGAAGCCCTGGACCAGGCCATCAAGAAGATCAACCGGACCTCCCGCAAGCGCTTTGCCTCCACCTTCGAGGCGGTGAACCAGAAGTTCAAGGAGATTTTTTCCATCCTCTTCGGGGGAGGTCGGGCCGAGATGGTGCTGACCGACGAATCCAACCTCCTGGAGACCGGCGTGGATATCATCGTGCAGCCCCCGGGAAAGAAGCTCCAGAACGTCACCCTTCTTTCCGGCGGAGAGAAAGCCCTCACCTCCATGGCGTTGATCTTTTCCCTCTTCCTCATCAATCCCAGTCCTTTCTGCATGATGGACGAAGTGGATGCCCCTATGGACGACGCCAACATCGGTCGATTCAATAATATGATCCAGGAACTGGCGAAGAGATTTCAAATCATCCTGGTGACCCACAACAAACGGACCATGGAGATCGCCGATACCCTCTACGGCGTCACCATGGAAGAGCCTGGCACTTCCAAGATTGTATCCGTAAAACTCAACTGAAATAGGGTTCGAGGATTCAAGGGGCCAAGGGGTCAAGTGTGATAGAATACTGTCTGGGACCCTGGAACCCTTGACCCCGGGAACCCTCTTTGGAGTCATAATGGCTGAAGAAAAGAAAGGCTTCTTCCAGCGTCTGAAAGAAGGCCTGCTCAAGACTCACCAGGGGATGGTGAGCAAGATCGATCAGCTCGTCTCCGTCAAGAGGAAGATCGATGACCGCCTCCTGGAGGAACTGGAGGAGATCCTCATCACCAGCGATGTGGGGGTCAAAACCACCCGGCAGCTGCTGGACAAAGTCACGGAGAAGGTAAAGCGCAAAGAGTTGGAGGATGCGGACCATCTGAAGAAGACCCTCCAGGAAGAGATGTTCCTCATTCTCCGCCAGCAGGAAAAGTCCCTGGACCTTTCCGCGGCCAGGCCCTTCATCATCCTGGTCATCGGCGTGAACGGCACGGGTAAGACTACCACCATCAGCAAGATGGCCCAGAAGTTCAACGGCCAGGGAAAGTCGGTCCTCCTCGTGGCCGGGGATACTTTCCGGGCCGCGGCCATCGAACAGCTGGAAATCTGGGGGCAGCGGGTAGGGTGCGAGGTGATCAAGCATCAGAGCGGCTCCGACCCCTCCGCCGTGGTCTTTGACGCCCTGAAGGCCGGAAAAGCCCGCGGTTCGGATATCATCATCGTCGATACCGCCGGCCGGCTCCACACCAAGGTAAATCTCATGGAGGAGTTGAAGAAGATCAAACGTGTCATGGCCCGGGAATTCCCCCATTCACCCCACGAAGTTCTCCTGGTCCTGGACGCCACCACCGGGCAGAACGCCATCTCTCAGGCCAAGATGTTCAACAAAGAGGTGGGGGTCACCGGAATCGCCCTCACCAAGCTGGACGGGACCGCCAAGGGAGGAATTCTGGTCAGCATCTCCGACGAGCTGAAGATTCCCATCCGCTACATCGGAATCGGCGAAAAAGCGGACGATTTACGGGAATTCAGCGCCCGGGATTTCGTCGATGCCCTGTTTTGAGGCGGGGTGAAAAGGGCCAAAAAGCCGAGAGCGAAAGTTCACCGACCTTACTCGTTTCCCCTCTTTTCCTTTTCGCCCTATTCCTATGCGCCTTTTTCTTGAACCCTGCGTTTCGTAGCCAAATCCTTATAAAAAGGGAGGGATTCATGGACCGTCGGCGTTTCTTGAAGGTCATGGGAGCCGGAATGGGCGGGTTCTTGCTGCCCGGGTCTTTTCGGGGGTTGGCATGGGCGCAAGGGAGGAGATTGTCTCTGGCCACGGGGCCGGTGGGAGGGGTCTACTACGTCCTGGGCGGGGGAATGGCCAATGTCATTTCCAAGAATGTTCCCGGCACGGAGGTTACTTCCGAACTTACCCAGGGCTCGGTCGATAACTGCCGGCTCGTCCACATGGACAAGGCCGATATGGCCATGACCATGGCGGATATTGCTTACGATGCGTACCAAGGCACCGGTCGTTTCAAAGACATCGGGAAGGCCCAAATCCAGACTCTCTTCGTTATCTACAACAACTACCTCCACACCGTGGCCGCAGAGGGGAAGGGGATTAACACTTTTTTCGACCTGAAAGGGAAACGGGTCTCCACCGGGTCTCCCGGGAGCGGCTCGGAAGTCATCAGCATGCGCCTCTTGGAGGCCCACGGGATCAATCCGGAGAAGGACATCAGACGGGAACGGATCGGACCCACGGAATCCGCAGGAGCCCTGAAGGACCGGAAGATCGATGCCTTCTTCTGGATGGCCGGCATCCCCATGCCCATTGTCCTGGACCTTGTGTACACGCCCGGAATGAATGTGCGCCTTCTTTCCCATGAGAAGGGAATCCCCGCCATGCAGCAGAAGTTCGGGCCCCACTATTTCCAGCTGACTATTCCGAAGGGAACCTACAAGGGGATCGACTACGACGTGCCCGTGGTGTGCGTCTCCAACCTGCTGATCTGCAACCAGAAGATGGACGAGAAGGTCGCCTATTCGGTCGTCAAGGCGATCATGGAGCACAGGGAGGACCTGGTTATCGTCCACAAGGAAGCCGAAAAGATCACACCCCAATCCGCCGTCGTCGGTTCCCCCCTCCCCTTGCATCCGGGGGCCGTCAAGTATTACCAGGAGAAGGGGGTGAAAATTCCGGGCTGACGGCAAGGCAGGCAAGGGAAGTAAGGTACGAGGCTCGAG
This sequence comes from Syntrophaceae bacterium, assembly GCA_003154025.1. Next base: position 14,517 of record PMCE01000321.1, read on the forward strand.
ATAGAAGCTTCGCGATATTTTTTTACCTCGACCTTCGGGCCCCGTACTTCGGGCTTTACCTCTTAATCTTGAATTCGCCGCTCTTGGAGAAGGGATAGGTTGCCGTGCCCAGCCTGGCCTTGATAACCACCGCTCCATCGATTTTATACTTCAAATCCTGCCCGCCGAGAACCAATCGCAGGGGATCGCCCAGGTTCTTTAAATCGGTTTGGAGGGGGACCTGGACCAGGGTCGAGGAGCCTTTCGCAATTAGGACTTCTTTGTCGATTCGTCCCCTGCCCACTTCCCGCTCGTTAAAGGAAATGGTGTACTCCAGAACCAGAAGGTTCAAATCGAAGGAGTTGGGGTTCTGCACCTCGATCCCGAAGAGGAAGTGAACCTCCGCGAGGGAAAAGCGGGTGATCGAAACCTCTTTCAGGACAAAGGCGGGCTGTTTCAGAAACCAGCTCATGCAGGAAGGCAAGGAGAGAAGAACCGCGAGGAAAATAAGGAAAACGGACCGCTTCATGGATTCATCATACCCCAAGATCTCAACGGGGGAAAGACCAAATTCAGTAACCGATTACGCTCCAAGTCTGCCGTAGGGTTCACCGCACGGCACAGCCGCAACCAGAAATTTTATTGGGGCGCGGATGAACCCGGGTAAGAATTTAAGACTCCAAAGCATTTCTTAGTCGGGACACAGATCAAATTCAGGGAAAACCAATACAGGATTTAAAAAGTCTGAACATAAATAGCACAGATTTTGGATTTTCGGTAAAATAAGAAATGGTTCTTTTTCAATCCGCAATCCGCAATCGCCAATCCACAATTTTATTTTGATTTTTTGGGGAGGTTCTACGATGAACACCCTGACCCAAGATTTAAAATCCCTGGCTCTTGCCGAGGGGGCGGACCTTGTCGGCGTGGGCCCCGTGGACCGTTTTCAGGGAGCTCCCCGGATGACCCATCCGCAGGCGATTATCCCGGATGCGAAGGCCGTGGTGGTGATAGCCATAAAATACCCCGATGCCGCCATCGACGGCTGGGGGAAACCCCCGGCGGAGTCCATGTTTTTTTACCAGAGTGTCCAGCTGTACATGACCGCCACGGTCATGCCCATGATCACCTTCAAGCTCTACCGTTTTCTGGAAAAAGCAGGGTATCTGGCGCTGCCTGTGGCGCCGTCCGGCTTTTACCGCTACCGCGACTACAAGGAAATCCAGGGAGGGTTCATCGCCGATTTTTCCCACCGTCATGCCGCCGTGGCCGCCGGATTCGGGGAATTCGGGCGGCAGGGGCTGCTCCTCACCCCGCAATTCGGCGTGCGCCAACGCGTGGCTTCGGTGATCACCAATGCCCCGCTTCAAGCAGACCCTCTATACAACGACAGCTCCCTTTGTGATGGTTGCGAGGCTTGTCTAAAGGCCTGTCCGGTGGCTGCCTTCCACAAGACGGAGCAGCACTCGGCCCGCATCGGGGACCGGACCTTCACCTATGCCAAAGTGGACAAGTGGCGCTGCGCCTGGGTGGAACAGCTCGGGATGGTGGGTAATGGCGGCCCGAAGTATGAAGGATACACCACAGATCTCCAACCGCCTGCCCACGTCACCCGAGAGGATTATTTGAAAGCCATGGGCCAGCGCGATCCTTTCCAGGCCAGCTGCGGATGGGGCACCATCTCCTGCGGCCGCTGCCTCCACGCGTGCCATGCCCACAAGCTGCATCGCCGGGAGTCCGCATAAAGTTCGCAGGCCCAACCCGCCAAGTTCCATGAACCCAGGATAACGGGGCCGGCTTCATGATCCTGGAAACTTTCATTCAACGGAGTGACCTGCCATGAGAAACAAACATTCTGAAGCAAAGATCTCTGTCCGTGCAATCTCCGGCAGCCACGTGGTAGTGCTTGCCTGGGACCTGAAGAAGGAGGAATTCGATAGCCACGATCTGCTCGGTTTCGCCGTCGAGCGGACGGAATTTGACGGCCCAGCGGTATCGGAACGCTACTTTCTGCGCGGCATTAAACGCTTCGAGGACAAGGACAAGGGCTTGCCCCCCGGAACGCCGGTGCCGACTTCAGAGCATCCGATCCAGTCCTTCCAATGGGGGGACTACACTACGGATCCATCGAAGAAATACAACTATCGCATCGTTCCGGCAACGGGCGCGCCTAAAGCGCTGACCCTGCGGGACGACCTGGCCGTATCGGTCGATATTGAGACCGAGCCGCTTTACGGCGCCGTTCACTCGATTTTCTTCAACCGCGGGGTGGCGGGCTCGCAGGCCTATGCCCGGGAATTCCCGGATCCCACACCCAACACAACCGACCCACTGTCCCCGCAGATGGCGTGGTTGTCACGCGGCCTGTACGAGGCCTTGATCGAGTTCATCGGGCGCGCGAAAGACAGCACCTACGGCCTGCGCGCGGCCCTCTACGAATTTCACTACAACCCCGCCGGGGCGGCGTTCAAGGCCGCGCTGCAAGACCGCCACGTCGACGTGAAGGTTCTCTACGACGAACCCAATTACGGCGACGACAACCTGAAAATGATCAATCACTATGGTCTGTCGAAAGTGTGCGCGCCGCGCAACGCGGGCGGCGCCCAGAAGCACAACAAATTCATCGTGCTGCTCAAGGACGGCAAACCGGCAGAAGTGTGGACGGGTTCCACCAACATCTCCGACGGGGGCATCTTCGGCCACTCGAACGTGGGGCACATCGTTCACGACGCCGGCGTGGCCGGGGAATACCTGGCCTACTGGAATGCGCTCTGCAATCCGCTCGTCCCGCCGCCTGCCGCCTCCAAGCCGTTCAGCCAAACCCGCACCGACCCCGGGAAGAGCGCCCTTGCGGAGCGAAACAACGGCGCCACCCCGACCCCGGCGGGAAATCCTCCGACCCGTTCAATCGTAGCGCTCTTCAGTCCCCGCGATCCGGATACTCTCCAGTGGTACGCCGACCGCATGGCGGAGGCGAACGAGATCGTGTGTTTTACGGTCGCCTTCACGCTGGCGAAAAATTTCGAGCCAATTCTGGAAAAGGACTCGGATGTCCTTCGGTTCGTCCTGTCCGACAAGCAATTGCAGCAAGGCGACCTGATTACCCGGGACAAGGATGTTGTTTACGCCGCCGGTGCGAAGTTCGAGAAGGGCGAGCTGCCGAATTTTCTCGAGGAGAGGCTCACAGGCTTGAACAAGAATTTATATATCCATGATAAGTTCATGCTCACCGACCCCCTGAGCGAGGATCCTACCGTAATCACGGGATCGGCCAACTTCAGCGGCGCATCACAGAGCAACAACGACGAAAACATGCTGATCATCCGCAGCGACCAACGCGTCGCGGACATCTACTTCGGCGAATTCATGCGCATCTTCGACCATCTCTACGCGCGTTACCTGGCGAAGAAAATCCAGGAGGGAAAGAAGAAGCCCAAGCCGAAGGGCACCGGGGGTTCAAGCGGCTATCTGCGGCCGGATTCAAGCTGGGTGGCCGCTCATTTCGGCACCGGGCCCAAATCGCGCCGGCGGCAGTATTTTCACGGTGCGTGGGAATCGTAAAACTGCACCTCTCGCACCCGATATGGGGGGCCAAGGAAGGCAAGATCGCCCACGTGGTCCGGGGCGTGGTGACCGGCTTCGGTATCTGGACGTATCCCCTCATGCAAGGGGGTCAGCCTCGACTACTTGACAGTTTTTTCTTATCTAATCAATTGCCAAAGAGGGGAACCGAACCTTTTTCCCAAACGGAATTATCGGTTGACAAAATTGGCCGTGTTGGTTGCCCACCCCGTCCAGCAAATATCATCTTGTGAGGCTTGAATATTGCTGTGCTGATTTACTAACTCGCTAAACATTGGAGGGACAGAAAATGAAAAGATTATGTTCATTAGCGGTTTTCTCAAAAGAAGAAAAACGATGAAATCACGAATCATAGGAACAGGATCCTACGTGCCTCCCAAGGTCTTGACCAATTTTGACTTGGAGAAGAAGCTCGATACTTCTGACGAATGGATCACGAGCCGATCCGGGATCCGGGAACGGAGGATCGTGGAGAGGGATGTAGCCACTTCGGATTTGGGGGCCCAGGCAGCTCTGCGGGCTCTGGAAATGGCCGGGCTTTCCCCTGAAGATCTAGACATGATCATTACCGGAACCAACACCCCGGATATGTCCTTCCCCTGCACCAGTTGCTTTATCCAGGCCAAAATCGGGGCCACAAGAGCCACGGGCTTTGACGTCTCTGCGGGCTGCCCCAGCTTCATCCATACGCTTTCTCTGNNGTGCTGGGTGCGGAGGTTATGTCCAAAGTAATGGATTGGAAAGACCGGGGAACCTGCGTTCTTTTCGGGGACGGAGCGGGGGCGGTTATTTTAACGGGAGAAGAAGGGGAACGGGGTATCCTCTCGACCCATCTCCATTCCGATGGGGCCCTGTGGGAGCTTCTGTATATGCCCGGCGGGGGATCGGCAAACCCTTCTTCCCGGGATACCGTAGATAAGAATCTTCATTGTCTTAAGATGGCCGGGAACCAGCTCTTTAAGGTGGCAGTTCGGGCCCTGGC
>PMCE01000098.1 GCA_003154025.1 Syntrophaceae bacterium
ATCCAGACCATCACCATCGATGTTTCCCTTCCCCATGACCCTGGCGAACGGGGCGCCGCATTTCTGCGGGCCGCGCAGAACTGTATCGTCCGCAATACCCTGGAGAAGGGGCCGACGGTCGATGTGGAGATTACTTCCGAGAGTTGAGAGTTGTAAAGGCCCGTTTTTACACCTCACACCTGCCAACTCTCAATTCACAAATTAGGCTCATGACCCTAAACGACCTCCTAAGCGAGAAGAGAGCAATCATCCTACAGCGGTGGTTCGACCGGATCCTGGAAGACTATCCCCTGGAAAGCCAGGCCTTCTTCCGGGAAAACAAGAGTCCCTATTCCAACCCGATCGGGTTTGCTCTGCGGAGGGGGATGGAAGGGGTCATCGACTACCTGCTCCGGCCCGCGACCGTCGAAGAGGCCCGGGCCATTCTGGAGCCGGTCATGAAAGTCCGAGCGGTGGAGAATCTTCCTCCTTTCCAAGGGGGGAAATTTTTCCTTCCTCTNNCGGGAATGGCTCGATTTGAATTCTCAAATTAGCCAGCTTGCTCTCTTGGGCATGAACCTCTACTCCGAGTGTCGGGAGAAAGTGAATCAGTTGAGAATCACGGAAGGGGAGAAAAGGGCAAGGTTGCAGGATCGGAGGTCTGAAGTTTGAACCTTGCAGCCTCCTTTCTAGCTCTCCTCCTCTTAGTCCTTGTCGCCCTCGGGGGAGCGATCGGAGCCGGTGCCTTTTCCCTTTTCGGAATCGTCATCCCTTATGCGGCTTTCATCCTCTTCCTGGGCGGGGTGGCTTATCGGGTCATCGTCTGGGCCAAATCCCCGGTCCCCTTCCGGATTCCCACCACCTGCGGGCAGCAGATATCCCTTCCCTGGATCAAATCAAGCCGGCTGGAGAGTCCCCACAACACGGCGGGAGTCGTCGGGCGAATGGCCCTGGAAGTGCTCCTATTCCGTTCCTTGTTCCGAAATACCAAGGCAGAGGTAAAGGATGGCCGACCGATCTACGGGGGGGCAAAGTGGCTCTGGCTGGCGGGGCTTGCCTTTCACTGGTCTCTTCTCCTCATCGTCCTGCGGCATCTTCGCTTCTTCTTCGAACCCGTTCCCGGGTGGGTCAACCTGCTGGCGACTCTCGACGGCTTATTTGAAGCGGGAGTGCCCACTCTATTTTTGACCGATGGTCTGCTCCTGGTTTCGGTCACCTATCTTTTCTTCCGGAGGGTGGCCATTCCTTACTTGCGCTATATTTCTCTCCCCGCGGATTATTTCCCGCTCCTCCTGATCCTGGCCATCGGCCTTTCCGGCGTTCTCATGCGCCACGTTTACAAGGTGGACCTCTTCAAAGTAAAGGAGCTGGCCCTGGGAATGGTGCAGTTTGGCCCACTGGCTCCGGAGGGGATCGGGTGGATCTTCTACCTGCATATCTTTCTGGCCAGCGTTCTTCTGGCCTATTTCCCCATGAGTAAGCTGGTCCATATGGGCGGGGTCTTCCTGAGCCCCACCCGGAATTTGCCCAACGACACCCGGATGCGCCGCTATCTCAACCCCTGGAACTACCCGGTCAAGGTCCACACCTACGAGGAATACGAGGATGAATTCCGGGACCGGATGAAGGCGGCCGGAATCCCGGTGGAGAAGGAATAGAATGTCGCTGGCCAAGGTTCCCAAGCCCGAAGAATTGCGAAAGGTGAGCCTTAAGCCTCCATCCCGAAACTGGATGGAGACGCCGGCGGAGTTCAAGCCCGGGACCTGGTGTCACTCCGCGCTTCCCAAGAACCTGAAAGCTCTCGGCCTGCCCAACCCCCGGGAATGGCATCCCTCGGATGCGGACTGGAAGCTTCCCCCAGACTGGAAGGAGATCATCCTCCAGGGGATGAAGGAGAGGCTGGAGAAATACCGTTCCTTCCGGCTTTTCATGGACATCTGCGTGCGCTGCGGGGCCTGCGCCGACAAGTGCCACTTTTTCATCGGCTCCGGGGACCCCAAAAACATGCCCGTCCTGCGGGCCGAGCTTCTCCGGTCCGTCTACCGGAGGTATTTCACCGCCTCCGGGAAACTCCTGGGAAAGCTGGCCGGGGCCCGGGACCTCACGGTCGAGGTCCTAAAAGAGTGGTTCTACTATTTCTACCAGTGTTCGGAGTGCCGCCGCTGTTCGGTCTTCTGCCCCTACGGAATCGACCAGGCCGAAATCACCATGATGGGCAGAGAGCTTCTCAACCTGGTGGGGTGCAACATCAACTGGGTCCTGGAGCCGGCCGCCAACTGTTTCCGCACGGGGAACCATCTGGGGATCCAGCCCCACGGGATGAAGGACATGCTGGACTTCATCGCCCAGGACATCGAGGACCGGGTGGGAATCCACGTCGAGGTGCCGCTCAACCGCAAGGGGGCGGAGATCCTCTTCGTGACCCCTTCGGCCGACTACTTCGCCGACCCCGGGACCTACACCTGCATGGGGTACCTGATGCTCTTTCATGAGCTCGGCCTGAACTACACCTTCAGCACCTATGCCTCCGAAGGGGGGAATTTCGGCCTCTTCGCTTCCCACGAGATGATGAAGCGGCTGAACGCCAAGATCTACGCCGAGGCCAAGCGCCTGGGGGTCAAGTGGATCCTGGGCGGGGAATGCGGCCACATGTGGCGGGTACTGCACCAGTACATGGACACCCTGAACGGCCCCGCCGATTTTCTGGAAGAACCCGTCTCTCCCATTACCGGGACCAAATTCGAAAATGCCCGATCCACCAAGATGGTCCACGTGGTGGAGTTCACCGCCGATCTCATCCGGAATGACAGAATAAAGCTGGACCCAGGGCGCAATGACCACCTGAGAGTCACCTTCCACGACTCCTGCAACCCTTCCCGGGCCATGGGATTCTTCGAGGAACCCCGCTACGTCATCCNNTGCTGCGGCGGGGGCGCCGGCCTGGGAACGGATGAAAACATGGAAATGCGGCTTCGCGGCGGGCTGCCCCGGGCCATGGCGGTGAAGCAGGTGAAAGAGAAACACGACGTAAACCGCCTGGCCTGCATCTGTGCCATCGACCGGGCCGCCTTCCAGCCGCTGATGGAATACTGGGTTCCGGGGGTGGAGGTCACCGGGGTTCATGAATTAGTGGGGAATGCCTTAGTTATGGAGGGAGAGAAGAAGAGAGAGGTGGGGCTGCGCGGAGAACCCCTGGCCGGGTCAAGGGAGGGCAAGAATGTATAACCCCGGGAAAATCCTCGCCGGTCTCCTGATCTTCCTGGTCCTCCTGTCGTCGCCCTTCTGGTACGGCAAGGGAAGAACGGCCGCGCCCCCGGCTCTCCCCCTGGATACTCCCGAGGTCCAGAAACTGGCGGTCAAAGAGTGCGTCGAGCCCACCCCGTACATGAAAGCCAGCCACATGGCGTTGCTGGAGAACTGGAGAGAAGAAGTGGTGCGGGAGGGAAACCGACTCTACGTGAACCGCGAGGGGAAGCAATTCTCCATGAGCCTCTCCCAGACCTGTCTGGGCTGCCACTCCAACAAGGAGAAGTTCTGCGACGCCTGCCACTCCTATTCGGGGGTCAAGCCCGCCTGCTGGAGCTGCCACACGGTTCCCAAGGAGGGGCAGACATGAACTGGAGCCGCAGGTCGCTCCTCAAAGCAGCGGGAATCACCGTGATCGGATTGGGAGTCCGGCCTTCGCTGGAAGCGCTGGGGGCGGGGGAGACCCCGAAGTTCACTCCCAACTCCAACCGACTGAAGGGCAAACGGTGGGCCATGACGGTGGACTCCAAAAAATGCCCCACGGGATGCAAGGACTGCATCGAGGCCTGCCACCGGGTACACAATGTCCCCGACTTCGGAAACCCCAAGGATGAGGTGAAGTGGATCTGGAACGAGCCNNACGTGAGGAGGACGGGATCGTCATGATGGACTACCACCGCTGCATCGGGTGCCGCTTCTGCGTGGCCGGCTGTCCCTACGGGGCCAGATCCATGAACTTCCGGGACCCCCGTCCCTTTATCAAAAAGGTCAATCCCCGGTTTCCCACCCGGACCAAGGGAGTGGTGGAAAAGTGCAACTTCTGCGAGGAACGGCTGGCCCAGGGTCTTATACCTGCCTGCGTGGAGGCATGCAAGGATAAAGCCTTGACTTTTGGAGACCTGGAGAACCCCCAATCGGAAATCCGGAAAATCATCCAGGCTCCATTGACCCTCCGCCGTAAACCGGAGCTGGGGACCCAGCCTCAGGTATATTATCTCTTGTGAGGATCCATGCTGGAAAAGGCGCTCCACGGGAGTCGAAAATATAAAGCCTGGGTGATCTTCCTGCTTCACCTCGTCGGGCTGGGAGTCTTCTCCTACCTCCGGCAGCTGGATTACGGCCTGGGGATCACCGGAATGAGCCGGAACGTAACCTGGGCGCTGTACATCGCCCAGTTCACTTTTCTTGTCGGTGTCGCCGCTTCGGCGGTAATGCTGGTCCTGCCCTACTATCTCCACAACTTCAAGGCTTTCGGCAAGATCACCATCCTGGGTGAATTCCTGGCGGTGGCGTCGGTTTTCATGTGCCTCATCTTCATCATCGTCGACCTGGGGCAGCCGGCGCGGGCGTTCAACGTTCTTCTCTATCCCACCCCCAGCTCGATCCTGTTCTGGGACATGATCGTGCTCAACGGCTACCTCCTGCTCAATCTCCTCATTGGTTGGACGGTCCTGGCAACGGAGAAAAAGTCGCTTCCCCCGCCCAAGTGGGTGAAGCCCCTGATCTACCTTTCCATCCCCTGGGCGATCAGCATCCATACCGTGACCGCCTTTATTTATTCCGGGCTTCCCGGAAGGAGTTTCTGGCTCACGGCTATCATGGCTCCCCGCTTCCTTGGGTCGGCCTTCGCCTCCGGGCCGGCTCTCCTGATCCTCCTCTGTCTCATCCTCCGGAAGTTCGCCCGCTTCGATGCGGGGAAAGAGTCGATCCAGGCCTTGGCCAAGATCGTAACCTATGCGCTGATCGCCAGCATCTTCTTCGTGCTCATGGAGGTCTTCACCGTCTTCTACAGCCAGATTCCGGAGCACATGCAGCATTTCAAATATCTCTTTGTAGGACTCCCCGGCCATCATGCTTTGGTCCCCTGGATGTGGGCGGCGGTTTTTCTGGCGGCGGTGGCTTTGCTTCTCCTGATCATCCCCCGGACCCGGCGGAACGAGACCCTTCTGTCGGTGGCCTGCGCAGCAGTCTTTGCCTCTCTCTGGATTGATAAAGGGTTGGGGCTGGTGGTGGCGGGATTCATTCCCTCTCCCCTGGAGAAGATCACCGAGTACTTTCCCACCAGGCCGGAGGTAGCCATCACCGTGGGTGTCTGGGCGCTGGGCCTTCTCATCCTGACGGTTCTTTGCAAAGTTGTGGTGGCGGTGAAAGTGGAGACGGAAGAGTAAGGGCGGTTCGCGAACCGTCCTTACAGCCGGACAATGTGGAAAGCCCGTAGGGGCAATTCATGAATTGCCCCTGCCTCGCTAAAGGATAAAAAAATGCCCATCTTTGAATACGCCGGGAATCGAGTGGACGTAGATGAAGAAGGATACCTGGTCCGCTTTGAGGATTGGAACGAGAATGTCGCCTGCGGGCTGGCGGAGAGGGAAGGAATCCTGGATCAGTGCCCCCTCATCAAAGAGCGGATGGATATCCTGCATTTTCTGAGGGACTATTACCGGAAGTTCCAGGGCTTCCCCATGGTGCGGGCCGTCTGCCGGAACGTCCATCAACCCGGCCGGTGCGAATACGAGCTCTTCATCGACCCGATCAAAGCCTGGAAGATCGCCGGGCTTCCTAAACCCACAAGCGAGGTTTTTGCCTATATTCAACATCAAGGGTGATCAAACCGAGCCGCAAGGCGCAAGTCGCGAAGGCGCGAGAGCGAAAAATAACTATATGGTTCTTATCTTTTACCTTGCGCCTTGCACCTTGGACCTTGTACCTCTCGTGGGTTGCGGCTACGCCGCACTATGACTCAAATCATGAAATAAGTCTCCTAAAACATCTATTCTACGTATACAGGAGTCAATGATGGGCTTTATCTGGTTGACCTATTTATGCTGAATCGCCTTTATCATCGCCGCCGGGCTGCGGGTCTATAAACAGGTTCATTTACCCCTTCACGTGCGCTGGGAAATTTACCCCGTCAAACATGAGGAAGGAAAGAAGGCGGATTACGGCGGGTCCTACATGGAGGAGCTGAATTGGTGGGAGAAGGAGAAGAAAAGCTCTCTCTATAATGAAATCAAGTACATGGTTCCCGAGATTCTGCTGCTGCGCAGTCTGAAAGAAGAAAACCCCCGGCTGTGGAGACTGTCTTTCCCGTTCCATTTCGGCCTCTACCTTCTGATCGGAACCCTGGCTTTGCTGGTACTGGGGGCTTTTTCCATGGTCCTCGAAGTTTCCATCGCTCCGGGAAAAGGCGCTTTCGCTTCCCTTTTATACTACCTCACGATCCTTTGCGGTTTCTTAGGATTGATCCTGGGAACCGGGGGGACCGCAGCCCTGCTTTGGCGCCGGCTGAAAGACCCGGAGCTGGCCAATTATTCGGCTTTTTCCGATTATTTCAACCTCGTTTTCTTTTTGATTTTTTGGGTCGCCGGCCTTCTGGCCTGGCTCTTCCATGATCATGCCTTCGACGGGGCCCGGGCCTATATCTATTCCCTCTTGACCCTGGGCGGGTCGGCTGGAGGAGTCGGGGAGGGGCATACTTTCCTGGGGGCGCTGAGTATTGTCCTGAGTTCTCTGATCATCGCCTACGTCCCCCTGACCCATATGTCCCACATGTTCATGAAGTACTTCCTGTATCACTCGGTGAGGTGGGAGGACACCCCCAACCTCAAAGGGGGCAAGATGGAGGCCGCCATCCTTCAGAACCTGGGTTTCAAGCCGACCTGGGCGTCGCTCCACATCGGCGCCGACGGGAAAAAAACCTGGGGAGAGATTGCAACCTCAGGGCCTAAGGAGAAAAAATGAAGGCCCCCCTGGTCAAGCCCGCGGATATTTCCAAACCTTCCAAACGCCTGGCTCAGATCCGGGCCGAAGATCTTCCTCCTCTGCCTCCTCCCTACGAAGATTTCAATCAGAAGACCCTGACGGAACTGAAGGAGGAGAAGATCGCCAACGTGGAGGCCTTCCTCGACGGGACCCTCGCCATCGGCATTCCCAAGCCCAAGACCAAAGAAGAGGAGGAAAAATACGTCCAGGCTTTCCTCTCCGGCTTGCGGAAGCTCTTTGAAAAAGAGAACAACTGGGCGTTCCTCCAGCCTCTCCTCCTTTCCATGGAACACTGTGCCAAATGCCAAACCTGTTCAGAGGCCTGCCCGACCTTTGAAATGAGCGGAAGGCAGGAGATCTACCGGCCCAACTTCCGGTCGGAGGTCTTGCGCCGCATATACCGAAAGTATGTCAAGCCGTTCGGGAAGATATCGGCCAAGCTGGCAGGCGATATCGACCTGAACTGGACCGCCATCGCCCGGTTGGCCGAGCTGGCCTACCGCTGCACCCTGTGCCGCCGCTGCGCCAGCGTCTGCCCCATCGGGGTGGACAATGCTCTCATCACCCACGAGATCCGTAAGCTTTTTTCGCAGGAAATGGGCATCGCCCCCAAGGAGATTCATGAGAAGGGCAGCGTGCAGCAGCTGCGGGTGGGATCCACCACGGGCATGAACCCCAATGCGGCCAGAGACAGCATCGAATTCATCCAGGAGGAGATGGAGGAGATCACCGGGTACAAAGTGGAAATCCCCTGGGACCGAGAAGGAGCAGAAGTTCTTCTCCTGCACAATGCGGGCGAAGTCCTGTCCTGGCCCGAGAATGTCGGGGCCTTTGCCATCGTTTTCCAGGCCGCGGGCGTCTCCTGGACCCTCTCCTCCGAGGAACTGGGGTACGACGTGGTGAACTACGGGCTCTGGTACGACGACGTGCAGATGGCCAGGGTGGCGGTGAAACACGCGGAGATCGCCAGGAGGCTGAAGGTCAAAAAGATCGTCATAGGAGAGTGCGGACATGCCCACAAGGCGCTCACGGTCATTGCCGACCGGGTCCTGACCGGGGACCTGAACATTCCCCGGGAATCCGCCCTGGTCCTTCTCGATGAGATTGTGAGGAGCGGCAGACTCAACCTCGATCCTTCGCGGAATGATTTTCCCGTGACCCTCCACGATCCCTGCAATATAGTCCGGGCCATGGGCATCGTGGAACCCCAGCGGCGCATCCTGCGGAAGATCGCGCCGAAGTTCCGGGAGATGACCCCCCACGGAGTGGACAATTACTGCTGCGGAGGCGGCTCCGGTTTTGCCATCATGTCAGGCCATAATTTTTCCGAATGGAGGACCCTGATCAGCAGCCGGAAGAAGTTCCTGCAGATTCTTGGCGCCTTCAAAGATGAACCCCTCGAGGTTCCCAAGTACGTCTGCGCTCCCTGCTCCAACTGCAAAGGGTCCATCCGGGACCTTCTGGAATACTACCGGGCCAGAGAACGGAGTCATCTCTATTATGGGGGATTGGTCGAGCTCATCGTCAACGCCATGACCGGGATGAAAAAACCCATAGTCAAATTCGATGAAGCATGACGCGCGAAAGAGGAATCACTCCCCCTGATAGTTCCCTTTGGGTAAGGCCCCGGCTCTGCCGGGGGACTCACAGGGTTTGACTTTTGCTGGATGCCTAAGTTGTGGCCCGGGCCTGGCANNAGGAGGTTGACGGATGTCCGATGAATGGAAGGTCAAACAATCCAAGATCCGCCTGGCGGTTGGCGACATAACCGAAATGCCGGTGGAGGCCATCGTCTTTTACGCACGTCCCGACCTCCTTCTAGGCTCCGGTTTCGGCGGCATCCTTACCGCCAAAGGGGGGCCGAAGATACAGGAAGAGTTGAAGAAGCTCGGGACGGCAAAGACCACCNNGAAATACATCCTCCATGCCGTGGGGCCCCGGTTTCAGGAAGAAAACCTGGAGGAAAAGCTGCGGGTGACCATGGCCAATGTTTTCCGGAAAGCCGAAGAGAAGCAGGTCAAGAGCCTGGCCTTTCCGGCCATGGGAGCCGGATTCTACGGGATTCCCCTGGAGGCTTGCGCGCGGGAGACTCTGGGGGCGGCGAAAAAATACTTGGAAGGGTCCGACTCCGTGCGCGAGGTTGTGTTTTGTCTGAATGAACGTTATGAATATCCTCCTTTTCAGGAACAACTCAAAAAGATGTAGGACGGGGGGGGGAGGATAGGGAACGGCCGGCCAGCCATCCGGGAATGATGAAAAGTCAATTCGATTTTTATTTTCAGCTCTATGCCCTCTGCTCTATGCACTATGCGCTTTTTACCGGATCCGGGAGGAAAGAATGAGCGCGACGCTCCGTTTTGTTTCCGATGATTTGCAGTTGATGGCGCTGGCTTTCATGGCCATCGTCTATTTTTTCCGCATCCGCTGGCTCTTGCGGTTTAAAGCGGGTCGAGAACGGCAGGCCCCCGGCGAGCGGACGGATACCAACTCTTCCAGGGGGATTCTCTATTCCTGGGGGAATATCGCCATGCCCTGGGCCATGGAGAGCACCCGGCAGCATCCCTTTTTCTACGCCCAATTCGTTCTGTTCCACCTGGCCGTGGCGGCCGGCATTGCCATGTCCTTCGTCATCCCCTATGCCTCGGGTTTGATGAAGCCGGTACCCGTGGTGCGTGCCCTGCAGATCCTCTTTGCCATGGGGTGCCTCATCGGGTGCTACCGGTTGGTTCGCCGGCTCAGCGATCCATACATCCGCCAGATCAGTACGCCGGACGATATCTTTTCCATTCTCCTTTTAACCGTCTGGATGTTTGTTTCCATCTGGGCGGCCCCCAACCGTCCCGACCTCGGAGAAGGACCGCTGTTGGCGTATTTCCTGCTGACGGCCCTCTTCCTGATTTATGTTCCTTTCAGCAAGATCTCTCATTATCTCTATTACCCTTTTACCCGGTATTATTTCGGCAGAACCATGGGATACCGCGGGGTTTATCCGATCAAGCACGGGTCCCAGCCTAAGCCGACGAAGGTTTGACCGCCAACGGAAGGAATTTTCTAGGAGTCTGCGATGCCCGAGAAAGAGAAGACGAGATCCCATAAAGTTAAAAAAGTCATCGAAAGAATGGGCAAGAAGCTTAACCGGCAGCTGGTGGGTTCTCTGGTGGCCTGCGTCCACTGCGGGATGTGCACCGAATCCTGTCATTATGTCTTGGCCAATCCGGACGATCCGACTTTTGCCCCCGCCTACAAGGCCGACCAGATTCGCAAGATCTTCAAGCGTCATTTCGACTGGACGGGGCGGATTTTTCCCTGGTGGGTGAAAGCCGGGGATCCATACAGCGATGAAGAACTGGAAAAGCTGAAAGACACCGTCTTCGGGAAATGCAGCAACTGCCGGCGGTGTTCGATCAACTGCCCCATGGGGGTGGACTTCGCCACGCTGAACCGGGTGGCGCGGGGGCTTTTGACCTCCGTCGGGGTCATGCCCGAGGGGGTGGCGGTGGTCAGCAAGGACCAGTGGGAGATCGGCAACCAGATGGGCGTCCTCAAGCAGGACTACCTGGAGACGCTGGAGTGGCTGTCCGATGAACTGGAAAACGAATTCAAAGACCCCGCCGCCCGCATCCCCCTGGACAAGAAGGATGCCGACGTGGTGTACGCCATCAACCCCCGGGAAATCAAGTATGATCCCCGGACGATCTCCGATGCGGCCCGGATCTTTTACCTGGCGGGAGAGAATTGGACCATGGCCAGCGAAGGGTGGGACATGACCAACTTCGGGCTCTTCTCGGGAGACGACGAACTGGGAGCCCGGGTGGTTCGCCGGCTGTATGACAAGGTCGTTGAACTCCGGGGGAAGAAGCTGGTATTATCCGAATGCGGTCATGGGTACCGGGCCACCCGGTGCGAAGGGCAGAACTGGGCCGGGATGGACCTCCCCTTCGAGATGGAAAGTTCGGTCATCACCATGCTTCGCTACATCCGGGAAGGGCGAATCAAAGTCGATAAGACCAAAAATAACGTCCCGGTCACCTTCCATGACTCCTGCAACAACGCGCGGAGCTGCGGCTTCTATGAAGAGCCGAGGGAACTCCTGAGCCTCCTGGTCACCGATTTCCGGGAGATGTTTCCCAACCGGGCGGAGAACTATTGCTGCTCCGGAGGGGGAGGGGCGATGTCCATGTCCGAATACACTCCCCTCCGGCTGAAGGCCGCCATAGTCAAAGCCGATCAACTGAAAGCCACCGGCGCCAAAACGGTGGTGACGACCTGCCACAACTGCGTGGACGCCCTGACCGATTTGATCCGCCACTACAAGCTGGGCATGAAAGTCGCCCAGATGGTCAGCCTGGTGGCCCATGCCCTGGTGGTCGAGGAGAAGGTCGCGGTACCCGAAAAGATCGCCGCGGCGCTAGAAGCTCTGCCCCTGCGGAGGTACAAGATTCTGGTGGTCGACGACGAGCCGGATATTTTGACCTTCATCTCCACGGTCCTGGAAGACCAGGGAGCCAGGGTGATTCAGGCGATCGACGGGGAACAGGCTCTGGAGATGGCGCTCAAGGAAAAGCCCGACCTGATTACCCTGGATCTATCCATGCCGGGGAAAAACGGGGGCTTTGTATTTGAGGAGATCCGCAAGAACCCGGAACTGGCCGCTATCAAGGTCTGCATCATCACGGGAAAGCCGGAACTCCGCAGCCTCATCTACGACCGCCCGGTTCCGCCCCCCGAAGGATACCTGGACAAGCCGATCAACGAAGAGGGGCTGTTGATCAATGTAAGGAAGATTCTCGAAGTTCCCCACGATGGAAAGAAGGCCGGGTGATGGCTTCCAAATTGTCACGCCGGGGAGGAAAGAAAAATTCAGTCGAGGGAGGAAAAGCCTCCCCCTGACATTCTTGGGCTCCCAATTTCCCCGAGCCTGGATTCTTTCTCCGCCTCGGGGGCGTGGGGGGAAAAGGCTGGTTGGATGGACCTCAATTATAAACAGTTCTTCGAAGTCATGCCCGCTTACCTCACCATCCTGGACCGGGACCTTCGGGTGGTTCAGGCCAACCTGCGGTTTCGGAAAGACTTCGGCGATTTTGAAGGGCGCTACTGCTACGAAATCAACCGTCACCGGACGGAGCGGTGTAAGAATTGTCCGGCCGAGAGAACTTTCCAGGACGGCCTCCGGCACGGGATCGAAGAGCAGTTCCACAAGATCAACGGCCAGGAGGTATCCCTGATCGTCTATACCACGGCCATCCGCAACGAGGCGGGAGAAATC
>PMCE01000280.1 GCA_003154025.1 Syntrophaceae bacterium
GAAGGACGACTACGTCCTGGTTCATGCCGGGTTTGCCATCCACAAGGTCGGCGAAGAGGAAGCCCGGCAGACACTGGAGCTCTTCGAGGAACTGGGAGCCCTGCAGGAAGGAGAAGGCCAGGGGGCTTAGGAGCACAGTTTCGAGTTTCAGGTTAGAACTGATTCCATGCTTATTTGCCTTAAACTCGAAACCTGAAACCCGAAACTCGAAACTGGGTCCTTTTTTTAGGACCCCTTGAACCCTGGAACCCTGTATTTATGAAGTTCATCGACGAATACCGGGACGGGGAGAAGGCCCGGCCCATCATCGAAGAGATTCACCGTCTGGCGGATGAGCCGATCCGGCTGATGGAAGTCTGCGGAACCCACACCGTTTCCATCGCCCGGTATGGCCTGAAGAAGATCCTCCCCCGGACCATCGAGCTCATCTCCGGCCCGGGCTGCCCCGTCTGCGTCACTTCTCAGAGCGACGTGGACCGCGCGATTTCCCTCGCTAAGGTCCCCGAGGCGGCCATCACCACCTTCGGCGACATGGTCCGGGTTCCCGGATCTCATTCCACCCTCGCCCGGGAAAGGGCCGAGGGAGCCGATGTGCGCGTGGTCTATTCCCCTTTGGATGCACTGAGAGCGGCCGAGGCTGCCCCCAAGACCAAAGTGATCTTTCTCGGGGTAGGCTTCGAAACCACCGCTCCCACCATCGCGGCCACGGTCCTGGAGGCCAGGATTCGAGGGCTCGATAACTTTTTCGTCTTCTCCGCCCACAAGACCGTGCCCCGGGCCTTGAAAGCCCTCCTCGAATTGGGAGAGGTCAAGCTGAGCGGATTCCTTCTTCCCGGCCATGTGAGCGCCATCATCGGGAGCCGGCCCTATGAGTTTCTGGCCGGAGACTACGGAATGCCCTGCGTGATCTCCGGTTTTGAGCCCCTGGACATTCTCCAGTCCGTTCTCCTGCTGGTCCGGCAGGTGAAGAGCCGTAATCCCCGGGTAGAGATCCAATACCGCCGCGGGGTGAATGCCGAGGGGAACCTGAAGGCGCAAGAAGTGATGGCCCGGGCTTTCGAGCCCTCGGACGTGGAATGGCGCGGCATCGGGACGATTCCCGGCACGGGGTTGGCCCTTCGGGAGGAGCTATCCGGATTCGATGCGGCGCGCGCCTTTGCCCTTCCCCTGATTCCGTCCCGGGAAAATCCGGGGTGCCGCTGCGGGGAGGTTCTCCGGGGGGTGATCCGGCCCCGGGAATGCAAATTATTCGCCGCGGTCTGTACCCCGCAAAACCCGGTGGGCCCCTGCATGGTTTCCTTCGAAGGGTCATGCGCCGCGGCCTTCAAATACGACTCATGAAACAGAACGCGAAGACGGATTCCTCAGAGGAGCGGATTCTTCTGGCCCACGGCAGCGGAGGGGAACTCAGCCATCAGCTGGTTGCCTCGATCTTTGCCCGGCGCTTCCAGAACCCGATTCTCCAGCCCCTCGACGATTCGGCGGTGATCCCCGCCGAAGGGGCGAATTGGGCCTTCACCACGGACAGCTACGTGGTGACGCCGATCTTCTTCCCGGGCGGGGACATCGGCAGGCTGGCCGTCTGTGGAACGGTCAACGACCTCTCCACGAGTGGAGCCCAGCCGCGATTCTTGAGCGCCGGGTTCATTATCGAAGAGGGGTTTCTCTTTGCCGATTTGAAAAAGATCGTCGACTCCATGCAAAAGGCCGCGGAGGAGGCCGGGGTCCAGATCGTGACCGGCGATACCAAAGTCGTAAACCGGGGGGGAGCGGACGGAGTTTTTATCAATACCGCGGGGATCGGCCTGATTCCCCCGGGAGTAAGAATCTCCGGCCGCAATGCCCGTCCCGGGGACCGGGTATTGGTCAGTGGGACCATGGGAGACCATGGGGTGGCAATTCTCAGCGCCCGGGAAGGCCTGGAATTCTCCACGACCCTGGTGAGCGACTGCGCGCCCCTTAACCATCTCGTGGAAAAGATGATCGCCGTTTCTCCCCACATCCACTGCCTGCGGGACCCCACCCGCGGAGGGTTGTCCAGCACTTTGAACGAGCTGGCTCGTCAGTCGGAAGTGGGAATCTGGGTCGAAGAAAACCGGATCCCGGTGAAGGAGGAAGTGCGGGGAGCCTGCGAGCTTCTGGGTTTCGAACCGTGGATCTTGGCTAATGAGGGGAAGTTGGTAGCCATCTTGGCCAAAGAGGACGCCGAAAGGGTCCTCCGGGAAATGAAAGACCACCCCCTCGGCCGGGATGCGGCGATCATCGGAGAGGTCCGGGAAGAGCCCCGGGGAAAGGTGGTTCTACGCACCCCCCTCGGCTCCACCCGCCTGCTGGATATGATGGTGGGCGAACCGCTCCCGCGAATCTGCTGATTCAAATGCGGAATTCGGAATGGGGAATGCGGAATATGGAGGTAGGAAGGAGCCGGGGTTTTGGGGATTTTCATTCCACATTCCGCATTCCGCATTCCGCATTTCACTTGATTGATTTAATTTTTCGAGTATGGTATCAGTATATATCCTAAAAGGGAGGGAGATCCATGGAAGAGTCCAAAGTATTGATCGTGGACGATGATCCGGATATCGTGGAAGCCCTGAAAATGACCCTGGAGGCCAATCGTTACAAAGTCTTTACCGCGGCCAACGGGACCGAAGGCCTCAAGCAGGTCAAGGNNAGCTATCAGCTCCGGAATCCCGACCCCAAATCGGAGTACGCCCCTTACGCCAAGATCCCCATCCTGATGCTCACCGCCATCGTGGAAAAGAAACACATGAAGTTTTCCGCCGAGAAGGACGGGGACTTCCTGCCCGTGGATGACTTCGTGGAAAAGCCGATCCGGCCCCAGGTTCTCCTGGAAAAAGTAAAGAAGTTGATCAAAAAATGACCCCCGCGGAAGCGAATCGCCGGCAAGACGGTGATGGAGTTCCTGAAGGGCGATCCCGCTTGCGGCGGTGTCGCCCTTCCATTTTAATCTGCCGCACCCTTCAGGGACGGGCCCAACGTGCCTGCCCGAAATCCAACGACGAACGGCTCTCGTTCATACGGTCAAGACCGGGGTGAACCCTTTCATGCAGCAGCCCACGGGGGCCTAAAGAAAACGTCTCGAACCGTTCGACACCCGGAAATGCGGAGCCGCACGCCAAAAAAAAACCGAGCCTATAACGCAGGATTAACTCAACCCCTACCCTAAAATAGGGTGTCTTTTCCTCCAAAATACAGGATTCACCTTATTCCCTTTCGGGCCATAAAAAAGGAGAATCTATAAGATACAGGATATAGAAAACATGGAAAGGAGATAAAAAAATGAGGTATCTAAGTCTTGTTTTGGTTCTTCTCCTCGTGCTGGCCGTGGGTTGCGGGAAAATCATCGAGGGCAAAAAGATCGACGCCTCCATGACCAAGCAAATTATGAGGCCGGGAACAGATGAGGGGAAAGTCGTCCAGATGTTCGGCGAACCCCAGCAGAAGGAAAACCTGGCCAACGGCGAAACCAAGTACATTTATTATTACCGGGAGAGCCGCCGCATGTTGTGGCACAGCCCCCCCAAGGACCAGGAGAGACTGGAAGTATTTCTCAAGGGGAATGAAGTGCAAAGATACCGTTANNGGCGAACCGCAGGTACCTGGCCTTTGGCAAGAAGGCCGAGGAAGAAGGGTACAAGCAGGTGGCCAAGCTCTTCCGGGCGGCGGCCGAAGCGGAAACCGTTCACGCCCATTCCCACTTCCGGGTTTTGGGCGGGGTAAAGTCCACCAAGGAAAACATCCAGGAGGCCATCGCCGGGGAGACGCACGAATTCAAA
>PMCE01000382.1 GCA_003154025.1 Syntrophaceae bacterium
AAGAGGTCCTGGGCAAATAGGCGGAGAAGCTCCGGGCCTTGATCATCATCCAGTCCGTGGAGTCGAGAGATGATCCGTGTGAAAGTGAGGGTCTTTTTCCGAGCGACCCCGGAGCAGGCAGAGCTGGAAGTCGAAGAAGGGACTTCCGTGGAGGCCCTTCTGGCGCATATGATAGAAGAAAACCTTCAAGAATCAGGGCTGGGAAGGGAAAAGGCGGCCTTCCTGAGCAACCGGGATAATCTGATCGTGCTGCTCAACGGGCTGGCCATTCACTCCCTTGCCGGGTGGAAGACCGTTCTCCAGGGAGGAGACAGGGTCTCCCTCCTTCCGGCGATGGCCGGTGGCTAATAATCACTTAGGACGAAGGAGGAATCGGAGCATGGCCAAAATCAAATTGTTGGGCATCTGCGGCAGCCCGAGAAAGGGAAACAGCCTTTTCCTTCTGGAGCAGGCCTTCAAGGCTGCCGCTGGCGCGTATCCGGAAGAGGTGGAAACCGGAACCTACATCTTCGGCCAGACTCCCATGGCTCCCTGCGACGCCTGTCGGGCGCATATTCGCTTGAAGGGGGAATGCCGCATACAGGACGGGTTTCAGGAACTCCGGGACCAATGGCTAGCCGCCGATGCCATCATTTATTCCCTTCCGGTATTCCATATGGGCATTCAGGGCCAAGTGAAGTGCTTCATCGACCGCCTGGGAAATTCCTTCGGCTATCGTTTTATGGAGCAGTCCGAAGGGGAGCCCGTTTTCCAGATGCCGCGCCTCATGAAAGCGATCGGCTGCATCGCCCAGGGCATGCACATCTTCGCCGGGCAGGAGCATGCCCAGGCCTTTATCAACACCCACGCCCTGCTCATGCGCTGCGTTCCGGTCACGGGCGACATCTGGGAGTGCTATATCGGGTCGGGAGGGTGGACGGAACTGAGCCCGAAATTGAACGCTCTGAAGGATCTGGCGGAAGAGAAGAAACCAGACGCCGAAATCGCGGTCCGGGCTGCCCAAACCTTGGGGAGAAGAGCCGTGGAAATGGCCATGGTCATCCGGGAGGGACTCCTGGCCAAGGCCAGCGCCTTCGGAAAGCAACCCACGTACCGCCCCGTTTTAAAAATGATTCAAAGATAATGTTGGCCCTTAATGGACCCGCAATAAAGAGGTAGGCGCATGATCATCGAAGGCGAATTTCAGCTCGGAGTCTCCATTCAGCGAGCTTGGGATTTCCTGACGAATATTCAAGGGGTCGCCTCCTGCATACCCAGTTGCCAGAAGGTCGAAGTTATGGACGGCCAGACCTTCGCCCTCACCATCAGCCAAAAGCTGGGCCCCATTTCAGTGACCTTTGAGACGGAGACGCGTTTCGTCGAGCTCTCTCCGCCTCGGCGGGTGATCGCCTCGGGACGGGGGAAAGATACCCTGATGGGGAGTTCCTTCGAGATCTCCAACCAGATGGACCTCCTCCCGATCACCGAGAAGGACACCCTGGTCCGGTACAAGGCCGACGTGAAGATCAGCGGTCGACTGGCTTCTCTGGGGCAGAGCCTAATCAAGATTGTAGCTCAGAGGGAGGTCACCAAGGCGGTCGACTTCATGCGGGAAAAATTAAGGGGGGAGATGGATGAAAAACTTTGAACTCCTGGAGCCTAAATCGGTAAGCGATGCCTGTCAGATGCTTGCCCACTGGGGCGAGGAGGCCAAAGCCCTTTCCGGCGGGACGGCCCTGGTTAAACTGATGAAGAAGCGGCTCGTTCATCCCTCTTATCTCGTGGACCTCAAGGGGATCCAAGACCTTCGCCACATCCGGGCGGACGGGGAGGGGCTTAGTATCGGGGCTCTCGCCACGCTGCGGGAGATCGAGACGAGCCCCGTGGTGCGAGGCAACTTCGCGGTGATTTCCGAGATGGTCCGCCTCATCGGGTCCGTGCAGATACGCAACGTGGGAACCCTCGCCGGGAATCTTTGTCTCGCCGACCCGGCGAGTGACCCCGCTCCTCTGCTCATCGCCCTTGGAGCCCACCTTAAGGTCTGCGGGCCCGCTGGAGAACGGATTATTCCCCTGGAGAATTTTTTCACCGATTTCTACTCCACGGCCCTTGAGGGGAGCGAGGTCGTGACGGAGATCCGTGTTCCGCCCCCGCCCCGGCATTGGGGGGTCAGTTATATCAAGCATACACTCCGTGCTTCTTTCGATCTGGGGATCGTTGGTGTGGCCACGGTCCTGGCCTTGGAGGACGGGGTCTGCCGGGACGTGAGGATTGTGCTGGGCGGGGTCTCCACCACCCCCCAGCAGGCCAAAGGTCCTGTGGATCTCCTGCGAGGCAAAAGGATTGATCAGGCGTCCATCAACATGGCTGCACAGGCTGCTTACGATGAAGTGGACCCCATTCAGGACGTGCGGGCTTCCTCCGGGCATCGGCGGGAGATGGTTAAGATCGAAGTGGGTCGGGGCATCCGCAGGGCTCTGGAGCAGGTCCAAGGGGGAAAAGGATGAATACGCGGGAGCTAAACTTTAAGGTGAACGGAGAGGCCTATACGCTACAGGTTGAGCCCCGAAAAACCCTCCTGGAGGTAATCCGGGAGGATCTGGGCCTGCAGGGGACCAAGCTGGGCTGCGGGGGCGGGGAGTG
>PMCE01000059.1:0-1739 GCA_003154025.1 Syntrophaceae bacterium
GGGTTCCGACGACCATTTTTTCCTCGACAACCCTTGTCTGTTTTGTATTGCATTGCATTGGTTTCATGACAAGGGTTGACGTTCCAAATTGAGAAACGTAATAGGATGACGGCAATGACCCAGAAGGTCCCGGTAAGACAAATGGCGGTACGGCTGCCCGTGCCACTGCCATCTGCACAGATTAGTGCTTAGACCTTGCCTTGGGCGAGTTAGATATAAAAAACCGGGAATGGTATGTCAAGAAGAAAAACCCCCAAGATATGGGGCCACTCATTTATTCAAGCCACAACCCAGCAATAAAAAAGTTTTAGAATAAGTTGTGAGTCGAGGTAAGGAGTGCCTTTGATTACCGATTCAAATCAAGCATGAATGGCTTAAATGATTGGCCGAAAGAAGAAATTAGCTCACCTTTTGGTCGAGTCACCCGGCAAAAGGGTATTTTTAAGCACAATCCAGACAGGCCTCTCCTGCAGGCCTTTTTTCCAAAATGCGTTATGACTGGATGTATTCATCCCAGGGGTAGTCGGGATCACCATAGATATGACCAGTACGCATTGGAATGCAGCATATTCGGCAAGGGGGGCGGTTTGCGGAATTCAGAAAGAAGCGTTCATTCTCCTGGAGAAAATTCCCGCTTCGACCAAATTCGAGGCTAACACCTACAAGCCATTAATGGGAATCATGGCCAAGAACTGACGATTACGAGTTGAAAGAGAGCTGAACGTTCCAGCTAACCTGGCGCGCCAATAACTTTTTTCGCATGGCGCGGCCGAGCTTCCCGCGCTCAGATTGAGCCGGTTGTTAGCTTTCTTGCTTAGCCTGTTTTTTTGTTTTGACTTTTCACAACCTGTCGCCTTTACTACTTACATACCCTCAGAATAGCGATCATTTTTTTGGGGGGGTTGCAACCTACCTTGTCGCCTTAAAGGTTCTGTTTTGGACTGCCTCTTGGAAAGTAACGAGGATCTCATCACATTGAGCAGCAACTTTACGTTTTTTGCCAAGCGAGAGTTCAAGTGATTTGACGTTGCTATTTTGTCTGGACAATTTAATCACCTCAGCGGTCACTTCCATAAATTCGGTAAAAGCCGTTTTCGCCTGCAATAAGGCCTGTCGGCTCTTTTCACCCACGATTCCGGTAAGTTCATCGAGGGATTTTGAAGCCTCGTTTTCCTCCGCTTTCATTTGCATCTCGATTTGGTCCATTTTTTCATCGCTTGCCTCCGCTATGTGGAAACTGTGAAGGTTGTAAAGTTTTAGAGCCGAGGTCATGGCGTGGTATAAAAGTCTGGTCACTCGACCTTCGTTCTGAGCCCTTAAATAAGGCCGCATTACGTCTTCAAGGGCATGCTCAAATCGTCGCATCGCCTCGGCACCCTTTTCCCGAGAGAGACTTGCAGCCTTGAGATTCGTATTCTGTACAGCAAGGTTCAAAATGACTTGATCGAGCTTACGGAGTTCCGTCCAACAGTTGTTAAACTCAATGACAAGGTTCCTCTCATCTTGAATGGGGGCCGCCTCGATTAGCGAGTTGAGTTGCTTCTGGTCTTGCTCTACAGCCGCTGAGGCGGCAAGCGACTTGTCGGCAAACACCTGAGATTCCTCATCGGTTTCGGCCATAACTGCGTTTTTCTCCATTTCTACAGATTTAAGGAGATTAATGCGCATTTGGGACAATACTTCTCTTTTCTTAACGATATTTATGTAGGTGTCCTCAAGGCGCGTAGGGGGATAATAAT
>PMCE01000059.1:1800-21038 GCA_003154025.1 Syntrophaceae bacterium
CTCGCCATCACTTTCTCATCCTTGGGAGGGCCCCGATTCAATATGAATTTTGATTACGGACCGATCTCCGAGCTTCAGGAAAATTTCTGAGATGGAAAGCAAATCCAAGCCTCAATTACCGATATAAATCTGTACCGTCTGACAAAAGCTGTGCCCGACGTTTACAGGAAGGAAGCGTTGACCTGGATCGACGCGGCGCGAAATATGAAATCCTGGCTTTCATCGATCAGGTGAGAGATGAAAATGTGCCCCATGAATTGAAAAGGGTACCGGCCGTGGAAGGCAGGGGGCCTTTTCTCCGCCCTGGCCTTCAGGGCTTCGCGGAAATCATCGGTCCCAGAATCCTGCCGAAGGCCCTCGTTCTGCCGATCCAAAGTTTGGGGGACGGCCTCGAGCAGAGGCTCGTGAAGCGCCCGCTTGGCCATGCGGACAGCCATCCATGCGCCCGCGGGCGGGATCAGCCTCAACGCCATCTCCCGGGCGCAGGGGATCAACGGGTCGCGGGAATCAGGGTCTTTGGCCCCGGTCAGGATCATGACCCTCGCGCCTTCATCCCTTTCCATGGCCTCCACCGTCTCAAAGAGCTCCACAAAGGTGCAGGGGCTCATGGCATTTTTTCTTTTCGGGGTATTGAAAGTGAATGGTCAATAACCAATTATCAATCATCAATTTTCGATGTTCATTGCCCAATGTCCATTGCTCATTGATTTATTGGTTCCTTTGAACCTTCTCGGCGATCCGTTCCACCAGAGACTTGAGTTCTTCAAATTCCTTCTTGCCTGCCGATGGTCCGCTTTCTGCGCCTTGCCCTTCCCAGATGGGCTTCAAAGGACGGCGGTTGAGATTGAGGGAGAGGACGTCGAAGCGCTGGTAGTGCCCCGCGATGTCGTGCTGCAGTTTCGGCACGATGATTTTTTCGATGTCGATTTCGGCGATGACCATCCCCTCTTCGTTGGGGTCCAGGGGACCGGCCAGGCGCTTGCCGTCCGGCCCGTAAATGGCGGTCAACCCGATACTCCCGTTGCTGACCATTCGCCTCTTTTCTTCCGTATCTCCGAGGATTTTGGCGACTTCCGGGGTGAAGATGGAACAGGAAACCACGTTGAAGAGTTTTCCTTCGAAGGCATGGGCGGCGCTGCGGATCTCGATGGCGTGGGCCAGGTCGTATTTGGATTCATCGCCCGCGGGCTGGCCCGGATAATTGGCGATGTGGACCTGTTCTCCCTGGCCAATCAAGGCATACCGGGCGAGGCTGTTGGTATTCTCCCCGCAGTTCAGCATGCCCAGTTTGCCGATATCCGTGGAGTATACTTTCAGGGTGGACCCGTCTCCCCCTCCCCAGGTGAGTTTTTCCGCAAAGGTGGGGACCAGTTTCCGGTGGGCGCCCAGGATCTTTCCTTTCCGGTCGATGAGGACGTTGGTGTTGAAAATCGTTCCCAGGGTCTCGGGGACTTTTTCGTTGATGCCCATCACGACGTAAGCATTCACTCTCCGGGCACACTCGCAGACCCGGTCCATGGCCGGGCTGGGAATCTCTACGGAATTCTTGACCAGTTCCTGGAAGTATTTATGCCCCCGGTAGGGGTTGTCGAGGCGGTGCCACCAGGGATAGGCGGGAATGTAGACCTCGGGGAAAGCGATGAGCTCGGCTCCCTTACCGGCTGCTTCTTCGATCAAACGGCAGGACTTGTCCACCGTGGCTTCCCGGTTCATAAAAACGGGGGCGGCTTGAATGGCTGCGGCTTTGAATTTCGGAAAAGTATCTCCCATGGGTAGACTCCTTTTAGTGAAAGTGTAAGTGAAAGTGAAAGGAGGCGCTGGTCAAGGTGAAAGGTCTGTTTGCCCCTTTCGCTTGCACTTGCACTTTCACTTTCACTTTCACTATTTCCCTCCGTTCAAGGACAATCTAGGATAATTAACCCACGGTGTCAATTTCAAAGTGGGGGGATACCATTCTTTATCGATAAATGATAAGATTTCCGTGAATTCTAGAAATACCAGGGTGCGGAAAAACTCACATCCACCGGCACTCCCGCGAAAGCGGGAGTCTAGAGGGGGTTGAAAGGACTGGATTCCCGCTCCCTGCTTAAGACATGCAGGGACAGGTTTCGCGGGAATGACAGCCTACAACCCCAAGAGGACTTTTCCAGCGACTTGTTACGGGGTGGAGTCAAAGAGATGGACAACCCGATCGTTTATCCTTTTCTGCTGGGGGCCCTGATTCTGGGCGCGTATCTATCCTGGTTGATTATGCGCGGAAAGATCCGGGAAACCAGGATTGCGGGCGACTCTGAGAAAGCTATCCTGGAAGAGCGCCTCCTGGGGAGGGAACAGCAGAATCAGGAACTGAAGGCCTTGGCGGAAAAGCTCTCCACGGAGATGAACCGCCAAAGGGATGAGCTGAGGGCGGAGTCAGAGAGAAGGTCTGCCGCCGAAGAGAGGAATCTGAGAATCCCGGATCTGGAAGCGGATCTGAAGGGAAGGGAGGAACATCTTGCCAGACTCCAGGAAGAAACGACCGACCTGAAGACCCGGCTTTCCGAGCTGGAGACCAAGCTGGGAGAAGAGCGGAAAACGGCGGAAGAAAAGCTCGCTCTGCTGGACGAGGCGCAGCAAAAACTCTCCGATACGTTCAAGGCCCTTTCAGCCGAGGCCCTGAGGACCAACAACCAGTCCTTCCTGGACCTGGCCAAGGCCAACTTGGAGAAATTCCAGGAGGGGGCGAGGGGGGACCTGGAGATGCGGCAGAAGGCCATCGATGTCCTGGTCCAGCCCCTGAAAGAGTCCCTGGAGAAAGTGGACACCAAGATCCAGGAGATCGAAAAGACCCGCACCACGGCCTACGCGACCCTGACGGAACAGATCAAGATGCTCGCCGCCAGTCAGTCCCAGCTCCAGGGCGAGACGGGCAACCTGGTGAAGGCGCTGCGGAGCCCGACGGTCCGTGGAAGGTGGGGGGAAATTCAGCTGAAGAGGGTGGTGGAGATCGCCGGAATGCTGGAATATTGCGATTTCTTCCAGCAGGAGTCGGTGACCACGGAAGACGGGCGGCTGCGCCCGGACATGGTGGTCAAACTGCCCAACAACAAGAATGTAGTCGTCGATTCCAAGGCCCCTTTACAGGCCTATTTGGAGGCTTTGGAAGCTTCCGATGAGGGAATCCGGCTGCAGAAGCTCAAGGAGCATGCCGGGCAGATTCGGAGCCATCTCACCAAATTGAGCACCAAAGCCTACTGGGATCAGTTCAAGCCCAGCCCGGAGTTTGTGATTCTGTTTTTGCCCGGGGAAATATTTTTCAGCGCCGCCCTGGAACAGGACCCGAGCCTGATCGAAGCCGGCGTGGCCCAGAGGGTCATCCTGGCAACCCCGACCACTTTGATCGCTCTCCTGCGGGCCGTGGCCTACGGCTGGCGGCAGGAACAGGTTGCCGCCAACGCGCAGGCCATCAGCGAGCTGGGAAGAAATCTCTATGAAAGGCTGCGCACCCTGAGCGGGCACTTCACGGACCTTCGCCGGGGCCTGGATCGGGCGGTGGACGCCTACAACAAGGCCGTCGGCTCCTTCGAGGGAAGGGTCATGGTCTCGGCCCGGAAATTCAAGGAGCTGGGAGCCGCAACGGATGAAGAGATCGAGGCTTTGGATTTAGTCGACAAATCGACCCGGCCCATGGCCGAAGACAACCTGCCGTCGGGCGCCGATATTCCTGCGAGGGAAGGGGAAGTCAGGGCGCTGCCCGGGGGGGAAGAGTGAAGGCAATTGCGGATTGCCGATTGCGAATTGCGGATTGAAAAGAGAAGCAAAGAATACAAGGGAATCATGCGGATTGCGGATTGAACGGAAAAGCAAAGAGTACCGGGAAGTATTGCGGCCTGAAAGACTGCGCAGGGAACGCCGGAAAATAGTGCGGAATGCGGACTAGACTGGAACCGAAAAATAAATCCTTGGCCTTTTCCCGGCAGGCCGGAAAGTTCCTGGCTGACCTCGGGACCACCTTTCCCCTCTATCATGATCCCACCGTTCCCTTTCGACTTCTTTTCCCTCCTCTTGTTTCCTGAAAAAATCATGCACGACCTTCTCCCCGGCGCGAAAGCGAGCCATGGGTGAAGAAAATAATTTTCCATAAGGGACGATCAAGCCGGATGAATCCTCCACTCAATAAGCGTACAGCCCTGGCCGTAACCACCGCCGCCGTGTTTCTAACCCCTTTCGCGGCTACTTCGATCAATATCGCCCTTCCCTCGATCGGGCGGGACCTGGCGATGAACGCCATCATGTTGAGCTGGGTCCCCACGGCATACCTGCTCTCGGCCGCCATGTTTCTGCTTCCCTGCGGACGGATCGCCGACATCTACGGCCGGAAAAAAGTTTTCTTTTACGGGATCGCCGTCTTTACGCTGGGGGCCCTCCTGTCGGGCCTGGCCCAATCGTCGCGGGGGTTGATTCTCTTCCGCATCATTCAGGGCTTCGGCTCCTCGATGATCTTCGGGACGGCCGTGGCCATTGTCACCTCCATATTCGACGAAGGAGAGAGGGGCAAGGCCCTGGGGATCAGCGTGGCCTCGGTATACCTGGGCCAGGCCTTGGGACCCTTCATCGGAGGGTTCTTAACGGAGCACCTGGGCTGGCGGTCCATTTTCCTGGCCACCGTGCCCCTGGGGATTATCCTCCTGGTCCTCATCTTCACGGTCCTGAAACAGGAGTGGGCCGGGGCCCGAGGGGAGCGTTTCGACTGGGTAGGGTCCTTCATCTACAGCCTCACCCTCGTGGCGATCATGTCCGGGTTTTCCCTTTTGCCCCGGATCACCGGAGGCTTGATCATCACCCTGGGAGGTTGCGGACTGCTTGCCTTTATTCTATGGGAATTGAGGGAAAAAAGCCCGCTCCTCAATATCAATCTCTTCCTGCAAAACCGGGTCTTTGCCTTCTCCAATCTGGCCGCGCTGATCAACTTCAGCGCCACCTTCGCGGTCAGCTTCCTCCTAAGCCTGTTCCTCCAATACATAAAGGGCTATTCGCCGCTGCATGCCGGTTCCATCCTCATCTTCCAGCCCGTGACGCAGGTTATCTTCTCGCCTTTTGCCGGCCGTCTTTCCGACCGCATGGAACCGCGGACCCTGTCCTCCATCGGCATGGCCTTCACCGCCGCCGGCCTTCTCCTGCTGATCTTCCTGAAAGAGGAAACCGGCCTGTCCTATATCATCCCCTGCCTTCTTCTCCTCGGCTTGGGGATAGCCCTATTCTCCCCGCCCAACACCAATGCGATCATGTCCTCGGTGGAAAAGAGATTTTACGGGGTCGCCTCGGGAACTACCGCCACCATGCGGGTCATCGGCCAGATGTTGAGCATGGGAATTGCCACTCTGATTTTCGCTCTGTATATCGGCCCCGTGCAGATCAACGCCGCTTCCCATTCGCTTTTCTTGGAGAGCCTTGAGGCGGCCTTTGCCGTCTTCACCGTCCTCAGCTTCGGGGGCATATTCGCCTCGCTCGCCCGGGGCAGGCTGCGCTGATGGCTTCGCTATCACCCCATCTCCTCCCTGGCATTCTTCGGGGGGGGAATTTGAGGGGGTGGAGGCCGAAGCCCGCCTAACGGCTCGGTTCCAACTTATTCGCCGATCCATATTTTTGGGGCGCCTCGAAAAAAAGGCAGAGTCATTCCTGACTCTGCCTTTCCGCCCCAAGCTTGGAGACGGGTTTCCCTGCCGGGAGCCGTTACTTCATCTTCCGGATGCGCACCTCGACCTCTTTGGTATCTTTCAGCAGTTCCACGAGCTTGGAGACATCCGTATCGCCGTAGTGGTAGGGGTAAAGGATCTTGGGTTTAAAGCCCTTCGCGGCGTCGGCCACCATCTCCGGCGTCATGGTGTAGGGAAGGTTCATGGGCAGGAAAGCGACGTCGATCTTCTGCAGTTTCTTCACCTCCGGGGTGTTCTCCGTGTCACCGGCCACATAGACCCTCTTGTCCCCGAAGGTGATCACGTATCCGTTGCCCTCCCCCTTGGGGTGAAAGGGCTTTCCTTCGCTGCGCATGTGGACGAGGTTGTACGCGGGCACGGCCTCGATCTTCAGCCCGCCGATGGTCTTCACTTCTCCATTCTTCATCACCGTGCCGCCCTTCCACTGCTGGGCGCAGGCTTCCGTCAAGACCACCAGGGTTTTCTCGGTGCGAATCATATCCAGGGCCTTCAGGTCCAGGTGATCGCCGTGTTGATGGGTGATCAGAACCAGGTCGGCCTTCGGCAGCTTGGTGTAATCGGCCTCCTTGCTCACCGGATCGACGTGGATGACCTTCCCCCCAAAAGTGAACATGAGCGTAGCATGGCCCAAGAAGGTAATCTTCAGGTCGCCGGCCGACGTTTTGATGGTGTCGGTCTCCAATCCTTCCTGGGCGGCGGCATTCAAGGCAAAGAGGACCATGAATACCGGGATCCATAAAAATAATTTCTCCATCGCACACCTCCTTCGGTTTATTTAAGCACCTGGACAGATCCAGCTTGAGCCAAACAGAATCTTGTACGGGCGGTCACGCGGACGCGTGATGGCTGCCCGCAGCGGGCTTGGGTTCGATCAGTACTTCATCCCGGTAAAGGCCACGCCCTCGATGATCCTCGTGCGGAAGATCAGGAAGACCGCCAGCACCGGAAGCAGGGTGATGATGCATGCCGCCATGATCCCGCCGTAATCCACGGCGTACTCCCGCTGGAAATACATGAGGCCCAGTTCCATGGTGAACATCTCCGTGGAGTTGGCCACGATCAGGGGCCAGATGAAGAGGCTCCAGGTGTAAACCCAGTTCACGATGGAGATGGCCGCGATGGGCGAGACGCTCAGCGGGAGGATGACGGCGCGGAAGACCTTCCATTCCGTGGCCCCGTCCACCCGGGCGGCGTCGATGAGTTCATCCGGGATGGACATGATATTCTGGCGGAGGAAGAAGATGCCGGAGCTCATGATGATGAGCGGGAAGATCAGCCCCTGGTAGGAGTTGATCCAGCCCAGCTTCCAGGTGAGGAGATAGAGGGGGACGATGTAGGTCTGCAGCGGAATCAGGATGGTGGAGATGACCAGGAAGAAGAGAAAGTCCCTCCCCCGGAAGCGGTACTTGGCAAACACGTACCCGCAGGCGGCGGAACCGATGGCGACGAGGAGAGTGGAAACCCCCGAGACGATGATGCTGTTCAGGAAGAACCGGACGAAGGGGGCCACCTGGGGGAGCTTGAGATAATTTTCCAGGGTCCAGACCGGGGGAAGAAGCCGGGGAGTCTCGGTCACGATATCCGCGGACCGCTTGAAAGAGGTGAGGAAGACCCAGATGAAGGGAGCCACCATCACTAGGCTGGTGAAGCCCAGGAATAGATGAAGCCCCACCCGCCGCCATCCTCTTGCTGTCGATTGCCCAGCTACCATGAATCCCTTCCCGGTTAATTCGACTCCACCTTGATCAGGCGGAATTGCAGGCCCACAAGGATCAAGGATACGATGAACAAGACAAAGGAAATGGCCGAAGCATAGCCCATGTTGAAGTACAGGAACCCCTCGGCGTAGATTCGCGTCACCAGGACCTGNNACCTTCCGGGTCACTTCCCAGGAAGTGGCCCCGTCCACGATTGCCGCCTCCCGGAAGTCGTTGGGGACGTTCTTGAGGCCCACCAGGAACACGATCACGAAAAACCCCAGCTGCTTCCAGATGTGGATCCCGATGACCGCCAGCAGGCTGATCTGGGGCGTGCTCATCCATCCCACCCGCGCAAAACCCATCTGGTCCAGGATGTAATTGGCCAGCCCGTAGGTCCCGGGAGCATAGATCCACTTCCAGATGATGGCCGAGGGGACCATGGGAACGATGTAGGGCAGGAAGTACAGGGTTTCATACAGGGACTCAAACTTGACCTTGCGGTTGAGGTAGATGGCAAAAGCCAGCCCCAGGATGATCTCCACCGGGACCGCGATGAGGACGAATTCCGTGGAATTGAGAAAAGCGGTCAGGAAATTCGGATCGCCGACCAGGCGGGTGAAATTCTGGTAGGGAAGAAACCGAGTGACGGGCCGGTTCAGGTTGAAGTTGGTGAAAGACATGAGAAGCACGACCAGGATGGGGATCACCCGGATGAGGATGAAAAGGGCGATCACGGGCATCACGATGCCGGAGAGAAATCCGATCTGGCTTCGGGTCAGGCGGCCTCCCACGCCTACGGCCACCCGGCTGCGCTTCCCCGCTGTCTGCATCATCTTCTTCTCAGGGTTATCAAAATGCAAGATCTAGGGATGGTATTCTAGGCCTTTTCCGCGACGTTGTGCGGGGAAAATAGCCCTGCGCCCAAGCTCCGTAGGGGCGAGTCATGAATCGCCCCTACACCGGCGTTGCGAACTGGATATTTCCTTTTAACCAATCCCGCTTTCAAATGAGGGCGGGGGCAACCATTGATGCAGCCGGCGATTACTTGGCCAGCAGTCCGTTCTCGTCCAGGATCCGGTTCGTCTCCTCGGCCGTTTCCTTGATGACCTTGGCGATCCCGGAAGGGTTGTCCATGAGGTCGGCCCGCTTGAAAGCGGCCATCAGGCGATCGGCCATGCGGGAGTGGATTTCAAAGATGGGGGCGATGTTCTCGTAATCGTACACCGTGTGCCCTTTGGTCTGAGCGGCATCGATGAAGGTCTTGAGCTGCGGCCGGGTCTTGTAAAGCGCGCTGTAGTCCACTCCCTTGCGGAAGGGCTGCCAGCCGCTGTCCCCGAAGGTGGCCCGGGACATATCGTCATTCATGGCGAACATGGCAAAGTCGAATGCTTCCTTCTTGAACTTACTCGCCTTGGAGATGGAGAGCGACATGGTGTTGCCCACCGTGCCCCAGCCCCCGGGGCCCTTGGGCATCATGAAGACTCCGTAGTTGATCTTGGGGGCGTTCTTTGCCATGTAGCCGACGACCCAGGACTCCCGCTGGAACATGGAGGTGATCCCCAGTCCGAAGGCTTCGGCATCGGACTTGAAGTCCAGGCTGTCCACCTTGTGCTTGTATACGGCGTCGATGTAATACTGAAGAGCCTTGCGTCCGGCCTNNGGGACCATGACCTGGCACCAGTACTTCTGGGAAGTCCCGAATCCGCCCCCGGAGAGCCGAAGGTCGAGGCCGGCCCGGGTGAGGTTCCCCTTGGCATCCCGCTTGGTGAGCTTTTTGGCCACCTCCATCATCTCGTCGATAGTCTCCGGGGTCTTGGTGATCCCCGCCTCTTTGAAATGATCCTTATTATAGAACATCGTCTTCAGGGCATTCAGCCAGGGGAAAGTGAAGAGCTCCCCCTTTTCCGAAGTCACCGAGGCGACGGAATAATCCGGAAAGTTCTTATTCACCCAATCCGCCACTTCCTTGGGCAGGGGGGCCAGATGGCCGGCCACGTAATAAGGATAGAAGGCCATCTTGTCCATCTCGATGAGGTCCGCCGACTGGCCGGCCGGCAGGGCCACGGCCACTTTTTCCTCCAGCGCCCGCTGGGGGAAAAGGGTGGTCTTGATCTTGACGTTGGGGTTCTTCTCCATGTACTTGTTGGCAATCCAGGTCGCCTGGTCGTGGAGCTCGGGAAAGGCGCTCCAAATCTGCAGCTCCGCCGGCGCCGCGCTCGCCCCGGTCGCTCCGAACAGAAACGCCGCCGCTACCAGGATCCATCCCGCCCGTATGATTCTCATGGGTCGCATCCGGATTCCTCCTTTCGAAGAAAAATGGATTGAAGGGATTCTGGGGAACCCCCCTGCTTCTTCCATCCCTATGATGCTAATCCAACTTCTCGCTTTTATCCATTCAAAAAACGGGGGTTGGGGTCATCTTTCGAAATCCCTTTCCCAGACAAGCTTGCCTTTTTTGATCACCTTCCAGACGTGATTGACGCCGAAATGGTAAGACAGGTGGCGGTAGTCGGGAATGTCCAGGATCACCAGGTCCGCCTGGGTGCCCGGCTCGAGGCTGCCGATCTCCTTTTCTTTGCGCAGCGCCCGGGCGGCGTGGAGGGTAATGCCCAGGATGGCTTCGGCCGGGGTCATGCGCATCTGGGTGCAGGCGATGGTGGTGATCAGGGGGAGGGATTCGGTCATGCAGGAGCCGGGGTTGAAATCCGTGGCCAGGGCGACCGTGACCCCTTTGGAGATCATCTGCCGGGCCGGGGCGTAACGGCCCAGGAAGAGGAAGAAAGCGGTACCCGGGAGGAGGGTGGCTACGACCCCTTTCCCGGCCATGGCTTCCATCCCCTTCTCACTCACGAAGAGCAGATGATCGGCGGAGGCGGCGCCGATTTCGGCGGCCAATTCAGCTCCCCCCAATGGGGTCAACTCGTCGGCATGGAGCTTGGGAAGCATGCCGTAGCGCTTCCCCGTCTCCAGAATCCTCCTGGACTGCTCCAGGGAAAAGACCCCTTTCTCGCAGAAGACATCGCAGAAGCGGGCGAGCTTCTTCTCGGCTACGGCCGGGATCATCTCCTCTATGACCAGCTGAACATAATCCTCCGTTTTCCCCGAGTATTCAGGGGGGATTTCGTGGGCTCCCAAAAAGGTGGGAACGACCTCCACCGGATGTTCCCGGTCCAGCTCGTCCAAGGCCTCCAGCATCTTGATTTCATCCCTGGTGGAGAGTCCGTATCCGGTCTTGGCCTCAACGGTCGTCGTGCCCAGGGAGAGCATGGAGTCCAGGTTCTTTTTGCCCACCGCGACCAATTCTTCTTTGCTCGCCCGGCGGGTCTCCTCCACCGTGGATTTGATTCCCCCTCCCTTGGCGGCGATCTCCTGGTACGAGGCTCCCTGGAGGCGCAGTTCGAACTCTTTTTCCCGGGTCCCGGCAAAGAGGAGGTGGGTGTGGGAATCGATAAAGCCCGGCATGACCACCCGGCCGGATGCGTCCAGTTCCTTCCCCCGGGGAAGGAGAGAGACCTTCCGGGAGGTTTGATCGGCCGGCCCNNTTGAGGGTAACCACCTGACCGGCGTTTTCTACCAGGAGGTCCGCTTCGAGTTTCATTCGGCCTTGAGCCTTCCCTTCACCTGGGTCAGGATCTTATCCCTGGTTTTGATTCCCTCCGCTTCCAGACGCTTGAGCTCCTGCCGCATCTTCTTTACCGTATTCTCCTCCTCCAGGGCGGAGAGATTGACCAGCACGTTGAATACCCCTCCCTGCAGGGCTGCTTGCGCAAGGAGGGCTCCCACCGCGGCGTCGGTTACGGTATTGGGATTCCCTTTTTCGGCGGCCTTCTGGCAAAGCTTCAGAACTTTGAGGCTGGTGGCCGCGGTAAACAGGGGTGGGTCCGCGGCCTTTTTCAGGGCTTTCTGGATTTCCTCTTTGCGGTTCCTCTTATCCTCTTCGGTCGCTTTAGGGAGGAGGAAGGCCTTCATGACTCCCTGGTAGGCGTTGATGTCCTGAGCGATGGTGGCACCCAGGGCTTCGCGGTAGGAATGGGCTTCTTCGCCCATCCTCTTCATCTCGGCCTCTTGCGCCTCCAAACCTTTCTTGCCCACGGTCAGGTTGGCCACCATCTCGACCAACGCCGCGGCCAGGGTCCCGACCAGAGCAGAAACACTTCCTCCGCCGGGAGTGGCCGTCCCTGAGGCCACGGCGTCGAGGAACTGGGAAAGAGTCGCCTCATCCTTTTGGTCTTCTTGAGCCATTGAAACCTCTCCAAAGTTTCGAGTCTCGGGTTTCAAGTTTCGAGTTCAAAATTCTTTAACTTAAAACCTGAAACCCGGAACCCGAAACTTCCCTTATTCGAGCAGATGCGTCTCGACGATTTGTTTGTAGTCAAAATCGGGCATCTTCAGGTATTCCCGGGTCACATCCACCAGGGCTTCCATGGGGACCAGTCCCACGACCTCGCACTCGGCGATCTCCAGCCCCTTGCCGGCAACCTCCCTGCGGATCGCCTCCACCACGGCGGGGATGGAGGCCCGCCGGTAATCGGTCAGGTTCATGGAGACCTGTACCATGCCTTTCTCTTTCAGCTCCAGGCCGATCGCCTGCACCGAAGGAATTCCGCCGCTGGATTCGCGAATCTTACGGGCGATCTGCTTGGCCAGGTCCAGCTTGGGGGGGCGCAGGTTGACGTTGAAGGCAATGAGGGGCATCCGGGCCCCTACCACTGCGGCGCCGGATTTCGGGTTGAAGGCGGCAAGGCCGGCATCGGGCCCCCATCCCGGGGTGGCGAGTTTTTCCTTCAGGCCTTCATACTCTCCCTTGCGGATATCGGACAGCTTCTTCCGGTTTGGGTCGGTCGCCGCCTCCCCATAGAAGTAGACCGGCAATTCCCCAGCCTCCCCCAGCTCCCTGCCCATCTCCTGGGCGAGGTAGGCCGCTTCGCTCATGGCCATCCCCCGGACGGGGACGAAGGGAACTACGTCCACGGCCCCTAGGCGCGGGTGGCCTCCCTNNAGGAGTTTGACCCCCGAGGTCTTCCGGATCTCCTCCACGATCCGCTCCACTTTGCTTTCGTCCCGTCCTTCGCTGAAGTTGGGAACGCATTCGAGAATTTTCATAACCACCCTCCTAGAGGAGTTGCGCCAGCGAGCCAAGGATATTTCTTCTGCTCCTGCCTCCTGCAAGAATTCAGAAGTCAGGAGTCAGAAGCCAGGAGAAGGGAAAAAACAATCATTCCGGATTCTGAATTCTGGCTCCTGAATTCTGCTTTCCTATTTCATCATGGGAATCTTGATCCCGAACTTCTTGGCCGTCCGCACGGCGATGTCGTACCCTGCATCGACGTGCCGCATAACCCCCGTGCCCGGATCGGTGGTCAGGACGCGAAGAATCCTCTCCTCCGCCTCCTTCGTCCCGTCGCAGACCACCACCATCCCGGCGTGGATGGAATAGCCGATCCCCACTCCCCCGCCGTGGTGGACCGAGACCCAGGTGGCCCCGGCGGCCGTATTCAGAAGGGCATTGAGGATGGGCCAGTCGGCGATGGGATCGGATTTGTCCATCATCGCCTCGGTTTCCCGGTTGGGGGAGGCCACGGAGCCGGCGTCGAGATGATCCCGCCCGATCACGATGGGGGCCTTGAGCTCCCCGCTGGCGACCATATCGTTGAAGACCTTGCCGATGCGCGCCCTCTCCCCGTAGCCCAGCCAGCAGATCCGCGCGGGCAGCCCCTGGAACTTGACCCTCTCCCGGGCCAGCTTCATCCACCGCCGCAGGGACTCATTCTCCGGAAGCTCCCGCAGGACCGCTGCATCGGTTTTGTAGATGTCTTCCGGGTCGCCGGAGAGGGCTGCCCAGCGGAAGGGCCCTTTGCCCTCGCAGAAGAGGGGACGGATGTAGGCCGGGACAAACCCTTGAAAGTCGAAGGCGTTCTTGACCCCCTCTTCGAAAGCCTGGGCGCGGATATTGTTTCCGTAATCGAAGACCACCGAGCCCCGCTTCTGGAAATCGAGCATGGCGCGGACATGGATGGCCATGGACCTCATGGACTGCTTCACGTATTCCTCGGGGTTCTTCTCCCGGAGTTCGAGGGCCGCGGCCAAAGGCATTCCCGCGGGGACATAACCCTTCAGCGGGTCGTGGGCCGAGGTCTGGTCGGTGACCAGGTCGGGGACGACGCCCCGCCGGGCCATCTCCGGGTGCACCTCGGCGGCATTGCCCACCAGGCCGATGGATTTGGCGATTCCCTTCTCCTTGGCCTCAAAAGCCCATCGCAGAGCCTCATCCAGGCTGTCGGTCATGACGTCCAGGTATTTCGTCTCCAGCCGCTTCTGGATCCGTTCCGGGTCGACCTCCACCCCCAGAAAGACGGCGTCGTTCATCGTGGCCGCCAGCGGCTGGGCGCCCCCCATGCCCCCGAGCCCCGCGGTGAGAACCAGCCGGCCTTTCAGCGTTCCGCCGAAGTGCTGCCGGGCGGCGGCGGCAAAGGTCTCGAACGTCCCCTGCAGGATTCCCTGGGAACCGATGTAGATCCAGCTGCCGGCGGTCATCTGGCCGAACATGATCAGGCCCAGGGCCTCCAGTTCCTGGAACTTCTCCCGCGTCGCCCACTTGGGCACCAGCATGGAATTGGAGATGAGCACGCGGGGGGCGAAGGCATGAGTCCGAAAGATCCCCACCGGTTTGCCCGACTGGACGAGGAGGGTCTCGTCATTTTCCAGGTTTTTCAAGCACTCGACAATCTTCAGGTAGCAATCCCAATTGCGGGCGGCTTTTCCCGTCCCCCCGTAAACGATGAGTTCGTCGGGTTTCTCCGCCACTTCCCGGTCCAGGTTGTTCATCAGCATGCGCAGGGCCGCTTCGGTCTGCCAGCTCTTGCAGGTAATCTGGGTTCCCCGGGGAGCCGATATGTTCACTTTCAGGCCCACCTGGGTTTTGACCTTGGGCTTATCCATGACTTTGACCGGCCGGCTTTTTTTCATCGGAAGGTCTCCTTCATTTCATTTTAGCCACAGAGAGCAAAGAGAATACAAAAAAAATTAAAAAAATTTCGGATTTCGCGTGTTCCTAACTTAAGGCACTTTAGCGCACTTGAGGCACTNNATCTCTCCCGTTTCCAAAACGTAACCTCGATCCGCCGCGGCAAGGGCTTTGCGGGCGTTCTGCTCCACCAGGAGAATGGTGACCCCCTTCCGGTGGAGGTCTCCGATCACCCGGAAGGTTTCGTCCACGTAAATGGGCATGAGCCCCAGAGAAATCTCATCCATCAGGATGACCCTGGGCTGGGCCATGAGGGCCCGGGCGATGGCCAGCATCTGCTGCTCTCCGCCGCTGAGCGTTTTGCCCACCTGGTTCCGTCTCTCCTTCAGGATGGGAAAAAGCTGGAAAGCCTCTTCCATCCGGGCGGAGACGATTTTCCGGTCCTCCTGGGCGTAGGCTCCCATGAGCAGGTTTTCCGCTACCGTCAGGTCGGAAAATATCCTGCGGCCCTCGGGAACCGGGCTGATCCCCAGGCGGGCTCGGCGGTGGGGAGGGGCCTGAGTAATATCTTCCCCCTGGAAGAGAATGGTCCCTTTTTTGCACCTGGCCAGGCCCATGAGCGCCCGGAGGATCGTTGTCTTGCCGGCCCCGTTGGCCCCGATGATGGTCACCAATTCCCCTTCTTTCAGGGTGAAGCTGATCCCCTTCAGGGCCAGGATTTCCCCGTAAGCGACTTCGATGTCCCGGACTTCCAGCATCAGGTTTCCTTTCCGAGGTAAGCCTGGATGACCAGGGGATTGGAACGGACTTCCTCCGGGGTCCCCTCGGCAATCTTGCTCCCATGGTCCAGGACGACAATCCGCCGGCACAGGTCCATCACCACGGGCATGTTGTGCTCGATGAGGAGAATGCCGATCCCTTGAGCGCACACCTTGCGGATCAAGTCCATGAGTTGGGTGGATTCTTCGTACCGCAGGCCGGCCGAGGGCTCATCCAGGAGGAGGAGATGGGGACGCAACGCCAGAGCGCGGGCGATCTCCAGGCGCTTCTTAACCCCCAGGGGAAGATTCTTGGCCAGATGCTTGGAGAAAGGACGGATACCGGCATCCTCGACGAGCGTCTGCGCCTCCCGGAGGTTCTCCGGCTGACGGTAGGGCTGGACGGACCGGCGGAGAGAGGGGTAGAAGCGCTGGCCCAGGGCGACCAGCACGTTGGTCTCCACGTCGAGGTTTTGAAAGGGCCGGACGATTTGGAAGGTCCGCCCGATACCCTTCCGGCTGATCTCGTGGGGTTTCTTGCCGAGGAGGGACTCCCCCTGAAACCGGATTTCGCCGGAGGTGGGGGGAAAGATCCCGGAGATGAGGTTGAAAAGGGTCGTTTTGCCGGCGCCGTTGGGGCCGATGATCCCCAGGATCTCGGCCGGCTCGGCGGTAAAACTGACCCCGTCCAGGGCGCGCAGCCCGTCAAATTCTTTGCCGAGAGAAGACACTTCCAGCAAGGACATGGTTTCACCCAGGTCCGGAGGGCCGCGGGACGAGGCGCCGAATCCACCGCATCAGGAGCGAATCGAAACCGAGAAGCCCTTCGGGCTGAAACCGCATCATGCCCATGAGCAGAAGCCCGTATAGAAAGGTGCGGTACTCCATGACCGGCCGGGAAATCTCGGGAAGAACGCCAAGGATCACCGCCCCCACCAGGGGTCCCCAGCGGGTCCCGATCCCGCCGAAGACGACCATGGAGAGGATCACGATGGACATGGGAAAGCCGAAATTCTGGGGCATGATGAAAGTCAAAAAGTGGGCGTAAAACCCGCCCGCGATTCCGGCGATCGAACTCCCCAGGATGAAGGCCATGACCTTGAAGCGCACCACATCCACGCCCATGGCTTCCGCGGCTTGCTCGTCCTCCCGGATCGAGGCCCAGGCCAATCCGATCCAGGAGCGGCCCAGCTTGCGGTCGAGGAGCAGCAGGAGCGCCAGGACCGCCAGAATCAGGACGAAGTATTCAGGCTTGGTCATCTCCCGGCCAAACCAGCCGGGGAGGTTGATCCCCCCGATTCCCATGGCCCCGCCGAAAAAGGGGATGTAGAGAAAGACGGCTTCCACCACGAAGTTGATCCCCATGGTGGTGATGGCNNACCCAGAAGGGCAGGCCGGCTTCGCCGTACAGCAGGGCGGAGGTATAGGCGCCGATCCCGAAGAAAGCGGCATGGCCCAGGGAAATCTGACCCGCAT
Source organism: Syntrophaceae bacterium (assembly GCA_003154025.1). Next base: position 18,395 of record PMCE01000059.1, read on the forward strand.
GCCCGGTGATGATATTCAGGCTGTGGGCCAGAATGGCGTAGATGGCGATGGTGATGAGGATGGTGATGACGTAGCCACTTATCATAACTTAGCTCATAGCTCATAGCTCATGGCACATAGCAAAAACCTTTTCTTCCTATCAGCTATGAGCTCTGAGCTATGAGTTGTTTGCTAGGCCTTGCCTAGCAAACCGTACGGTTTGAACATTAAGACCAGGATCATGGCGATAAAGGCTACTGCATCCCGGGGGAACGGAATGGCCAAGATGCCGATGAAGAAAGTCTCCGCAAGGCCGACGATAAACGAAGCCAGGACCGTGCCCGGGATATTCCCGAGCCCCCCCAGGACCACGATGGCCAGGGCCTTGTAAGCCGGGATGCTGCCCATGGTCGGCCAGACCTGGTTGTCATAGACTCCGATCAAGACTCCGGCGGCTCCGGCCATGGCCGAGCCGATGAGAAAGTTGATGGCGATGATGGCGCTCACGTTGGCCCCGAAAGAGGAGGTGGTCTCGGCGTCCATGGCGCAGGCCCGCATGGCCAGCCCCATTCGGGTCTTGGTCAGAAAAGCCCAGAGGAAGATCAGAATCCCGAAGGTGACCAGGAGAATCAGGACCTGGGTCTCGGTAAGCCGGAAGCTTCCGAAGGAGATGCTTCCCAGGCCGATGCTGGCATTATAGGTGAGCGTGTGAGGGCCGGCCACGATGCGAAAGCCTTCCTCCATGGCCGTGAACAGGCCGATAGAGACGATGAGCGGGGCAATGCGGGGGAGATGGAGGAGGGGCGTGTACAGGAATCGTTCCACCAGGTATCCGGCCGCCGCCGCGCCGGCCATTCCCGCCAGCAGGGAAAGCCAGAAGTCTCCGAGGAGCCGAAAAGCGAGGAGCCCAACATAGGCGCCCAAGGTGTAAATCCCGGCGTGGGCCACATGGAGGATCCGCAGGATCCCGTAGACCATGGTCAGCCCGAGGGAGATGAGGGCGTAAACGCTCCCCACGGCGATTCCGTTGGCCAGTTGTTGCCAGAGCATAAATAGCTCATGGCTCATGGCTCATAGCTCATAGCAACAAATCCTTTTTATCTATCAGCTATGAGCTACGAGCTATGAGCCGTTCATTTATTTCTTGGTCGGCGGGGTGATCACTTCGGGGTTATCGACAACCCCCAGACGGCGGAACTTTCCTTCTTTGACCACCTGGATCTGCACCGGCTTGACCACTTCACCCTGGATGAAACGGCTGATCTTCCCGGTCAAACCGTTATAATCCTTGGTGGCCAGCAAGGCCTTCTGAATGGCCTTCGGGTCCGTGCCCGCCTCTTTGACGGCATTGACGAGAATCATGAAAGCATCGTAGCTGGAAGCCCCCACCATGTCCGCATCTTCCCCGTACGCCTGGCGATAGTTCTTCAAGAAATTCTGCACCAGGGGGCGGGGGTCGTCCCGGTCGAGGTTGGTGGCGATGATCACGCCTTCGGCCGCCGGCCCGGCGATCTCCAGGAATTTGGGGGAATCAAACCCTTCTTCGCCCATGATCGTGGCCTTGATTCCCAGCTCCTTGGACTGGCGGACGATGGACGCAGCTTCGTTGTAATACCCGGCGGCAAAGATCAAGTCCGGGTTTCCTTCCTTGATCCGGGTCAGGAAGGGGCGGAAATCTTTCTCCCCGGGAAATTTATACATCTGCTTGGTCAGGATGGTCGCCCCCAATTTTTCGGCATGCTCAGCGAACCCTGCGGAGATAGCCCGCCCGAAGTCATTGTCCATGAAGATGAGGGACATCTTCTTGGCCTTCAGGCTCTTGACCGCGTATTCGGCCGCGGCGGCTCCTTCGATCTCCCCCAGGAACCCGTTGCGAAAGCAGTAATCGTTAGGCTTCTTTTGCTTCGGGTCCCAGGTTACATCCGGGTGCACGGCATACCCCGCCACCATGGGCATCCCGGCCTTCTGGAAGATGGGAGCGGCGACCCGGGTGGGGCCGCTGTAAGCGCCGCTGGCAACCCCCACCACCTGATCTTTCTCGATCAACTTGTTGGCGATGGCGACGGCTTCCTGGGGGTTCAGTCGGTCATCGTAAACGATGAGCTCCACTTTTTTCCCCCGGATTCCGCCGCTATCATTGACCTCCTTTACCGCCAGGTCCACGGCGTGTTTGGCGCTGGCCCCGTCTGCCGCCGCCGGTCCGGTGATGGGGGCGAAGAACCCGATCTTGACCGTGTCTTGGGCCGGGGCTGCCCCGGGAAGAACCAGGAGAATCGCTGCCAGGCTTAGAAGAAGCGTACCGAGCATTTCCTTTTTCATGATCCCTTCCTCCTTTTTCTAAATGGTTTCCATCCGGGAATCTCGACCTTCCCCTCCCCCCTGAGGGGGAAAGTGAGGGTGGGGGTGATCAAGACGGGAAATGCCAGGACTCTCTATTTTTGCTCCCCTCACCCCAACCCTCTCCCGCAAAGGGAGAGGGAGTTTCCATATGGAGACTAAATAAAGAAATAATGATCAATTTAGAATTTATAAGAAGAGAAGTGGGGGGTCAAGGGCTAAATTTGGGCTAAATTTTCTCGCGGACGGCAAAGAGAAGGTGAGAGGTTCGCTTTTGAGGAACCCTATATTTATTCTCCTCCGGAAACGGGCCCACCGGGTTGAATGG
>PMCE01000102.1:0-30434 GCA_003154025.1 Syntrophaceae bacterium
CTGGCGGCATTCTTCAACCCGCAAAACTACGCCATCTATTCCCTGGAGGTTCCCGAAAAGCTCGTCGCCCAGGGAATCCCCAGCCCGTGGGAGTTTCCGTGTTTGGTCCACCGGGAGGACGGGGAAGAGGAATTTCTCTGGGGAGCCACTTTCAAGATCATTCAAACTTTCTTCCAGATCGTTTTCCGTTTTTCCTTGCCCTCACCGGATGGGCGCGAAGTCATCCGCAGGCCTTTAGCCCCTAATTATTTAACGGGCAGAGAAGGGCTGTGATCACCGATAAACGATGAAAACCCGGGATCTTTTTCCTCTTGACATAAAAAAATCATATAAACTATAGTTCGTTGTTAGCAGATTTTGTTTTACCAGGGTAAAAGGTGGAGGCTCGGGCGTTTGCTCTTGGCGAGATTTCCGGCGAAGGTCTCATCCACCACCCGCGACGACACAGAATCCATAAGCGGCTAACTTCGCCCCCGTTGCGTCTGCCGGACCTCCTCTCAAAAGTCACAAAGAGTGAAGAATTGCCGCACCCCTCCATCATGATTCGATGAATTCGGGCGGAAGGTAAGCACTTTGAGGAAAGGAAAATGTTTATGGATGCCTTAGCGTCTACCATTGTCATTCAAATTCTGCATGGCCTGGCCTACGGGATGCTCCTGTTCCTGGTCTCTTCCGGCTTGACTTTGGTCTTTGGCATGATGAGCGTTTTGAACCTGGCCCATGCCTCCTTCTACATGCTGGGAGCTTATTTCTCCTACCAGATGCTGAAGTGGGTCGGCAATTTCTGGGTCGGGTTGATCATCTGCCCGATCCTGGTCGCCTTCCTGGGAATCCTGATGGAGCGTTTCCTCCTGCGGCGGGTGCATGCGGGCGGCCACGTTCAGGAGTTCGTGCTCACCGCGGGAATTGCCTTCGTGGTCGCGGAAGCGGTAAAGTGGATCTGGGGGACAGAACCTCTCCCCGTAGCCATCCCCGCGGCCCTTTCCGGGTCGCTCAACATCATGGGAAATGTGTACCCGGCCTACCGCCTTTTCATCCTCTTTTTCTCCATCGTGGTCCTGGCCTTCATGGCCTACATCCTGATGAAGACCCGGCTGGGCATTACGGTTCGCGCGGCGGTGGCGGACCGGGATATGGTCAGCGCCCTTGGGACGAACACCCCCTTTGTCTTCATGCTGGTCATGGGCATGGGGACCTGGCTGGCGGGGCTGGCCGGCGTCATCGCCGGACCCTTCATCAGCACCTACCCGGGCATGGCCGCGGAGATCCTGGTGGACTGTTTCGTGGTCACCGTCACCGGGGGATTGGGAAGCCTGGCCGGAGCGGTGGTCGCGTCCTTTCTCATCGGGCAGCTCTCCTCCTTCGGGATCCTTCTCATTCCGCGGTTCGCCATCGTTTTTGTCTTCCTGCTCATGGCCGTCGTCTTGATCATCAAGCCCGCCGGTCTCTTCGGGGAGAAGGGGAGGACCACATGAAAACGAGAAGGGGAGCCCTGATCGCCGTCGTCCTTGCAGCCGTCTTCCTTCTTTTTCCTTTCTTCGCCCCCAAATTCCAGCTGCGCATGGTCACGGAGATTATCATTCTTACTCTCTTCGCCATGACCTGGAAGATGATGCTCAACGAGGGAGGCATGTTCTCTTTCGGCCATGCGGTCTATTTTGGGTTGGGGGCCTACGCATCCGTGCTCGGGTGGCTGCATATCCCCGGCCTCTCTTTCCTCAGCGGGATTCTTCTGGGGGCCCTGGTTTCAGCCGTGGTGGCCTTCATCCTGGGCGCCTTTTTGGTACGGATGAGCGGGACTTATTTTGCCCTCCTGACCCTGGCCTTCAATCAGCTCATCTGGGCCATCGTGTGGAAATGGCGGGATGTAACCGGGGGCGACGACGGGCTGGGCAAATTCCCCAAGCCCGAGCTGTTCGGCCTCAACATGAAAAACCCGGTGACCTTCTATTATGTCGCGCTGGTCATCATCGGGGCCTGCCTCTATGTCTGCTGGTACTTTAGCAAGACTCCCATGGGGAACGTGGCCATGTCCATCAAATCCAATGAAGAGCGGGCCAAGTTCGTGGGGTTCAATGTTCAGGCCACGAAAATGATCTTTTTGACCTTCCTGGGATTCCTGGCGGGGATATCAGGGGCCCTCTATGCCCAGTTTCAGGAGTTCATCGCCACCAGCGTCATCGACGGAATGATGTCCACCAATGTCCTCTTCATGGCCTATATCGGCGGGACCAGTTTTTTCTGGGGTCCGATCATCGGTTCGGGGATCTTCGTCTACCTTTCGGAGTATCTGAGCAGCTTTACGGACCGGTGGGAGTTGATCCTGGGCCTGATTTTCATCGCCGTAGTCCTCTTTGCCCCTCAGGGAATCATAGGGCTCATCCGGAAGAAAAGCTAAGGGAGGAAAACCATGGCCGAAGCTGCCGGGAAGTCAGCGAATCCGATCCTGGAGTTGCAGGGCGTTTATAAAGATTTTGACGGCTTGGAAGTCCTCTTTGGGATCAACATGGGTATCCAACAGGGAGAACGACATGCCGTCATCGGGCCAAACGGGGCGGGGAAAAGCACGATCTTCAACATCATAACCGGCAAGTATGTGCCCAGCAAAGGGAAGATTTTTTTCAAGGGTCAGGACGTCACCGGGACCTCTCCTTATAAGCTGAACCGCCGCGGGTTGGCCCGTTCTTTCCAGATCACCAACATCTTCCGGACCATGACCGTTTTCCAGAACGTGCGCAACGCTATTCTCTCCAAGAACAAAATCCGTTACAACATGTTCTCCCGTCTGGACCGGATGAAGGATATCAACGAGCAGACCGAAAGGGTCCTGGAGCAGATCGGCCTTCTGGATCGAAAAGACGTGACTGCCGGATTGCTTTCCTACGGCCAGCAGAGGGCGCTGGAAATCGGACTTACGATCGCCACCGAGCCGGACCTGATTCTTCTGGACGAGCCCACGGCTGGAATGTCCTCCGAGGAGACCCGGGAGGCGGTCAAGCTCATCGGGCGGGTGACCCAGGGCAAAGCCCTGATCATCGTGGAGCACGACATGGAAGTCGTCTTCAGCCTTGCTGACCGTATTACGGTTATCTACTATGGAGAAGTGTTGGCCTCGGGCCCTCCAGATGAAATCCGGCAGAACCAGAAGGTGAAGGATGCCTACCTGGGGGAGGAGAAGGAGGAGGAATAGACATGTTGCTGGAGATCAAAGAACTGAACACCTTCTACGAAGAGAGTCACATCCTTCAGGGGATTTCTTTGGGGATTGACACGGGAGAAATCGTCTGCCTCCTAGGACGAAACGGCGTGGGCAAGAGCACCACTCTCAAATCGATCATCGGCCTGGTCACGCCGCGATCAGGCGAGGTTCTCTTCAAGAGTCGGAATGTGGCGGGAATGGCCCCTCATGACATCGCCAAGTTGGGAGTGGGTTATGTCCCGGAAGAGCGGAGGATTTTCCCCACCCTCAGCGTCCGGGAGAATCTGATCATGGGGGTGAAACCCGGACAGAAGAGTAACGGAGACGGCTGGACCATGGAGAAGGTGTACAAATACTTTCCGGGGCTGCAGGCCCGGGACAAGCAAAAAGGAGGATTCCTTTCCGGGGGCGAGCAGCAGATGCTTACCATTGCCCGGACCCTCATGGGGAATCCCCAAGTCCTGCTGATTGATGAACCCACCGAAGGACTCGCTCCGCTGATCGTGAAGACGGTGGAACAGGTGATCCAGGATATCCACCAGCACAACATTCCCATCCTCCTGGTGGAGCAGAACATGCGCGTGGCCCTCCGTCTGGCCGGACGGATCTACGTCATGTCCAAGGGCAAGATCGTCTTCCAGGGGACCAGCCAGGAGCTGAAGGAAGCTCATGAGGTGCGGGAGAAATATTTGGAAGTCTGAGCCGTAAGACGCAAAGAGGGGGGCATAGACTGAAGAAAGGAGGCCAAATCGAGGGTTTTCTCAATAACTGCTGTTTTATTGAAGTAGGTAGGCTGAATGGATGGGGAGAAACGCGTCATGCGGATCATTTTTGGGGGGAATGTTGTTGGAACAACGATTCCCCCGATAAAAAAAAACAAAAGGAGAGAAAAAAATGTTTTCTCTAAAATGGAAAGGCCTGATCGCGGTCATTTTTGGAGTGACGATTTTTATCGCTGGCCAGGCTTTGGCTGCTGACACGGTGAACATCGTCCAGATCGACCCCATCTCCGGTCCCATGAAAAGCGTTGGGGACATGTCCGTTTGGGGTGTGCAATTTGCCGTCGATGAAATCAATGCGGCCGGTGGTCTCCTGGGGAAGAAAGTGAAAGTCATGCCCGAGGACAGTCAGCTCAAACCGGATGTGGCCGCGCGCAAGGCGACCAAGGCGATCATGCAGGATGAGGCCCAATTTATCTTTCAGCTTACCTCCACCGCAGTAGCCCAGGCGTTGATGGATGTGGCGGAGAAGAACAAGGTCATCTTTGTTAATTTCGGGGCCGAGTCCGATTTTCTCACGGGAAAAAACTTCACTAAGTATATGTTCCGCACCTGTTTTACCACCACCAACCGCGCACGCGCTTACGCGGAATTTTTCAAAACCAAACCCTGGCGGAAGTTCTATCTCATGAACCAGGATTATGCCTTTGGCCATGCAGTAGCTGATGATTTCAAGGCAGTTATGAAAAAAGAGATTCCGGACGCGAAAATCGTGGGAGAAGATTTTGCCCCCATCGGGCACAAGGATTTTGGCCCGTACTTTACCAAGATTCTAGCCAGTGGAGCAGAGATCATCTTTACGGGAAACTACGGCGTAGACCTGGGAAACCTGTTAAAGCAAGGGGCCCAGCTGGGGGTCAAGGCTCGTTACGCCACCTACTTCATGGATGACGACGTTCAGCTTCCCGACATTGGCCTGGCTGCGGTTGGAAGTTTTGTCAACAGCACATATCTGCCAACGATCGACACTCCGCAAAATAAAGCTTTCTTGGAACGTTGGCATAAAAAGTTTAAGGACACCAATCACCCCTGGCCGGCCGCGAATCTTGGGTATTCTTACAATGGGGCGATGTTCTTCTTCGAAGCGGTGAAGAAAGCTAACTCTTTTGATCCCGAGGCCATCATCAAGGCTTGGGAGGGGATGGAATATAATAGTTTGGTCGGGAAGCAGATCATGCGCGCCTGTGACCATCAAATTATGATGCCCGGGCCCATCGGTGAAATCCAGGCCAAGTCGGTGCTCTTCTCCTTCCCCTTCGCCGGGACGCCGGTGATGATTCCGATGGATAAAGTGGCTGTCCCGATCAAAGAGACGGGTAACTCAAGATGCAAATAAGGGAGTAAAGGGAAAGCATTCTGGCAGGGATGGGGAGGATTAACTTCCCATCCCTTTTTTATGCGCATAGCCCCCATAGACTGGCAAGCGCAGAGTTCAAGGATGAGGATATTTTCCCCGGGGGCGGGACGGCCTGTTGACATTTCACATGCGGAAGGATTATCTATCTATAGAGAGGCTTGGAGATTGGACTCCTTTGAACCCGCAGGGCAAAGGGGAAAGATGCTTAAAAACCTTGAATTTTTCAGCGATCTCTGGGGTTTAATTCTTATTTGCGAGAAAGGAGAGGGGAAAAGAAATGGCAATTAAGAGAATCAGCGTCATCGGCCTGGGGACTTTGGGGACTCAGATTGCGATCCAGGCGGCTTACTATGGTTATGAGGTCCGCGGTTATGACCAGGACCCTCAGATCTTCCCGAAAACCATCCAGAAAATCAAAGGGATGATGAAGTTTCTGGGGAAAAATCCCACCATGGGCGCGGAAGAGTGGGAGAAGGGGGCCGGCAAGGTCAAGATGGCCAAAGACTTGGCCGAGGCGGTAAAGGATGGAGACTTGGTCATCGAGGTGGTACCGGAAGTCCTCGAACTGAAGAGAAAAATCTGGGCCGAGATCGACTCCCTGGCCCCGAAAGGGGCTCTTCTAGCAACGAACAGTTCCTCGATTCCCGTCTCCCGGATCGAAAGCGCCACCCGACGCCCGGAGAAATGCCTCAACATCCATTTTTACATGCCGGCGGTCGGCTGGAACATCGTAGATGTGATGGGCGGGACCCAAACCCCTCCGGAAGTTCTGGAGACGGCCAAGCAATTCATCCGCTCCATCCAGTGCATTCCGCTCACCGTGAAAAAGGAGATCCTGGGCTTCTGCTTTAACAGCGTCTGGCGGGCGATTAAAAAGCAGACCCTTTATCTATGGGGTGAGGGGTTTGTCGACTTCCGGGATATCGACCGGGCTTGGCTGGTGATGTTTACTCCGACTCATGGACCGTTTTTCCTGATGGATCTGGTCGGCCTGGACGTGGTTTACGATATCGAAATGTCCTACTACAATGAATCCAAGGACCCCAAGGATTATCCGCCGAAAGCGCTAAAGGAGAAGATCGATCGGAAAGAACTGGGGGTGAAAACCGGAAAGGGTTTTTACACCTATCCTAACCCGGAGTTCGGGCGTCCCGAATTTCTGAAGGGGAAATAAGGAACGGGCTGGTTCCGCCAAGATGGAATGATGGAATACTGGAGGAAAATCCTCCCATCATTCCATCTTTCCAATATTCCAGTATTCCATCGAGGTCAGTCTCCTTTTCCGTCGAGGGCGACGAACTCTTTGAGGAGTTCTTTTTGACGCTTGTTCAGCTTGGTGGGGACTTTGACCGCAACCTGGATATGCTGATCTCCTTTTCCGTACCCATCCAGATGAGTGATCCCCATGCCGCGCATGCTGAAGACCTGCCCGCTCTGGGTGCCGGGGGGAATGGTGAACTTTTTGGTTCCGTTCAGAGTGGGAACTTCAATTTCTTCTCCCAAAGCTGCCTGGGCGAAAGAGATGGGAATCTGGCAGAGAATATCATCCTCATGCCGTTCGAAAAAATCATGGGGCTCCACATGCAAGATAACATAGAGATCTCCCGGCCGACCGCTCCTCTCCCCCTCTCCCCCTTCTCCTGAAACCCTCAGACGGCTCCCCGAATCGACTCCGGCTGGAATCTTCACCGGAATTTTTTTCGATTTTTTAACCTTCCCCGCGCCGCGGCAATCGGTACAGGGATGGGGAATGGAGAAGCCCTGGCCCCGGCAATGGGAGCAGGTAGTGCGCAGGGTGAAAAAACCTTGGGAGTGGCTAACCTGGCCGGTTCCTTTGCAGGAAGGGCAGGTTTCTCTCTTGGTACCGGGTTGCATCCCGGACCCCTTACAGGTTCCACAGGTCTCCGGTCGTTCCAGCTCGATCTCCATCTCCTTACCCAAGGCCGCATCCATGAAGGAGATGGTGAGATCGTACCGAAAGTCAGGTCCTTTTCGGGGCCCCGCAGACCTGCGGCGCCCCGTGCCGAACCCAAAGAAATCCTCAAAAACGTCACTGAAGCTGGAGAAGATGTCTTCGAAGCCGGTAAAGCCCGAGAACCCCGTTCGGCTGAGGCCTTCGTGACCGTACCGGTCGTAAAGCTCGCGCTTCTGCGGGTCCCTGAGAACCTCGTAAGCCTCAGAAGCTTCTTTGAACTTTTCCTCGGACGCTTTGTCTCCGGGGTTTCGGTCCGGATGATACTGGAGGGCTAACTGCCGGTAGGCTTTCTTAACCTCTGTCTCATTGGCGTTGCGGGGAACGCCAAGGATTTCGTAGTAATCTCTTTTCACCATTAATAAGGAGTCCTCCTGCGCAAAATATTAGCATTCTCATCGCTATTGTCAAGCAGGACCATCCGGAAACACCGGAGGGAAACCGGAAGTATTTAGATTTCTATGAAGGAAAAGATACGCGGAAAGGAAAGATTGCCTCAAAGATACACTTACGGATCGAAAGCAAGGGGCATCAAGTCATCTTGACCACAATGTCGCCGATAAGGTTGGCGGCTTCGTCACCCCGGTCGGCGGCATTGGAGAGATGGCGGTAGATCTCCCGCATTTTGAGCATGTAAACCGTGTCCGTCCCCTTGAAAAGCTCTGCCAGGGCTCGGTGGTAGGCATTTTCCATCTCGTTCTCTGCGGCCTTGGCCTTGGTGGCATGCTCCAGGGCGATATTGGGGTATTTTTGAATCAGGCGGATGGCATCATTCAACTCCCGGGCCGACTTGCGGAGGATGTCGATCATCTGAACTACATGGTTGTTGGGTTTCACCTCATAAATCTCCATCTCATCCACAGTCCGGTCAGCATAATCCATAACGTCGTCAATGGCTCGCGATAGAGAGAAAATGTCATCGCGATCAAAGGGGGTCACAAAGGTCTGGTTGAGCTCCTCTATGACGATGCGGCGCAGTTCATCCGCTTCCCTTTCGACATCTTTCACCTTTTCCCGCTGGGCAACCACGCCTCCTTCGGACCAGGCATAGAGGGCATCGAGCCCTTCCAGGACTTTCTGGGACTGGGCATGGAGCATTTCACAGAAATCACTTTTTTTCTTCTGGAACAGGGCCATACGGACTCCCCTCTTTAAGTTCTAGAAATGCACATTTTATGCCAAAAGTGGGAACCTGTCCACTATAAATTAAAGGAAGCGATTGAAAATTACAAAAAGTATGGCCGAGAGGGCAGCAGATCCCGGTATGGTTATAACCCAGGTCAGGAAGATCTGCTTTCCCACTCCCCAGCGGACTGAACCGAAGCCCTGGGCCGAACCTGCCCCCAAGATGGAGGAGGAGACGATCTGGGTCGTACTCACGGGGAAGCCGAACAGGGAAGAAAGGTAAATGGTAATCGAAGCACAGGCCTGGGCGCTGAATCCATGGACGGGCCTCACTTTATACAACTTGGTACCCAGGGTCTTCATGATCCGCCAGCCGCCGGAACTCACTCCCAGGGCCAAAGCCAGGGAACAGATCAGGATGACCCATTTGGGGACATAGAAAGCATAATCGGGGAGGGGTTGATAGAGCGGCCCCATCTGGTCAGGAGATATTTTATGGAAAATAATCAGGGATAGGCTGATGATTCCCATGCCTTTTTGGGCGTCATTGGTGCCATGGCTCAGGGCCAGGGTAATCGAGGTCAGAATCTGCAGCCGCTTGAGGCGCGGATTCGCCCGGCTGGGCTTCATACCCTGGAAGAGTACGAGGACCTTCCGGGTCAGATACCGGCCGCCCAGCAAACCGATGACCGGAGTGAGGACGAGGATTGCCAGAATTTCGCCCACTTTGACCCAGTGAATCCATTCGATTCCGGAGCCCGTGGCCACGGCCCCCACTAATCCGCCGATCAGCGCATGGGAGGAGCTGGATGGCATCCCGAAATACCACCCCCCGAGATTCCAGAGGATCGCCCCACAAACGGCCGCGAATATGACCGGTACGGTTATGTACTGGGGGTTGACAATCCCTTTCCCCAGAGTCTGAGCCACGGCCGTTCCCAGAAACCAGGAGCCGATAAACTCAAAGACGGCAACCAACAGGAGGGCTTTTCGCGGTTCCATAGCTCCGGTGATCACCGGGGTGACGACCATGTTCGCGCAATCATTGAACCCATTGCTGAACTCGAAGAGGAGGACGATGGTAATCAGGAAAATCGCCGTGGTCAGGACGTTGATTTCCAAGGAATCACGCTCCGTAAGCCTGGCGCAGGACCTGAACCGTATGAAGAGTCTTTACCCCGGTGTAATAACCGATCTGCAGCCGGCAGGCCTCGCAATCGGAAATAACCGTCCGGGTTTTCGATTCACGGATGGCCTGGAAGAGGTCCTCCCCCACCTCCTGGGCAATGGCATATTTTTCCCGCTTGTACCCGTAACTCCCCGCCAGCCCGCAGCATCCTTCCGGGAGTTCGATGACCTTCAACCCCGGAACCAGAGATAAAAGCTCCAGAGCCGGGAGGCCGATCTTCAGGGCCCGCAGGTGACAGGGGACATGGTAGTAGTAGGTCTCCCGGACCTCCTTGAATTTGGTGTTCAGCTTGCCCTCTTCGTATAACTGCAGGAGGAACTGGCATATTTCAAAGATATGGTCCTTGAGCCGGGAGGCTCCCGGGAGGTTCAGGATGGTTTCATACTCTTCTTTGAGGGTCATGCCGCAACTGGGGGAAGAGAAGACCACTTCGGTCCCTTCCTCGATCGTTTTTTGCAGCGACTGGATATTCTTTTTCCCCAGACCGGAGGCTAGGTCAAAGAACCCGTTGCTGATTAGAGGAAGGCCGCAGCATTCCTGCCGGGGGACTTGAACCCGAAACCCGTTTTTTTCCAAAACTTCGACAAGGGTCCTGCCGAGATCAGGCTGGATATAGTTCGTATAACAGCCATGAAAGTAAGCCACGGGGTCACCCTTCCCCTTTGGCCGTGACCGGAACCATTGGGCGAATGTTTGGCGACGGTAGGAAGGCATGGGGGTTCGCCGGTCGATGCCCAGCCCCCGGTCTAGGAGCCAGCGGGAAAAGCCCCATCCGAAGACCCAGTTGGAAATCGGAGCGGCCCAGCTTCCCAGCTTCTGCAGGAGGTAGGCGTGACCGAGAAGCCAGTCTCTCAAAGGCGGCTTGCGGGTCTTTTTCCAGGCCAGACGGGATTGGATATGCAGGTCGGGGATGGGAACATTCTGGGGACAGACCCTTTCGCAGATCTTGCAGTAATCGCAGTACTCCAGCCATTCAGAGGGAATGGCCTTCCTCTGACGACGGAAGCGTTCGGCATCCGGCCCGGCCAGCTTGGGACCGGGAAAGAGCCCCGTGACCTTGAGGACGGGGCAGTAGGCGTTGCAGATGGAGCACTTGATGCACTGATCGATATTTGGTTTCATTTTTTTCTTTCACCACAGAGACACAGAGAACAAGGAGAAAACTTTTCAGATAAAATCTTATTAACAAAAAAGGATTCTATGCACCGAAGTTGGATTTCCTTCTACCTCTATGCCCTCCGTGTCTCGGTGGTGAATCATTTTTCTACGCATGCTGCGGCCAGTTTCCCAGCCACATGCCCCGTAGCAATGGCCACGCCGCCGCCGGATTTTTCGGCTATCGAATCGGCATGGGCCAAAATTCCACCGGCGGCATAGAGATTCCGATAAAGGATCTTCCCTGCCGTATCAATTGGCTGCAGATTCTCATTTACCTCCACCCCGAAAGAATTAAAGGGCTGGCCTGCGGGGGTCAGGAGTTGAGGATTGAACCATTCCTTGCGATTCCGCGGGTATTGAACGGGGAGGTCAAAGAGGGTTTCGAAGATCCTGTTCGGCTGGGCGTCGAGACCTCCTCCCACGAATTTGCCGGTGGCCAGCACATAGGCGGATGCACGGTAGATCGGGCTTTTTCTCGACTCCCCCAACTCGATCCCTTTAATTTCCCCTGCGCCGGTTATGGGCTTCAACAACGAAAGCCCGATGATCGTTCGCACCCCTTTCCCTTGGAGGTGCGACCTGATAAGGTTGTAAAGGCGAAGCCCCGGGATTGATGGCGGAGGGAGAGGGATTTCAAAGATTTCCGTCCCCAGTTTCTTTTGCAGATCGGTCCAGGCCGCATGAGAGGAACGGAAACCCAGGACCGCCGGCAGCCCCAATTTTTCCCCAGGCTTTAAGAGGGGTTGAATCTGTCGGGCCAGGTGACCCCGGAAATCTTCCTCATCGAGAGCCCCGGCCAGATTCAGACTGTTCAGGGCTTTTTTCCCCAAATCCATCTTGGCCAGGGTTTCGGCCCGAAAAGAAGGCGCGATTATTCCCCGGGCTTGTAGGAGATTCAGATTCTCCGCCGTCAAATAAACGGAAAAGTCTTTGAGTCCCTCGAAACCCAGAAGGAGAATCCGGCCCGGGAGGGAAAGATTCCCATTCTTCATGGTCTCGGGGACGAGGCAGGTGGGATGAAAAGTGCCCAGGGACGTGGGAATCAGGATGTTGGAATCGAAGCGCCCGGCATAAGGAAGCGCATCCGAGCCGGTCAAATCCTGAAATTGCTTCAGGGCAGGAAGGATTTTCTCCATACCGAGCTTGGAGTAGGGATGTTGGGGGTGAAATTCTTTCAAGCGGCTCAGGGCGCCGAGAGGGGAGGACACGGGGACCGGTGAAGAACTCGGGAAGTATCCCAGCCCGTCGACGCAGCCGCTGGTCAAAGGGAGCGACCCCATTCCCTTGGCCAGGATTAAAACCCGGGCGCCTCTCTCCTGTGCCACTTCCGCGGCCATAAGGCCGGCCAGCCCCGCACCGATGACGATCACATCATAAAACATAAAGGGTTCTAGGGTCCAAGGGTCCAAGGGTTCAAGGGTAAGGGAAAAATCATTCTCCTAGGCCCCTGGAATCCTTGAACCCTGTCTTATAGGTGGTCCAGATTGAAAAGCTCCGCGTACAAAGCCTGGATCAACTGTTCTTCTTTGAGCTGGGAACCCCATAAAACCGGGCGGGTTCCTTTCCAGCGTTCCTCCAGGAATTTCTTTAAAACAGGGAGAGAGGTCCCCGGGGGGATTTTGCCCGCTTCTGCCAGAAGAGCCGTCAGCCGGGGAGAACAGAATCCCCCCTGGCAGGGGCCCATCCCTGCTCTTGTCCGTTCTTGAACTTCCTTTAGGGTCGGAAAGGAGAGCTTGGGCAACTCTTCCAGGATCTCTTTCCGGGTGACCAGCTCGCACTCGCAAAGAATCTCGGAAGAAGATCCTGTGCCGGAAATCCGGCTCAACCTCGACCCCAGATCATGAAAAGAATATTCCCGGGGAAAAGGGAGGGGTTTTTCTGCCGTGGTGCAGAGGACCTTTTTCCCCATCTCCCGGCAGATGGCGTCCACGGTCCGCTCGGCCATCAACCGGTAGGTGGTCAACTTCCCCCCGACGATGGAGAAGAGCCCTCTTACCCCGACGGCTTCTCCATGATTGAGGAGAAGAAAATCCCGGCCGATGGTTCTTGAATCCCCCTCGGCTTCTCTTGCTCCGATAAGCGGTCTTACCCCGGCATACGCCCGGATCGCCCGGGTTGCGCTCACCCCGGGGATTAGCGTCTCTCCTTCAGAGAGGAGAAGGTCCACTTCCTCCTCGCTGGCCGCCGGCTCTTCGATCTCTTCAGCGGCTTGAGAGGTGGTCCCGAGAATCAACGCCGGCCCATGGGGCACGAAGATATCGCCGTTCGAGGGCAGGCGACATCGGTTGATTACCGTGTTGACCAGCCGCTGGTTGAGGACGATCAAGCTTCCCTTGGAAAAGACGACCTCCAGGCGAGCCCCGGCCATGCGGGCGATCTTTCCAGCCCAAACCCCTGCCGCATTGATGATAAAACGGCATTGAATCTCCCATTCTTCTCCGGTCCGGTTGTCTTTAGCCCTTAACCCCCGGATGCTTCCTCCATCGGTTTGAATAGAGGTCACTTCCCGATGGGGAAACGCTTTGGCCCCCAACCGCAGGGCTTCCTCTACGTTGGCCCGAATCAGCCGGAAAGGATCGATGGCTCCATCCGGCACCCGGATCGCTCGCACGATGTGGGCGGAAAGGGCGGGTTCTTTGTGCAGAACGTCGGCTATGGGAATTTCTTCAGCCGGGATTCCGATTGACTCGCAGGCGCGGAGGAATTGGTCCGGGTAATCAGGCGGGTCGGGGTTCGCTGAAAGGAAAAATCCGCCCGTATCCTCGATGCAAGGGGCGGCAATTCGCTTTAGAATTAGGTTTTCCCGGATACATTCCCGGCCGGAATCTGGGTCTTTTACCGCATATCGGCCCCCGCTGTGGAGAAGGCCATGGTTTCGGCCCGAGGTTCCGCTGGTGAATTCATTCTTTTCCAGGAGGACGGTGTCGATTCCCCGTAGCGCCAGGTCGCGGAAAACCCCGGCCCCCGTAGCCCCTCCGCCAATGACCACAACCTCTGTTTTCATCCCTTTTGACATGAGCTATCAGCCATGAGCTATAAGCCTATTTTATAATTTCCGCTACACTCTCCCAGACATAATCCGGCTGAACGTCCGATCTTTTCAGGGTTTCGCGTTTCGTCACTCCCGTGAGGACCAAAGCGGCTGCCATGCCCGCCTTCTTTCCCATGACCATGTCGGTCTCCAGCCGGTCGCCCACGAGCACGCAATCCTGGGGCCGAAGACCCATATAGTCCACGGCCACCTGGATCATGATGTCCGATGGTTTCCCCACGATCGTCTCAACCTTCTTACCGGTCGTCCCCTCCACAGCCCCGATCATGGCCGCGCAATCCGGTATTTCCCCGCCTTCCACCGGGCAGGTCCGGTCCGGGTTGGTGGCTATGAAGCGCGCCCCTTTTTTGATGGCCTGGAGGGCGATATTCAGCTTGCGGTAATCGAAGGTCCGGTCGAAAGAGGCGATCACGTATCGGATTTCCCCGGCTTTTTCGCTAAAGCGGAAGCCGGCCCGGGCCATCTCCTCGATAAGCGGAATCTCGCCGATCACAAAGATCGTTGCCCCCGGGGCTTGCCGTGAAAGCCAGTGGGCCATGACCAGAGAAGAGTTTATGACTTCTTCCGGCTTGGTGGGTATGCCCAGACGGGTCAGTTTATTGGCGTAGTCTTCCCGGGTCTGAAGGGGCTTGTTGGAAAGATAGACAATCTTTTTGGAAAGGGATTTTAATCTCTCGACCGTCTCCTTGGCTCCGGGGATCAGCTTTTCCCCTAAGTAAATCGTACCGTCGAGATCGAAGATGTAGCCCAGAAAATGTAAGGCGGCCATAAGATCCTATTTTTCCAAAATTCAACTCCAGGTCCTTTCTAAATCTATTTGTCCTAACAAGGTCTTGTCAATGATAAAAATCCACGGGATCATTAGAAAATTGGACAATAGCAACCCGGTGTATTTCTATTGACAATCCTTTTCCCCTACGCTATTTTTACACCGATTGGAATAGTCCGGCACAGAGCCGGGTTCCATTATTCAAGCTCTTCAAGGAGGGCAATGGAAATGAAACGAAAATTGAAGTTGGCGATTCTCCTTTCTGCGTTTTTGCTCCTGCCTCTTTCCTTTGCGGGCGCCCAGTCGATCGAGAATGAACTCTATCTGATTACCCCGGTCTCCAAAGATGTCCACGACCCGGCATTGGCGCAATTTGCCGCCTATGCCAAGAAGAAGTGGAACATCGATGTGAAGACCAGCGCGATTCCCAAAGGAACTCCAGTGGCCTACGGGCAGATTTTGGAGTGGAAAGGCAGGCCGCAGGCCGATGTTTTCTGGGGCGGAGAGGGGACGCTTTTCGACAGTCTGGCTGCGGAAGGACTTCTGGAGCCAATTAAGCTGCCTCCCAAGATGTGGGATGAGATCCCGGCCACTATCGGGAAACCCGTAGGGTTACCCCTGAAAGATCCGAAGAAATTCTGGGTCGGAACCACGTTGGAGCCATACGGCCTTATCTATCAGCCCAAGCTGCTAAAACGTTTGGGAGTAGAGATCAAAGACTGGGATGACTTGCTCAACCCGAAACTCAAGGGGCAGATCGCCCAGTGCACCCCCGACCGTTCGAGTTCCAGCCATGCTTCCTATGAAGTAATGTTGCAGACCTACGGTTGGGATAAAGGTTGGGATTGGCTGAAAAGGCTGGCCGTAAATACGGGAATCTTCACTGCCCGCTCCCGCGACGTTCCCAACGTCGTGGCTAAGGGAGAATTTGCCGTGGGGGTTGCCGTGCCCAGCTACATGGCCTTTGCCGAAGTGTTGGGGGGATACGAAATCATTTTTGTTTACCCCAAGAATGCCTATGTTACGCCCGAACCCGTGGCCGTCCTCAAGGGAGCGCCCCATCCCAAGGCAGCCCACGCTTTCGTCGAATTTCTGTTGACCGAGGAAGGGCAGAAGATTTTTATGGAACGGGGGCTCTATGCCATCACCCCCAAGTATAAAGTGCAGGGGGCTCCCGGCTCCGATGCCGAGAAGGCGGTTCAATTTACCGCTGGACTGAGGTCGTTCTATGATATCCAGGTAGGAAACGTCTATGATGACAAAATCGCCGGACAGAAAAAGAGGGTTGAAGATGTAAACTCCTATTTCCGGAAGGAAATTGCCGAGAAACACAAAGAAATCATCAAGGAAAAGTAAGAATCTAAAGTCCTCTCATCTCCATAGAGTGGAAAAACTCCCCGGAATCCAAACCCCGGGGAGTTTTTCCATCGTCATAATTCCTTTTCATCTCACAATTAAAAACCAGATCCGGGTATGAATATTCAGCTGAAAAACATCGTGAAAAGGTTTGGCACGCTGGAGGCCGTGAGCCATGTCTCGCTGGAAATTCGGGACGGCGAGCTCTTTACCCTCCTGGGCCCTTCGGGTTGTGGAAAGACCACCATCCTGCGGTTAATCGGCGGATTCCACCGACCCGATGAAGGAGAGGTCTATTTCGGGGAGAAGGCGGTATCGGGGATCCCTCCTTATGAACGAAACATCGGGATGGTCTTCCAGAATTACGCCCTCTGGCCCCACATGACCATCTTTGACAACATTGCCTATGGCCTCAAACTCAAAAAGTTTTCTCGGGACGATATTTCCTCCAAAGTTCTTCATGCCCTCAAACTGGTCAACCTGGCAGGCCTGGAAAAACGCTATCCCGGGCAATTGTCGGGAGGGCAGCAGCAACGCGTGGCCTTGGCCCGGGCGCTGGTCTTGAACCCGGATGTTCTTCTGCTGGACGAACCGTTAAGCAACCTGGACGCGAAGATCCGTCTCCAGGTCCGGGCTGAAATTCGGAAACTGCAGAAGGAGCTTGGTATAACGACGATCTACGTTACCCATGACCAGGAAGAAGCCCTTACGCTTTCAGACCGGATCGCCGTCGTCGACCATGGGAAATTGCAGCAGATCGGTTCTCCTCGGAACCTCTATGCCAAGCCGGAAAATCCTTTTGTGGCTGACTTCATAGGGATCAACAACCTGATCCCCGGCGAGGTTCGGGAGATTCAGGAAGGGGAGCGAAAGATAAAGGTCCAAACCGATGTGGGGCCCATGACCTGCATTTTTGAAAAGGCCTTCAAACTTGGAGAGCGCTGCATGATCAGTGTCCGGCCGGAGACGGCCTCCCTCGGTCAGACAGAAGAAGGACAGGGCGAGGTAAATGTTATCCAGGGCACAGTAAGTTTCGCCTCCTACATTGGCAACACGATTCGGTATGACGTGGAACTCCAGAATGGGAAAATTTTCAAGGTTGACATTCAGAATCCCTGGTACCACCAGGTTCTTCCTCAGGGGGAAAAAGTCTCGGTGACTTTTCCCCAGCAAATTACCCTAGGGATTCCCATCCCCTGAAGAGAGAATCTTGGCGTGAGCCCTCAAAGCGAGACATCCATAACTTTACCTCAGGTTCGATTCTGGACCCAGATGAAACTCGGAGGCTGGTTGGGATATGGGGCGATTTGGGCCTTTTTCTTCGTATTTCTGATTTACCCTTTGATCCGTCTTTTTTATGACGCGGTTACGACCGCCGAGGGGATCTTCACCCTGAATAACTTCTACGATTTTTTTACCGATGCTTATTACCTCAAATCACTGATCAATTCGCTTCTTCTGGGTGGAGCAACGGTCGTAACGACCTCGATCCTGGGCATCGGCATCGCCTATCTCCTCTTACGGTATGAATTCCACGGAAGAAATCTTTTTTCTTTTCTCACCATCGTTCCCATGATCATGCCTCCTCTCGTCGGGGTAATGGGGTTTGTCTTCATCATGGGCCGGGCCGGAACCGTAAACGTAATCCTGATGGATTATCTCGGTTTCACCAAGCCGGTAAACTTCATGTACGGAATCCACGGCGTCCTCCTGGTGGAAACCCTCCATCTCTTTCCCCTCATGACTCTTTCCATTGTGGATGCCTTGGGAAAGATCGACCTATCTCTGGATGAGGCGGCGGAGAGTGTTGGGTCCAGGGGCCTGCGAAAATTCTGGGACATCACTTTTCCCCTCACGACCCCCGGCTACGTTTCCGGGGCTCTGCTCGTTTTCATCTGGACTTTTGCCGATTTCGCTACCCCCCTGGTCGTGGGAATTGATGATCTCCTGGCCTCGCAGGCATACTTGAACATCGTCCAGTTTGTGGACCGCCGGCTTTTCAAGATGGGCATCGTCATCTCCGCCATCATGGTCCTCCTGGCCGTAGTTTTTTTGATCGTCGCCAAGAGATACGTGGCCATTAAAGATTATAGCTCGCTTTCTTATTCCAAGATTGAGCGGAAGAAACTTTCGCCCTGGGGCCAGGCTCTGGCCTTATTCTTCCTGATTGCAGTTCTGATTTTTGCGTTCATTCCCTACCTGGGAATCGCTCTTGATTCTTTCGGCAGGGGCTGGGCTCTGACTCCGATCCCGGTGAAATATACGCTCCAGTATTTCGAGAGGGTAGCGATTGAGACCCCCAAGTTCATCATCAACAGCCTGATTTATTCGGGCATCTCGGTAGTGATCTGCATTATGGTCGGGGTCCCGGTGGCCTGGGTGATGGCCCGGACGAAACTTCCCGGAAAAGACCTTCTGGACTCCCTCACCACGTTGATTCTGGCGCTTCCGGGGACGGGGATCGGAATCGCCTACCTGCGAGCTTTCCGCGACCCCATGCCTTTCATGAATACGGCGCTTATCGGAATATGGGTGGTGATCCCCCTGGTGCTGGGAGTAAGGCGGCTTCCCTACACGGTTCGCGGAACCTTCGCCTCCCTTCTCCTGGTGCACAAATCCATCGAAGAGGCGGCCGAATCCGTGGGAGCTACCAAGACCAAGACTTTCAAGGATGTGGTGGCCCCGCTGATCTGGAAGGGGATTCTGGTGGGAGCGCTGTATTCTTTCATCCTTGCCCTGCAGGAGGCGTCGGCCACTCTTCTGTTAGTCATTCCCGGGCGGGAGATGATGACCGTAGGAATATTCAATTTCTACATCGGGGGTTCCGTAAATGAGGCCGCTGCACTCGGGCTCATCCTGATTATTCTTGGGGCGGTCTGCCTGTGGACGATCAGCAAGCTCGCCGGCACGCGCATGGGGGGAGTCTTCGGGTGATTGCGGGTTTCGGATTGAAAAGAAATAAACGACATATTGGACGCGGATAAACACGGATAAAAATTTAAGGCTTTAAAGCGTTTTTTTGTGGGACATAGATCAACAGAAATGAACACAGATCAACTTCAGGACCAAAATCTTCACAAGACTTAGGGAGTCTACGCGTTAGTAGTTCAGATAAGCAAAGATTACAAAAAAAGTTTCACCTGGGGCGTGTTCATTTTAGGCAGTTTAGGCATTTCGAATTTTAGGCATTGGTTATGAAAAGACTTTGGGGAAAGAGGTTTGAGAAGGAGCCATCGGCTCTGGCCGGTGAATTCACCTCGGGGAGGGACGTGCGGGGAATTCCTCCAGCTGACGAGCGCCTGATTCCTTACGACCTTTGGGGGAGCCGGGCCCATGTGGTCATGCTGGCCAGGCAGAAAATCATCCCCCGGCGGGACGCACGGGTCTTGATATCCGGCTTGAAGGAGATCGAGAAAGCCTGGGAAAGGGGAAAATTTAAGCTGGATCCATCCCAGGAAGACGTCCACAGCAACGTGGAGGGATGGCTGATTCGGAAGTATGGAATAGAGGTGGGAGGGAAACTCCACACAGCCCGGAGTCGGAACGATCAGGTCGCCCTGGATGTTCGTCTTTACCTGAAAGATTGCGCCGGGCGGTTTATTTCGAGCCTTTCTTCCCTGGTGGAGATTCTCGTTCGGCAGGCTAAAAACCATCGGGAGATCATGGCTCCTGGATATACCCACCATCAGCTGGCTCAGGTGACCACCCTGGGCCATATCTGGCTTTCCTTCGCCGAAGCCTTCCTCAGAGATGGCCTGCGATTTCAGGATTGGTACGACCGGTTTAACCAGAATCCCCTGGGTTCCATGACCGGATACGGAACCACTTTTCCCATCGATCGCCACCTTACCTCGAAACTGCTCGGGTTTGACGGTCCTTGTGCATCCTCCTTGGATGCCATCCAGAACCGGTGGGAGGCGGAAGCGGAACTGGGGTTTGCCTTGGCGGCGATGATGAATCACCTGAGCTCTCTGGCACAAACCCTGATTCTGTTCAGCACCGGCGAGTTCGGTTTGGTGAGGCTGGATGACGCCTACAGCACGGGAAGCTCCATGATGCCACAGAAGCGCAACCCCGATCCGTTAGAGGTGATGAAGGCCAAGGCTTCTATCGCCCAGGGGTTTCTGTCCTCGCTCCTGTCGATCGGCAAAGCTCTCTTCTTGGGATACAACCGGGACACCCAGTGGACAAAGTATTTGATCATGGACCTGGTGGATGAATGCCTTTCCGCACCCGCGCTCATGGGGGAGATAGTCTCCTCGCTGAAAGTAAACCGGAAAGAAATGGCCGCACGGACCCGAAAAGGGTTTATTGCCGCCCCGGAGCTTGTGGAACAGATGGTTCAGGAAGGGAAGATTTCTTTCCGGCAAGCCAAAGGAGCAGTGGAAAAGGCAATACGGTATGCGGAAAAGGAAGGAGCAGAGGCTGTAACTCTTCGTGTGCTGAAGAAGGCCTTGCAGGAAGAAGGATTAAGAATCAAGGTGACCGAGGCCTTTGTACAAAAAGTTCAAGAAGGGCAAGTCTTCATTGCCAAGCGAGCCGCAATCGGCGGCCCTTCGCCCCGGGCCTTGGATAAGAATATTTCCCTCCTGAAACAATCTCTCCAGAAATCCCGCCGCTGGTTGAACCGGAAGACCAAGCAACAATCCGCGGCCAAAGCGAATCTGGCCCGGATGGAGCGGGCCAGGTAGAGCCAAGACATCAGGCTTTTACCCACGGAAAGACCAGCCCCCCCTGAGGAAGGATGTAGGTCAGAGGCTTAGGACCCAGTTTATCATAGGCCATCTTCAGGGCTTCCTGCATGGATGCCGCCGGCTTCACAAAGAGGCCCGTAAGATTTTTTTCCGGCATTGCGGAGACCAGGAGTACATCGGCCTTTTCGGTAAGACGGGCCAGGAAAAAAGCCTTGTGTCCGCCGAACTGAAATTTTTCCAAGAGCTTTTCTTCCATTTCCCTGGCGCTGCCGTTTTTCCGGAGCCAATCGACAAAAGAGGAAGGTCCAATTCCATCCCGGCATTCGGCCAGGAGAATAACCAGTCCTCCCTTCTTGGCAATGCGCACGGCATTTTCAATGGTCTTGTGAGACTGAAAAAGGTTGATGTCCTTGGGGTACCCTCCGCAGCTGGCAATCACCAAATCGCCCGGCTCTGGAACCGGGGACCCAAAAAGGCGGTCGACGGTTTTACAGCCTTCTTCATGGGCCTTCCGGTAGTCTCCCGCCACGACCCCCACAATCTTTTTATTTTCATCGAGAATCGTGTTCAGCATGAAATCCGGTCGGCGGAAAGCAACCGCCTCCTGAAAATCATCGTCCACCGGGTTGCCCTTGAGCTTGCCGAAGGAAGCGCGGGGGTCCATGCTCATTTTATGATTCTGTTCGATGGACTCGTAGGCGGCTACGCCGGGGAAGACGGCCTTTCGGCCGCCCCCATAGCCGGCAAAGAAATGATGCAGGATGCAGCCGGTAATGATGATTCTATCGGCTTCGAAAAACCTGCGGTTGTAGGCAACTTCCGTTCCGGCTCGGGTCTTCCCCGCATGGACCATGGAGCTCTTACGGCCGTTATGGTTGTAAACCTTGATTCTCCGGCATGCCAGGGGGCTGACCTTTTTTTGGATCTCCTCCCGGGTCATCAGGCGGTGGGTCCCGTTGGAGATCAATCCGAAGACTTGCTGGTCTTTGATGCCCAGGCGGTTCATCTCGTCCAGAAGGATGGGCAGGAAGATGTCCGTCCGGGCCACTCGGGTCTCGTCGTTGACGATGATGGCCACTGAACCTTTGGTGGGGATGACTTCGGAAAAAGGAAGAATGCCGTTCGGGTGGCCCAAGGCCATGCGAATGGAAGATTCAGGGTCCGGAAGGGCTTGGGCCTTTTGGGGAAGGATGGTTTCAGCCCCATGGGCTAGGGAGAATTCGATCTTTCCATCGCCAAAGCGAAGCTGGTACTTCATTTGAACTCCTCATTTCTTGGTTCAAAAAAACCAGCCCGGGACGTATGCCCCGGGCCAGATTGATTCATCCTTAAATCTTGTGAACTTTCATTTTACCAGAGCCCAATCACCTTCCATAAGGGAAAGCCAACCCCAAACCAGATGATGATATTGACGACGGAAACCAGAAGCCCCAGTTTCCACCAGGTGGTAAGGTCAATATAGCCGGCATTGTAATAGATGGGGGAGGGACCGGTCCCGTAATGGGTCAACCCGGCGCCAAGGGCGGAGGCCATCCCGAAAAGGAAAACCGTAAGTTGGGGAGGAGCCTGGGCGGCCAGGGCAATGGCAAAGAAAGGCGGGAACATGGCCGTAACCTTGGCAGTGACGCTGGCAAAGCCGTAATGGCTGTAGAGGTAAACCAGCACCAGGATGATTAGGGCCGGAAACCAGCCCAAACCGGCCACGCTGCCGGCCACTGAATTGGCGACCCATTTCATGAATCCGAGTTGATTCAGACCGGTGGCCATCATCACCAGGCCACCGAACCAGATGAGAGCATCCCAGGCGCCTTTCTCGCCCAACACGTCCTCCCAGCTGATAACACCGGTCAGGAGCATGACCCCGACGCCGATGAGAGCCACCACCGTGGCATCGAGCTTGTTCCATTCCGAAGTTACCCAGAGTGCCAGGATCATTAGGAAGACCGCGAGCAGGATCTTTTCGCTCTTCTTCATGGGCCCCATTTTCTGGAGTTCCGCATGGGCCAACTCCGCAGCCTGGGGCGTCTCTTTGATCTCCGGCGGATAGATCTTATAGAGAATATAGGGAGTAATGATCAGGCATAAAAGCCCTGGAATGATCCCGGCGAGGGCCCAGGTTCCCCAGGAAATGGTGACATTGGCCGTCTTTTTGGCCAGCTCGATGAGAAGCGGGCTGGCCGCCTGAGAGGTCATGAACATGGCTGAGGTTACGATGACGGCTTGGTACTCCATCATCATCAGATAAGAGCCGATCTTGCGGGCCGTCTGCCCCGGCTCGGATCCGAAAGTGCCGGCCAATCCTCGGACGATAGGGTAAATGATCCCCCCGGCACGGGCTGTATTGGAAGGAGTTGCGGGGGCAAGAACGAGATCGCTGGCCGCGATGGCGTAAGCCAGGCCCAGGGTCTTCCGGCCGAATGCACGGATGAAGAGATAAGAAATCCTCCTCCCCAGGCCCGTTTTGATAAAGCCGCGGGTCAACAGAAAGGCCGCCACAATCAGCCAGACCGTATTATTGGCAAATCCCGATAAGATCTGTCCGACCTTGAGGGTATCCGTCACGCCGGTTAACATTACGCCGATTATCACCACCGCTCCCATGGGTAGAGGGGTAAGGATTAATCCTACGATGGTGGCGATAAAGATGGCCAGAAGATGCATGGCCTCCTTTTTTACCCCGGCTGGCGCGGGCAAATACCAGATGATGAGCCCGATAATAATGGCGATGAGCCCGCGAACGATACGGGATTTGCCGCTCTGTTCCTTTCCGTTCATGTTTGTCTCCTAGGGAAAAATTCTTTCATCCTGCCCGGAAACCTGAGGAAGTCAGCGGTGGAGAACTTCCCCTCCCATTTCCTGAAAGCTGAAGGGAACCCGTTCGAAGCCCGTTTAAATCGGTAAAATATGAAAAAGGCGTCGCATCGGGGATTTAATGCGGAGGGAAGAGCCTGCCAACCCATCCGCATAAATTAAGTGTAATCTGGCTTTCGGAAACAGTCAATGAGGGGAAACCTCCCTGGCTGGTTTTCCAGCCGGAACCTTCTTACCACAGGCTGGGTATTTCGGCAACGCTGGAAATAAGGCGGGTATGAGGGGCTTTTTCCATCTGCTCAAGGGAATGGGCGCCGGAGAGGACTCCAATATTCTCTCCGACTCCAGCATTCGAGCCGGCCTGCAGGTCTAAAACCGTATCCCCCACATTCATCACCCCGTTTACGCTGATCACTCCAGTGGCCTCCATGGCCCGAAAGATCAGGAAAGGTGCCGGGCGACCCCGGGAGACATCGTCGCCGCAGATGACGGCATTCACTGCCTCGGGACCCCATCCGATGGCCCGCAATAGGAGATCGGTTATCGTCCGGTCAAAACCGGTGTTGAGGGCCACCTTGATCCCTCGGCCGTGAAGCCATTCGAAGGTCTGCATCGCTCCCGGGATCGGTTTTACACCCCCGTGGGCATAGCTCTTTGCCAGGTGATCCCGGAAGGCGGAGAAGATGCCTTCGGTTTTTCGGTCTATCTCCGTGGGGTCGCCGGGGAAGTGAAGCTCTACGAAGCGGTGGATGGCCTCACGTTTAGAGGCGCCACGAACGGAGCGAAGCGCCTCATCGGTGACTTCAATCCCGTGGGCTTGAAGAACCGTTCTGAAGGCATCAGGGACTTGTCCGGCGTCGAGAACGGTTGTCCCCGCCATATCGAAGACGGCCAAAGCGATTTCTTTCATGAGGATGCCTGCGGATCTATTTTTTGGAGAAAAGGAGAGAGGGGCTTCCCTCAATCCAGGCGATTTACTCGAATCTCACGTCGTCGAAGTTAATATGCCCCCACCCCCCGCTGGAGGCATCGATCAAACGTATCTGAGCCGCTCGGCCTATGAACGGGGAAACGTTCCAGCGAACCCGCTCCATGGTTTCCGCGCATTTGCCTGTTGCTCTTTGGACCACTTGGCCATCGACCAAGAGTTCAACGCGGACAGCATTGAGATCACATCCGCCGCCAATCAGGAAGGTTACAGACTGAGAAGAAATGGTAAAGGGTTGGGAAGTAAGAGTCCCCTGAGGTCCGTCGTCCTGGATCTGTCCCGGAGGGTCTGCGGCGGTATGCCTCTTCTCGTAGCTGCCGATCCAGTAATTCCCCTGGTGGTTGGAAGGCTGCCCGCGATGGCGTGCAGTGGGATTGTCCCCCAAAGTCGGTTGGAAGTTGAAAGCGTCTCCCGTTCGGGTCCAACCGCGAAGGTCTCCGGTTTCAAAGTCCCAGGTTACACCCGTAGGAGCCACAACCAAACCACCGGGGGCGGCTGGGGCATCGTCGAAGGAAATCCTCACGATGTCCTGTTTGTTAACCGGGACACTGACCACCTTGCCATCCCTCAATTCGACTTTCATCTCGCCCCGAGCCAATGAAAGGGGCATAAAGAGCAGGAAACCCATAACCAAAATCAGGACTGTTCGCTCGGAATTCGTCATTCCATCCTCCTTGATCGTTATTTTCCTCTGCCATATTCGGTCTTCACCTTTTCCCGGTCGATCGACCCGTCCGGGGCTTTGGGCAAGGCAGGGACGAAATCCACAAATTTCGGTTTTTTGAAGCGGGCAATCCGGGAGGCCACAAAGTCGATCAGCCCCTGAGGGGTCAGGGAGCTGCCGGTTTTCAAAACGCAGACGGCCTTAACGGCTTCACCCCACTCACGGTCCCGCACTCCGATAACTGATACTTCAGCAACCTCTAGATGTTCTAGAATGACCATTTCCACTTCAGCGGGATAGACGTTTTCTCCACCTGGTTTAATCAGCTCCTTCTCCGCCTTGCGCTTCACATACCACAGAAATCCATTCTCGTCCAACCGGCCGATATCGCCGGTGTGATGCCAACCGTTACGGAATGTGTAGCGAGTATCGCCCTCCAAATTCCAGTACCCCAAAAACACCAGGGGCCCGCGGACGCAGATCTCTCCCGGCGTTCCGACCGAAACTTCGCGGTCGTGGTCGTCAACCAGTCTTATTTTCGCCAAGGGACCCTCTTTGCCCGCAGACCCTGGTTTCTTGGTGTGAGCGCACACCGTGACCATGCCGGTAGTCTCGGATTGTCCAAAGCCGATCCAAAATTGAGCCTTAGCCTTTTTCTTTAGTTTCTCAATATTGGAGGGATGATCGATGCCTGATACGTGTTTTAAGGAGGAAATGTCGTAATCCTTTCCCTCCAGTTTTTCCAGGAGCATTCCCAGCATGGGAGGAAATTCGCCGATGGTGGTGATTTTTTCTTTTTCGATCAACTGGAGGGAAAGTTCGGGCTCAAATTTGGTCATGAGGACATTTTTTCCCCCGGCATGCATGACCGAAAAGGAAAGAGCCAAGTCGGCAATGTGGAAAAGAGGCAGCAGGTGGAGATAACTGTCTTCCTCCCGCAGGCCCATCACGGCCATATGCTGCAGGGTGCAGGCGATAATGTTCCCATGAGAAAGAGTTGCCCCCCTTGGTTTTCCAGCCACGGCGGCTGTATGGATAATTAAATAAGGATCATTCTGGGAGATTTCAACTTCGGGTAATGTCCCTTCTTCTCCCAGGAGAATAGAAAAGGATTCGAATTCCCCGTCGGCCGTGCCGAAAGAAAACAGCCTTTCGATGAAAGGGACCCGTGGTTTCAACTCTCGGATGGATGATCGGTAATCTGGGCCTACGAAAAGGAAACGGGGGCGCCCATCGGAAAGGATATACTCTACTTCAGCGGGGGAAAGGCGCCAATTGATGGGGAGCATGATAGCGCCGAGCCTGGCGGCAGCACCATAAAGAAGAAAAAATTGAAAACAATTCTGGGATAGGATCGCAATCCGATCTCCTTTCTGGATGCCGAATTTATACAAATGATATGATAACTCATTGATATGATTTAATAAATAATTGAAATTGAGACGAAAAGAATCAATGACCAGGGCTTCACGGTGAGCAAAAATGCGAGCGTTGCGGGAGATGAGATCATAGACGGTAAAATCCTGAAGGCCCATACCTTTCCACCTTTATATTTTTATGCTATCCTTGAGCCGGATCCCTACTTGTCTCCATTCTTGAAAAATTCCCAGTTCTTCACCACTCCATTTTCAAAATAGACATAAGATTTGGGAAAGGGAGGCTCGCCGTACACCCATTGCTCGTGAACGCCAACCAAAGTCCGGGTGGTATTCACATGATCGGGGCGTCCCCAGGATAGTACAACCTGCTCGCGAGAAAATCCCTGGCGGATGTACCCTCTTAGAATATCTTCCTGAATGCGAATGGGCCACATGGTCTTGGAGAGGTCTTTCAGAAGATCCCTCATCTCGCCATTGTTCTTGGTGTTCCGTCGGATTCCATCCGTTCCTTCAACCCATCCGAAAATCTCTTCCCTCACCGTGGTATTCATCCCGTAAGTTACTTCATAAAAGGTAAGCTTTTGAGGGGTTAAGGCTGCTTTCCCGGTGAAATGGACATCATCGGGTCTTATTTTTAATGGCTTGATATTGTTTATGTTTCCTATTTCTCCTGGATAGACCCAGGCCAACAGCTTGTTCTTCAGCCAAAAGGATTTCTCCTCCGGGGACCAGCCTGCCTTTTTTCCTTTCTCTGAAACTACCCGTTCGCCAACAACGACCTGGTACCACTGCCGGCCCATTTCGTCCTTTATTGAATTGATCACGTCGAAAATATCGTATTTGTTGGCCCTGGCCGAAACTTTGGAGTTCTCTCTGGCTTCTTCGAAAATCATGGCTTCTTTCATGACCATAAAAACTCCGCTTTCGGTCGCCTTCGGCGCGGGAGCCGGGGGAGGGGGAAGGGGGGTAGGGTCCTCCTTTGCTCCTGTTTTGTAATACCTTATCTTACGCTCTTCTTCGGCTATTTTACGTTGCTCTTCGGAAATTTTTTTCTGGCGCTCCTCTTCGGCACGGCGCTTCTCCTGTTCCAGGCGGCGTTGTCTTTCCTCCTCCAGCCTTTTCTTTTCGGCCATATCGGCGAGAATTTGGGCTTTTTCAACCTGAGCGGCCTTTATCTCTCTCTCCAGCTGGATTCTTTCCCGGACCAATCGGCTTTTGAATTCTTCTACCCGGGATTGCTCCTCCCATACCTTTCTCTCTATACAAGCCCAGATACGCCTCCGATCATCGGCGGAAAGCTTTTTCTCTACCCGAGTATCCAAGATAGGTTGAATGCTTACCAGAACTGGGTTATTCCTGGGCTCTTCGATGAAATTCAAAACGCGGTTTTCGCAGAGATAGATTAAACGAAAGGAATAACCTTCGTCGTGGAGCAGGAAATAATCGCTTTTCCCCTCCCTGGCAAAGGCCTCCTGAACCACTCCCGGAGGCGCAGCATGATCACGGAGCAGGATGCTGGCCTTTGGTTTGGAGGAACAAGAGATAAGGGAAAAAAAAATAGCGAGGGCCAGGAGAAGCGGGAGAAATTCCCCTTCTCTCATCGGTCGGAAGGTCTTAGAACTTTCTTTTTGGGTTTGCCTACCCATGGCTTGGGGCGATGAGTAATCCGTTTGGCCAGCTTTTGATTGATAAATCGGTTCCCTTTTTTCATTGCTGAGAACAGAAATGGAAGACATTTTCACAATCTATACCAGACAATAGAGGAAAAGTCAATCTTTCTCCATTTCCGCCCGCGATTCAGACACTAGACCTCCGACATCAGACTGAAGGGGGAAAATGCCAGAGATTAACGAAAAAAATGGTCTGGAGTCTGGGGTTTAGTATCTGAATCGCAGAATCAAGAAAAGAATAGTTGACAAAAATATTCCAGAATGTTAATGAAAAATATATTGTTATTGGTATGTTATAAACATTATTCGGCATATGTTTCACGTGAAACAAATTTTTCTCTCCGCTTTTCGAGGAAGATTTTGGAAACCTACCCAACTGCTTATAATGTCATAATCGTGGGGGGCGGACATGCCGGATGCGAGGCCGCTCTGGCCTGCGCCCGGATGGGACATTCCACCCTTCTCCTAACCATCAGCCTGGAAGCGATTGCCCGCATGTCCTGTAATCCGGCCATAGGGGGGCTGGCGAAAGGGCAGCTGGTCAAAGAAATTGATGCTCTAGGCGGTGAGATGGCCAAGAACACGGATGACACTGGAATCCAATTCCGCCGATTAAATACCACTAAAGGGCCGGCGGTCAGGTCGTCCAGGGCTCAGTCGGACATGCAGCTCTATCCCCTGCGGATGAAAAGAGTCCTGGAACACCAGAAGAACTTATTCTTGCGGCAGGGTCTAGTGGACGAACTCCTTATCGAAAAGGGGAGAGTGAAAGGAGTGGTAACGAATGTAGGGGAGAGGTTCCTCTCCGGAACAGTAATTATAACGGCTGGAACTTTTCTTCGAGGGCTTGTCCATATCGGGATGAGGAGTTTTCCATCGGGAAGGCTGGGGGATCTCCCTTCAATTAAGCTGTCAGAATGCCTCCTGAATGTCGGCTTCAAACTGGGACGCCTTAAGACCGGAACTTGTCCTCGCTTGGATGGCAGAAGCATTGATTTCTCCCAGCTTCAGGAGCAAAGGGGTGACGTTCCCCCTCGGCCATTCTCCTTCAGTAATCGATCCGTTCCCCTTGAGCAATTGCCTTGTTACCTGACCTACACCAACCTCAAGACCCATGATATCATTCGTTTAGGGCTGAATCGTTCGCCCCTCTATTCCGGGGTTATAAAAGGAACCGGAGCCAGGTACTGCCCTTCCATCGAGGATAAGATCGTCCGGTTCGCGGAGAAAGAACAACACCAGATTTTTTTGGAACCCATGGGATTAGATACCTTGGAGGTCTATCCCAATGGACTGGCCACAAGCCTCCCCATGGACATCCAGATCCAGATGCTCCGCTCGATTCCCGGACTGGAAAGAGCGGAGGTGGTCCGCCCGGGGTATGCCATCGAATATGACTACGCAGATCCCCTTCAGCTAAAGCCTTCTCTGGAGACCAAACTCATCGAGAATCTCTTCTTTGCCGGGCAAATAAACGGAACTTCGGGTTACGAAGAGGCGGCCGCTCAGGGACTCATGGCGGGAATCAATGCAGCACTTAAGACCAGGGGGGAAGACTCTCTGATCCTGAAAAGGGACGAGGGATATATAGGGGTGCTCATCGACGACCTGGTAACTAAAGGGACGAAGGAGCCTTACCGTATGTTCACCTCCCGGGCTGAATACAGGCTCCTGTTGCGCGAAGACAACGCGGATCAAAGGTTGAGGGAAAAAGGGAGGTCTCTGGGACTGGTGGATGATCAGGACTACAGGGAATTTCTCCAAAAGAAAAGAAAGATAAGGGAAGAGCAAGAAAGAATAGGAAAAGCCATCATCTACCCGACCCCAGGTGAGAATGACCGGCTGAGATCTCTAGGGACATCTCCTATCAAAAACCCTACCTCCCTGGCGGAGCTTCTCCGGAGGCCTGAAATTTCCTTCCGTGCCCTGGCTGCGTTCGATCCGAATTGCGCATTCACGGAGGAGGTTGTGGCCGAGCAGGTGGAAATAGAGATTAAATACGAAGGATACATCCGGAGGCAGGAAGACCAAGTGGATCAGATGAAGCGATTTGAAAACATGAGACTTTCTCCCGATATGGAATATAAAAATATTCCGGGCATTTCCACCGAAGTGAAGGAAAAATTGGACCGGGTGAAACCTCTTTCCATAGGCCAGGCTACACGGATTTCAGGGATCACGCCGGCGGCCATATCCATTTTAATGGTATACTTGAGAAGGGCGTCCGGAGTTTGATAGTAAGAAGCTAGGCTTTTTCCGCGACCCGGCGCGG
>PMCE01000102.1:30445-32306 GCA_003154025.1 Syntrophaceae bacterium
CATTCTTATGGCTGATAACGAAACTTCACTTTTCCTTCAAGAAGGGGCCGCCCAGTTAGGGGTTTCATTGAGCACCGAACAGGTAAAATGTTTTACCCTTTACCTCAGGGAGCTCAATCAATGGCGAAAGCGGATAAACCTAAGCAGCAGGAAAGATGACCGGGAGATCATCATAAAGGACTTCTTAGACTCCCTGACTATCATCAAGTATCTTCCGCTGAATACCTCATTGATGGATCTTGGGTCGGGAGCCGGGTTTCCGGGAATTCCGCTAAAGATCGTTCGCCCGGATCTTAAACTCCTGCTCCTGGAAACAACCCGGAAAAAGGTCTTTTTTTTGAAGGATGTGCAGAGAGTTTTGGGATTAAGCGGAATTGAGGTTCGCTGGTCTGGGGAGGATCGAGGGATAGAGGATCTTTCTGGCATCTTTGATTTCGTCGCTTCAAGGGCATTTGGTTTCATTTTGAAATTCGCCAAAGAAGGAGTTTCCTTCTTGAAAAGGGGAGGGGTTCTTCTAGCCATGAAAGGGAAGAAAGGGCGGGAAGAGTTGGAGGAAAGCCTTTCTTCCCTGGAAAAAATGGGGCTGAACCTTTTTTTCCAGGAGGAGATCCGACTGCCATATCTCAATCATGAACGCATCCTCATAGGCCTGAAAAAAGATTGACGTTTCACGTGGAACGGTCAAGTTTCATTTTTTTCTTGATCTTTCCTTCGCAGATAGGATAAATAACCGCACTGGAGAACATGATCCATGGGACGAGTCATCAGCGTAGCCAACCAAAAAGGAGGAGTCGGAAAGACAACGACTTCGGTAAATTTATCAGCCTCTTTAGCGGTGGCCGAGAAGAAAACCCTCCTCATCGACATCGACCCTCAGGGGAATGCCACGAGTGGCCTTGGAATCCCAAAAGAAAAAATATCCGGCAAGAGCATCTACCATGCCTTGATCGACCAGGCCCAAGCGAGCGACCTCATCCTCGATACGGATCTCGATTTTCTCAAAATCATTCCGTCAGACATCGACTTGATTGGCGCAGAGATCGAACTGGTCCCCTATACGGATCGGGAGATAAGGCTGAAAAAGGCGCTCCAACAAATGAAAGAGGCCTTCGATTATCTTATTATCGACTGCCCACCCTCCCTTGGACTGATAACCGTTAACTCTCTAACTGCCTCTGATTCCGTGCTTATTCCTCTCCAATGTGAATACTATCCAATGGAAGGACTATCTCAACTATTGAAAACTATTAGATTAATTAAAGAGAGCTTGAACCCTGACCTGGCTATTGAGGGTATTTTGCTGACTATGGTGGACAAGCGGAACAACCTTTCCCATCAAGTCACGGAAGAAGTCCGTAAACATTTTTCCGGCCTGGTTTTCGAAACCATGATCCCCCGGAATGTCCGCCTGAGCGAATGCCCAAGTTTCGGCAAACCCATCATCCTGTATGATGCCAGCTCTCGGGGGGCCGAGAGCTATTTGGAGCTGGCCAGGGAAATCATCGCGCACCGCTCAACGGGGTAAAAGAATTCATTTTTTCTTTGACATTTATATTTTATTTATTCTAAAGTGAATCGTCATTCATTTTTGGGAGAGTAATTTCCCAGCAAAGCATCAGCAGGGATCGATAAATTTGACCGCACGGCAAGCATTAGGAAAAGGGCTCGGGGCTTTGATCCCGGAGAAAGGAGCCCCCGAGGCAGAAGGGAAAAAAGCCCTTCAGATGTGCGGGATTGAAGAGATTCATCCCAGCCCTTTTCAACCCCGGAAGACGTTCCTTGACGAGCCCCTCCAGGAGTTGGTTGATTCCATCAGGGAGAAGGGAATTCTCCAGCCCCTGATGGTCCGCCGAAAGGGAGA
>PMCE01000102.1:32440-49480 GCA_003154025.1 Syntrophaceae bacterium
GAAGGTAGGGAAGGATCGGACCACGGTTGCCAACACGGTCCGCCTGCTGAAGCTCCCGCCGGAAATAAAAATGTGCCTGGCCGAAGGCAAGATCACCATGGGCCATGCAAGAGCTTTCCTCAGCCTTGACGGTGTAGATAAACAAAAGCTCTTGTTAAAGAGATTACTCTCGGATGGCCTGTCCGTTCGTCAGACCGAAAGCCTGGTCAAGAGACTCCGGACCCGAAGTTCCCCCGCTCCCCGGAAAGCGGATTCGGAGTGGAGCGGCGTAATCGAAGAGCTCCAGCAGGTCCTGGGCACGAAGATCCGGATCGTGGGAAAGCGAAAACGGGGGAAGATCGAGATTGATTTCTATTCTCCCGAGGAGTTGAACCGGATCGTTGAGGTCCTCCGGAGATAGGTTTGGGGAAGAGAGGACTGGTCTGAGAAAGAAGAAGCAGAGCCCCAGCGAAGAAATCAACGCCCTCCTGGGTGGGGGGACGGCATTCGAGGGGAAATTGTCCTTCGAGGGGGCGGTCCGGATCGATGGGGTTTTCACCGGCGAAATCAGCGGAGAGGGAATGATCATCGTTGGAGAAAGAGGAAGGGTGCAGGCTGAAATTGCGGCCGGCGTGGTGATGATTCAGGGTGAAGTGCAGGGGACCATTCGAGCAAGAGACCGCATCGAGGCCTATGCCCCGGCGAAAATTTACGGAGACATTTTCTCCCCTGTCTTGGTATTCGGAGAAGGAGTGGTCTTTACGGGAACCTCGCATATGACCGAGATTTCAGAGGAACGAAGAAATCTTCAACCCCAAGCACCCCATAACGAATAAATTACAAAAGAAAATCCAGACTCGAAACAGAAGGGGTTTCGCTCATGCGGGCTTGGAGATTGAAATTTGTTTGAAGTTTGGGATTTGGTCCCGCGCTTCGCGGGATTGGAATTTGGGATTTGTTCTTAGGAGATGCCTAGATGATCGAGCTCAACTTCACCGTAATTTTTCAGCTGGCCATCCTTTTGATCCTCATGGTTGCTTTGAGTAAAATCCTCTTCAAGCCCTTCCTATGGGTTCTCCAGGAAAGAAGAGATTGGGTCGAGGGGGCCGAAAAAAAGGCCCGAGAGCTCCAGCAGCGCACCGAAGAGCTATGGGAGCGATACCGGGACTCCATGAGCGCAGCCCAGGCTCAAGGAGCCGCCATCCGCGATGAAATCCGCAAGGAAGGGTTGTCCAAGGAAACAGAGATCCTGCAGAAAGCCATGGAAGAAGCCAACCGATTCCTAGAGGGGATGAAGGCAAAGGTTCAAGAAGAAGGCCAGGCTGCCCGGGCCGGCTTGAGGCTCCATGCCCAGAATCTATCCCGCGAAATGGCCGAAAAAATGCTGGGGAGGAGTATCCAGTGAGAAAAGTCACCCGCTGGTTGTGGTTGAGTATATGGATTCAGTTCCTGGCCGAGGGAAACCTCTGGGCATCCGGGGGTGGCGGAGGATTCTCCGGTGAGTTGATCTGGCAGGTCATCGCCTTTGTCCTTCTGGTCTTTTTGCTGGTCAAGATGCTGAAGAAGCCCATGGCCGCGTTCCTGACGAAAAGAAGACAGGAGATCAGCAGCTCTCTGGATCAAGCCTCCCAAAAAGAGGCGGAAGCCATGAAGCTCTTGGGGGATTGCGAGAAGAAGATCGAATCCCTGAGCCGGGAGATCAAGGACCTTCATGAGACCATTCGCCAGGAAGGCAAAGAAGAACGGAAGAGAATAATCGAGCGGGCCCAGGAGGAGGGGGAGCGGGTCCGTAAACAGGCCCAGATCATCGCCGAGCATGAAGTGAAGAAAGCCCGGATGGCGCTGAAGAAAGAGATGGTGGACCTTTCGGTGGAACTGGCCGAGAAACTCCTGAAGGAAACCATTCAACCTCAGGACCAGGAGAGGTTGGTTCGTGAGTATATCGGCAAAATGAAGGAGATCCGGTGATCAGTTTAACCATTGCCAGAAAATATGCCAAGGCGCTGTTGGAGATCGGGCGCAGAGAGAAGAGTCAAGAACTTCTGGGGAAGGATTTGGACGGGCTGGCCGAGCTTCTCCATGAGAACAAAGAACTGAGGGTGGTTCTGTTCAGTCCTTTCTATCCCGCCCCGCGGAGAAAAGCGATTGCCCAGAAAATCGGAGACTCCCTGGGCTTGTCCCAAAGGACCCTCGATTTTTTGAACCTGCTCATCGAACGGGGCCGGATGGACCATTTTACCGCCATCGTCAAGTCCTACAAAGAACTCTACGATGAGGTTTCGAACCGCCTCCGAGCGTCGCTCATTTCCCCGCAAAAGCTGCCCTTCCCGCTCGTGGGGGAGATTCGAAATCAGTTGGAATCCACCACCGGCAAGCAAGTCATCCTTTCCACCCAGGAAGATCCTTCGCTCCTCGGGGGCGTGGTCACGAAAATCGGGAACATCATCTATGATGGAAGCCTCAAAACCCAGCTTTTGAAGGCGAAAGAGAATCTATACAAGGAGTGAGCCAAGATGGCCGTACAGATTAAAGCCGACGAGATTACCGAGATCATCCGCAGCCAAATTCAAGGATTTGACCGGAAACTGGATGTAGCCGAGACCGGGATCATCCTCTCCGTGGGAGACGGGATCGCCCGGGTCTACGGCCTGGAAGGAGTCATGGCCGGGGAACTTCTGGAATTCCCCCACGGCGTCTTCGGCCTGGCCCTCAACCTGGAACAGGACAACGTGGGGGCGGTCCTCTTCGGTGAGGACAAGCTGATCAAAGAAGGGGACCTGGTCAAGAGGACCAGCCGGATCTCGCAGGTCCCCGTAGGGGAGCAGCTCATCGGACGGGTGGTCGACGCCCTGGGACAACCCATCGATGAAGGGCCCCCCGTCGAAGCCAAGGAGTTCCGGAGCATCGAGCAGAAGGCCCCGGGAATCGTGGTCCGCCAACCGGTGAAAGAGCCGCTCCAGACCGGGCTGAAAGCCATCGATTCCATGATCCCCATCGGGCGAGGCCAGCGTGAATTGATCATCGGCGACCGAGGAACCGGAAAGACGGCCTTGGCGATTGACGCGATCATCAACCAGAAAGGCTCGGGAGTTTTCTGCTTCTACGTGGCCATCGGGCAGAAGCGCTCCACCGTGGCCCGGGTGGTCGATGTGCTGCGCAAATATGGAGCCATGGAATATACCACGGTCGTGGCCGCCACGGCCTCCGACCCGGCCCCCATGCAATACATCGCCCCCTACTGCGGCTGTGCTATGGGAGAGTATTTCCGGGATACGGGAAGACATGCCCTCTGCATCTACGATGACCTGTCCAAACATGCCACGGCCTATCGGCAGATCTCCCTTCTCCTGCGCCGTCCTCCCGGACGGGAAGCCTTCCCCGGCGACATCTTCTACCTCCACTCCCGCCTGCTGGAGAGAGCGGCCAAGATGCGGGATGACCTGGGCGGCGGGTCGTTGACGGCCTTGCCGATCATCGAGACCCAGGCGGGCGATGTTTCGGCCTACATCCCCACCAACGTCATCTCCATCACCGACGGGCAAATTTACCTGGAGTCGGAACTGTTCTATTCCGGAGTCCGGCCGGCCATCAACGTGGGTCTCTCGGTCTCCCGCGTCGGGGGCAATGCCCAGATCAAGGCCATGAAACAGGTTGCCGGAAGCCTTCGTTTGGACCTAGCCCAATACCGGGAGATGGCCGCCTTCGCCCAATTCGGCAGCGATCTGGATAAGGCTACCCAAGCTCAGTTGGCCCGGGGGAGCCGCCTGGTGGAGATTCTCAAACAGCCCCAATACCGGCCCCTGCCCGTGGAGAAGCAGATCCTGCTCATCTTCGCCGGCACGAACGGGTTCCTGGACATGTACCCGGAGAGCGTCCTGGCCCGTTACGAAAAAGAGATCTACGAGGTCGTGGAGAAGCAATACTCGGCCGTTCTCGGGGAAATCCGGCAGAAGAGAACGATTGACGCCGAACTGGAGAAGAAGATCAAAGACATTCTGGAGGAGTTCAAAGGAAAGTTCAAGGCGGAGTGACCAGCCATGCCGAAAGCAAGCCTTCGGGACATTCGCAAGCGTATTGCCAGCGTTCGATCGACCCAGCAGATCACCAAAGCCATGAAGATGGTGGCCACGGCGAAACTGCGGCGGGCCCAGGAGAATATCCTGGCCAACCGCCCCTACGCCGCCAAGATGCTCGAGGTCCTGCGCAGCCTGGCGGCCCGGACTTTACCGGATGCCCATCCCTTATTATACCGGAGAGAGCCCAAGAGGGTCGAACTGGTGGTCTTCACCTCGGACCGCGGCCTCTGCGGGGCTTTCAACATGAACCTCATCTCCAGGGCCGAGCGTTTCCTGGAGGAGGAGAAGGGCGCGGAGAGCCTGACCCTCTCCTTTATCGGCCGGAAGGGGCGGGATTATTTCCGCAAGAAGAAGATCACCATCCGGCAGGAATACGTCAATCTCTTCGGGAAGGTGGATTATCCTCTGGCCGCGCGCATCGGCCAAGATCTGGTGAAGTCTTACGTGGAAGAGCGGGTGGATGCCATCTATCTCCTCTACAGTGAATTCAAGTCGGCCATGCAGCAGCGGGTGGTCCTGGAAAAGATCCTGCCGCTGGCTTCCGGCGTGCTTCAGGAGGAAAAAGGAGGCGGGAAAGGTTCATCTCCCGGGGCCTCCGGGACTCCCGCCGCGGTGGATTATATTTATGAACCGTCGGAGGTGGAGATCCTGGGCAAGATTCTGCCCATGTATGTCGAGGTCCAGATCTACCGCGCCCTTCTGGAGTCCTTGGCCTCGGAGTTCGGAGCCCGGATGACGGCCATGGAAAACGCCACCAACAACGCGGCGGAGATGATCGACAAGCTCACCCTGGTTTACAACAAAGCCCGGCAGGCGGCCATTACCAGAGAGCTGATCGAGATCGTCAGCGGGGCCGAGGCGCTGAAATAGAAAAAAGCGGTCAGCGATTAGCGGTCAACCAAAAGAAAGGGAGCCGTTTTTTTGCTGATCGCTGAAAGCTGATAGCTGATAGCTCATGAAGGAGGATACCCGTGACCCAAGTCGGAAAGATTGTCCAAGTTATCGGACCGGTGGTAGACGTGGAATTCAGCGGAGGGGACCTTCCCCCGATCTACGGAGCGCTGAAGATTACCAACCCCCGCATCGATGACCAGGAGGAAAACCTGATCGTAGAAGTGGCTCAGCACCTGGGCGACGAAGTCGTCCGCTGCGTGGCCATGGATATCTCGGACGGACTGGTCCGGGGGATGAAAGCCAATTATTACGGAGAACAGATCACCATGCCCGTGGGCCGGGAAACGCTGGGCCGGATTCTGAATGTGGTGGGAAAGCCGGTGGATGAAATGGGCCCGGTGGTAACCAAGATGCGATATCCGATCCACCGTCCGGCCCCCGCGTTTTCCGAACAATCCACCCAGATGGAACCCTTCGAAACGGGGATCAAGGTCGTAGACCTCCTGGCTCCTTACCTGAAAGGGGGGAAGATCGGCCTCTTCGGAGGCGCAGGGGTGGGAAAGACGGTGGTCATCATGGAGCTCATCCATAACGTGGCCATGGAACACGGAGGGTTCTCCGTCTTTGCCGGCGTGGGAGAGCGTACCCGCGAAGGGAACGACCTTTGGCTGGAGATGAAGCAGTCCAAAGTTCTGGAGAAGGCCGCATTGATCTATGGCCAGATGACCGAGCCCCCCGGAGCCCGCGCCAGGGTAGGCCTTTCAGCCCTGACCGCGGCTGAGTACTTCCGCGATGAAGAAGGGCAGGACGTGCTTCTCTTCATCGATAACATCTTCCGCTTCACACAGGCGGGGTCCGAAGTGTCGGCGCTCCTGGGACGGATGCCCTCTGCCGTGGGCTACCAGCCTACTCTCGCTACGGAGATGGGGGAACTCCAGGAGCGGATCACGTCGACGAAAAGGGGATCCATCACTTCGGTGCAGGCTATTTACGTCCCCGCTGACGACCTGACCGACCCGGCTCCGGCAACGACCTTTGCCCACCTGGATGCCACGACCGTTCTTTCCCGGCAGATCGTCGAGCTGGGCATCTATCCGGCCGTGGACCCCCTGGATTCGACCTCCCGAATCCTGGATCCGCTGGTCATCGGAGAGGAGCATTACTCCGTCGCCCGCCGGGTCCAGTTCATCCTTCAAAAGTACAAGGACCTCCAGGACATCATCGCCATCCTGGGAATGGACGAACTCTCGGAAGAAGACAAGCTCATCGTCTCCCGGGCCCGGAAGATTCAGCGCTTCCTTTCCCAGCCGTTCTTCGTGGCCCAGGAATTCACCGGCACCCCCGGGGCTTATGTCAAGATCAAGGATACGGTTCGGGCGTTCAAGGAGCTGGTGGAAGGAAAGTGGGACCACCTTCCGGAACAGGCCTTCTACATGGTAGGGCCCATTGAAGATGCCGTCGCCAAGGCCAAGCGCCTGGGAGCGATGGTCTGAGGAAGCGGCCGTGGATAAGACTTTCCTGCTAGAAGTTGTTACTCCCTACGGTTTGGTGGTCAGCTCAAAGGTGGAGGAAGTTTACGTCCAGGGGAGCGAGGGGGATTTCGGCGTTCTTCCGGGACATGCTCCTCTCCTCACCTCGCTTCGAATCGGGGAGCTCCACTATAAACAGGACAAAAAGGTCCATTACCTGGCGATCAACCGGGGATTTGCCGAAGTCACTCCCGATCGAACCACCATCCTGGTAGATACAGCCGAGCCCGCTGGGGAGATCGATTTGGCCCGCGCCCAGGCAGCCAAAGCCCGGGCCGAGGAGAAGCTGAAGACCCTTGGGGCCAAAGACGCAGTCTATCAACAGGAGCTAGAAGCTCTGGAACGGGCCAAGGTGAGAATTCGGGTAGCCGAGAAGACTCCCCGCGAATAGGGCCTATCCTGTCAACAGCCAGACAGATTCCCTCGGGCGCTCGCCCGAGAAGGAAGTTTGCTTCCAACGGATTCCAAATTCTGCTGAAGCATGGGGAAATGGTTTAAGATCGGGATTGCTCTGGGAGGGGGGGGAGCCCGAGGGTTAGCCCATCTGGGGGTCCTCTGTGCCCTGGATTGCGAGAAGATCCCCATCGACCTCATGGCCGGAACGTCCATGGGAGCCCTGGTGGCTGCGGTCTATGCCCAGACTCCGCGTTGTGATTTCGTAACCGAGCGGTTCCGGCGCTACCTGGAGAGCAAGGAATTTCAGAATGCCAGCCTGAAATTCCTCCATAACCATAACCAGAATTCGAAGCCATCCTTCGGGGGAATCTTCCAGAGGTTTGCCACTTTTATAAAGAGAGGGGTCTTTTATTCTCAGTCCCTGACCAAAAAGGCTCCCATTTCCGAAGAAGATTTTATCCAGAACGTGGATTTCTTGCTGGCCCAGGGAACCTTTGAAGAAACGCAGATCCCGCTGGCCGTTGTCGCCCTGGACCTGAAATCCGGGGAGGAAGTGGTGCTGCGAGAGGGGGCCTTAACCAAAGCGGTGAGTGCCAGTTGCGCCATACCCGGGATCCTTCCCCCAGTGGTCATCGGCGATAGATACCTGGTGGACGGCGGCTGGATTAACCGAGTTCCTGTCGGGCCCCTGCGAAGGATGGGAGCGGACCTGGTCATTGCCGTGGATGTGGCCGAAGATATCCAGGAAACCCGGGATTATGACACTGGATTGGACATCGTCCTTCGGGCCTACGACATCACTCAGAACAGCCTGAGCCAATGTCAGCTCAAGGAGGCGGATGTGGTGATCCGTCCGGATGTCTCGGGAATTCACTGGTCAGATTTTGGTCATCTGGACGATTGCCTGAGGGCAGGCGAAGAAGCGGTGAAAGATAGGCGGGATGAAATCCGCAGGCTCATCCGGAGAAAGAAGATGAAAAAAGCCTTTTTCCTTCCCCTGGGCTCGTCCTCCTCTCCCTGATCCGGCAAGGATGAAATCCACGATCTCCTTTCAGGTCGATTCCCAAAATTCCGCGAAACGGTTGGACGTCTTTCTGTCGCAGAAGGAACCGGCCCTTTCCCGGTCCCAGATCAAACGGCTCATTGAAATGGGCGAAGTCCAGGTAGGGGGAAGAAAGGCCAA
The DNA here is from genome assembly GCA_003154025.1 of Syntrophaceae bacterium. The sequence goes on from PMCE01000102.1 coordinate 40,498, forward strand.
GGCGGCCCTAAGGCTTCGGGAGAATGATGCAGTGACCCTTACCCTTCCCGAGCCTAGGAAGCTGGAACTTGAAGCGCAGGCCATTCCCCTGAAGGTTCTCTATGAGGACCTCCATCTGATCGTAGTGGATAAGCCAGCGGGGTTGGTGGTCCATCCGGGAGCGGGAAACTATTCGGGCACCCTGGTCAATGCGCTTCTCCACCGTTGCCCGGACCTAGCGGGGGTCGGGGGGGTCCTCCGGCCGGGGATCGTGCACCGACTGGACAAGGATACCTCCGGAGTTCTCGTGGCGGCTAAAGATGACTTGGCCCATAGATTCCTGGCAGAGCAATTCAAGAAGCACACGGCGAAAAGAGAATATATCGGCGTTGTCTTTGGCCAACTAGCCGATGAGGGGCAGGTCGCCGCCAGCATCGGAAGACACCCGACCCATCGGAAAAAAATGTCGGCCCGGCCCAGAAAAGGGAGGGAAGCCAGGACCCATTGGCGGGTCCTGGAACGGTTTCGCTCATTCAACCTGGCGGAATTTCGGCTGGAGACAGGACGGACGCACCAAATCCGCGTTCACCTTTCCTCCATCGGGCATCCGATTTTGGGCGACCCCCTTTATGGAGGAAGGAGTCGATTGACTTCGATCGAACCCCTGGCTCTAAGACAGGGGCTCCAGAGGCTGCGGCGCCAGGCCCTCCATGCGGCTTGCCTCGGCTTTGTCCACCCGGTGACCAAGGAGCCCATGGAATTTTCATCTTCCCTTCCCCCAGACCTGGAAGAAGCGGTCTCTCTTCTCAGGAGGATGGACAAGGAATAACCATTTGGAATTGCAGATTACCGTTTGCGGAATGAAATCTTACCGCCGTGAATTCACAATCGCCATTGACCCTGGGGGAATGAAATCACGGGGAATGAGGTAAATGATAGAACCAAGTTTTTTGGAGGTTGAATCCTGGAAGGAGAATGAAAGAATTGCCCATGGGTTTGGCACGAGACACCCGGGAGGTGAAAAGCCCTCCCGCAGCGACTGGGCTGGAAGGGCGGTCCAAAAAGGGCAAGAGCTTTTTCCCCTCTTGTCCCTCCGCCAAGTCCATGGCGACCGGGTCGTTTTCTTTGATCCCGCCTCCCGAACTATCGAGGAGGTATGGCGGACCGAGGGGGACGTTCTTCTTACCCGCACCCCGGGAGTTGCCCTGGGGGTCTTTACCGCTGACTGTTTACCGATCTTCCTTTATGACCCGGTCCAGAGGGCCATTGGCATGGTCCATGCCGGCTGGCGGGGAACGGCTAAAGGGGTGATCCGCAAGGCCGTGGAGAAGATGGAGGATATTTTCCAGTGTCTGAGCAAGGACCTCCTGGTGGCCCTAGGACCCTGCATCGGTCCATGCTGTTATGAAGTGGACGGACCGGTAAAGGCGGCCTTCATGTCTGGAGGAATTCCCTGGGAATGGGTTTCCAGGCCCCGGGGGAATGAAAAATGGCTACTGGATCTCTATGAAGCCAACCTCTTCCAAATGGAAAAGGCCGGGATATCAAAAAAAAATATCAGCTTCTTAAAAATTTGCACTTCTTGCCATGGAGAGGCTTTTTATTCATACAGAAATGCCGATAAGACTGGAGGGAGGCAATTAAATTTTATTGCCCTGAGGAAGGGATAGACGGCCTTCCCTTGGCGAGGTTCGCGAAAGGGATGAGTCAGAGAGTTCAGCCAAGCCCCAAAAATGTTCTTGACAAAGATTGGGGCTGTTCCTAAAATAAAAACATAGAACCCTTCCACAGGGATTGGCCCAAAAATCTGCCTTGAAATCTGATCCAAGGAAGTCCTTTCTGAGAATCCGGAAAGATTCTCATGCTCAGCCAAGGATTCAGTAGATTATAAAGTAAAGCGGTGGTGTGAAGATCGATCAGGCCTTGGAGACCGTAGACTTTTCCCCTTCCCCCCAAAAGGACCCGACAAGAAATCCATAAAAGGATCAGCGTGGGAGAGTCTTTCTCGCCATTTCACCGCGGTGCCAACAAGCAGGATTTTTGAAAACCATAATATTTTCTTGAGGAGTTCAAATGAATATTGTTGAGCTGAAAGAGAAGAAGATCAATGAGCTGAACAAATTGGCCAAGCAGCTCAACGTCGAAGGGGCCACCGGGATGCGCAAGCAAGACCTCATCTTTGCCATCCTGCAGGCGCAAACCGAGAAGAACGGTCTGATCTACGGAGAAGGAGTATTGGAGACCCTGCCCGATGGCTTCGGCTTTCTCCGATCCCCCGACTTCAACTACCTGCCCGGTCCCGACGACATCTATGTCTCTCCCTCGCAAATCCGGCGTTTCAACCTGCGCACCGGGGACACCATTGCCGGCCAGATCCGGCCGCCCAAGGAAGGGGAACGGTACTTTGCCCTGCTGAAGGTGGAGGCGGTCAACTATGAAGAGCCTGAATCCGCGCGAGAAAAGATCCTCTTCGACAACCTGACCCCCCTGTATCCCAATGCCCGCTTTAATCTGGAGGTCCCGGGGGAGGAAAACAATTCCATGCGGGTTATGGACCTTTTGACGCCCATCGGAAAGGGTCAGCGAGGCCTGATCGTCAGCCCTCCGCGGGCGGGCAAAACCATGATCCTCCAGTCCATCGCCCACAGCGTGGCGCAGAATCACAAGGACTCGGTCCTCATCGTCCTCCTGATTGACGAACGGCCCGAAGAGGTCACGGACATGCAGCGTTCGGTCCACGGAGAGGTGATCAGCTCCACCTTCGATGAACCGGCCCAGCGCCACGTTCAGGTAGCCGAGATGGTTCTGGAGAAAGCCAAACGGCTGGTGGAACATCAAAAAGACGTCATCATTCTCCTGGACAGCATCACCCGGCTGGCCCGGGCTTACAACACCGTGATTCCGCCCAGCGGGAAGATCCTGTCCGGCGGTGTCGATTCCAACGCCCTGCACAAACCCAAGCGTTTCTTCGGAGCAGCCCGGAACGTGGAGGAAGGAGGCAGCCTGACCATCATTGCCACCGCCCTGATCGATACCGGCAGCCGAATGGACGAGGTGATCTTCGAAGAGTTCAAGGGTACGGGCAACATGGAGATTGTCCTGGATCGGAAGCTGGCCGACCGAAGAATCTTCCCGGCTATCGACATCAACAAGTCAGGAACCCGAAAGGAAGAACTCCTCCTGAGCGCGCATCAGTTAAACCGGGTATGGGTTTTGCGGAAACTCCTCCAGCCTTTGAATTCCATCGATGCCATGGAGTTTTTGCTGGATAAGCTGAAAGGGACGAAGGATAACCAGGAATTTTTGGATTCGATGAGCAAGTAGAAAAGCAGCGAACCGATATCAGCCGTCAGCGGTCAGCTAAGACTTGTGATATAATGAATAATGTTTCCGTTGATTGTTGAAAATTGATAGCTGATTGCTTTTTATGGAGGACCAGATGAAGAATGATATTCATCCCAAGTATGTCGATTCCATCATCAAATGTGCCTGCGGCAACGAGCTCCGAACGAAATCGGTCAAGAAGGAGATCTCCGTAGAAATCTGCTCTAAATGCCATCCTTTCTTCACCGGTAAGCAGAAACTGATCGACGCGGCCGGTCGGGTGGAGCGCTTCCAGAAGAAGTACGGCCTGAAGAGCCAGAAGTCGGCTTAACTGGGAAAAGGGTCAAGGAATCCAGGATTCGATGGCTCGAGAGAAAAAAGGTCGGACTCTCGCCTTTGAATGCTAGATCGCGTGGACCCTTTTTTATTTCTGGGAAATGTTGCCGAGAGGGGATATTTCCCCCGCCTTTTCCTGCAGAGGCAGAGGCAATTTCCCATTCTGCTATGGAGTTATGTCTAAAATCGCGGTCGGAGGACAAGCGGTCATCGAAGGCGTGATGATGCGGGCTCCCAACGCCATGGCCATTGCGGTGCGCAGGCCCAATGGCGAGGTAGTGGTGAAGGAGGACGTCTGGCGATCCCTGTCCAACCGGTTCAGAATCCTGAAGTGGCCGCTGATCCGGGGCTCTGTGGTCCTGGTCGAAACCCTGATCAACGGCCTCCAGGCCCTTTCCTTCTCCGCCAATCAGGCCCTGGAAGAAGGGAAGGGGGAGGAGAAGCTCACCTCCTGGGCCATCGGTTCGGTCATGGCCTTGGCCTTTGGGATCGGGATCCTCTTCTTCGTCGTCCTCCCCCATTATCTGACCGGGTATTTGGGGGGCCTTTTCGGGCGGGAACTCGGCGTCGAGAGTGTCTTTTTCCATCTGGTCGATGGTCTGATCAAGGTCCTTTTCCTGGTCGGCTACATTTACCTGATCTCCCTCATGAAGGATATCCAGAGGATCTTTCAGTACCACGGGGCCGAACATAAATGCATCTATGCTTATGAAGCGGGGGAAGAGTTGACGGTCCCCAATGCCCGCAAGTATTCCACCCTTCACCCCCGTTGCGGAACCGCCTTTTTGCTGATCGTGGTCATCGTGAGCATTCTTCTCTTCTCCGCGATCTTTCCTTTTCTGCCCAAATTTCCGTCTCTCGGGAAGGCCCTTACCAACCTGGTTTACATCGGGATCAAACTTCCGCTCCTCTTTCCCATAGCCGGGCTGGCCTACGAAGTGATCAAACTGAGCGGGAAGAAGGCCGACCATCCGCTCCTGAAATGGGTCATTGCTCCCGGTCTGTGGCTGCAACGTCTGACGACCCGCCAGCCGACCGATGATCAAATCGAAATCGCCCTGCGGGCCCTTCAGGGCGCTTTGAGGATCGAGTCCGGGCAGAAAGCAATACTATAATAACTGATAGAATTGGACGCAGATTCACGCAGATTTTCAGGATAAGAAAAATAATGGAATCAGGTTTTGATATTTATCTGCGTTTATCTGCGTAAATCTGCGTCCCACCAAAAGGTATGTTCCAGAAATTAACCCAGATTGAAGAACGATTCCGGGAAGTAGAGACCCTCCTGGCGGACCCCAAGACCCTGGCCAATCCCAAGGAGATGCAGAGGCTCGCCCGGGAACGGGCGGAGATTTCCCGGCTGGTAGAGACCTATCAGGCTTACAAGAAAGTCCAGGGGGGGATCCAGGAGAGCCAGGAGCTGCTTCAGGAGTCCGACGAGGAAATACGGGAGCTGGCCAAAGTCGAACTCCAGACCTTGAGGGACCGCCAAGCGAGTCTGGAGGAAGAGCTCGAGGTTCTTCTCTTGCCCAAAGACCCCCGGGACGAGAAGAACATCTTTCTGGAGATCCGCGCGGGAACGGGCGGGGAAGAAGCGGCCCTATTCGCCGCCAACCTCTTCCGGATGTATTCCAAGTTCGCCGAGAAAAGGCGATGGCGGGTGGAGGTGATGAGTGAAAACCCCACCGGCCTGGGGGGTTTGAAGGAGATCATTGCCCTGGTGGAAGGCCGGGGCGTATACAGCGTCCTGAAGCACGAAAGCGGCGTCCACCGAGTCCAGCGCGTGCCCGTGACCGAAGCCTCGGGGCGGATTCACACCTCCGCCGTGACCGTGGCCGTGCTCCCGGAGGCCGATGAAGTGGAAGTGGAGATCAACCCCAACGATTTGCGCATCGATGTCTACCGATCCTCCGGCCCCGGCGGTCAAAGCGTGAATACCACCGATTCAGCGGTGCGCGTGACCCATATTCCCACGGGCTTGGTGGTGACCTGCCAGGATGAGAAGTCCCAGCACAAGAACAAGGCCAAAGCGCTGAAAGTCCTCCGGGCCCGCCTGTTGGACAAGTTGATGGAAGAACAGCGGACCGAAATTTCGGAGCAACGGAAGAGCCAGGTGGGGTCCGGAGACCGGAGCGAACGAGTGCGGACCTACAATTTCCCCCAGAACCGGATCACCGATCATCGCATCAACCTCACCCTGTACCGCCTGGACGGCGTGATGGATGGGGACCTGGACGAACTGACCAATGCCTTGACGGCTCATTTCCGGGCCGAAGCCCTCAAGTCCGGCCAGTGAGGGAGCTCCCTTGGCGCAGACCGCGTGGACCATTCTGGCACTCATCCGCTGGGCCGATGAGCGTTTTGGCAAGGAAGGAATGGCCACTCCCCGCCTCGACGCCGAAGTCCTTCTGGCGGAAACCCTTGGTCTGGACCGAGTCGGCCTGTACACTCACTTCGATCAACCCCTGCAAATTGATGAATTAGCCCGCTTCAAACAGCTCATCCTGAGGCGTCTCCGGAGGGAGCCGGTAGCTTACATCCTCGGGAGACGGGAGTTCTGGTCCCTTCCCCTTCACGTCACCCCCGATGTCTTAATCCCCCGACCGGAAACCGAGACCCTGGTGGCCGAAGCGCTGAAAGTTTTCGAGCCTGCAGAGGGGAAGGACTTTTGTTTCCTGGAAATCGGGACGGGCAGCGGAGCGGTCAGCATTGCCCTGGCAAAGGAGTTGCCCGCGGCCAAAGCAGTGGCCACCGATCTATCCGCCAAGGCCCTTGTCGTTGCCGAAGAAAACGCCTTGAAGAACGGGGTCCGGGAACGGATTCGGTTTTTGCAGGGAGACCTGTTTCAACCGCTGGGAAAGGGAGGAGCTTTCGACCTGATCCTGACCAACCTCCCCTACATCCCGCGGGGAGAGTTTCCTTCCCTCATGCCCGAGGTACGCGATTACGAACCCAGAGTCGCCCTGGATGGGGGGGAGGACGGCTTGGATTTCTTCCGTCGGGCTTTACCCGCGGTGGGCGAATATCTGCGCCCCGGGAGCTGGTTTCTGGCCGAAATGGGCGACGGGCAGGACCAGAAAATTTTGGCAATCGCGGAAAAAAACTCCGAGCTTCATTCGTTCGGTTTCGCCAAAGACCTGAGCGGCATCAATCGGGTTTTTAAAGCCCGGAAAAAAATTTAAAGAAAATTTTATCGGANNAAGATTTTATCCGTGTTCATCCGTGTCTATCCATGTCCCAAAATTTTTCTGGTTTTCCCTGTGTGGATCTGTGTTGAATTGCGTCCCATTTGTTTTGACGGAGTCGTTCCATGGAAAAAATGATTATTGAAGGAGGATACCGGCTGGTCGGGGAGGTTCCGGTGAGCGGGGCCAAAAATGCGGCCTTACCTCTCTTCGCGGCTTGCCTTCTGGTTGAGGACTGGATGACCCTCCAGAACGTTCCGGCTCTGGCCGACATCCGGACCATCTCCCGGCTCCTCCGGATGATGGGGGTCAAGACCGAAGGGGACAGCGGGAAAGTCCGGCTGAATGCTTCGGGAATTCACTCCTGCGAAGCGCCGTACAACCTGGTCAAGACCATGCGGGCTTCCGTTCTTGTGCTGGGTCCCCTGGTGGCCAAGTGGAAGCGCGCCCGGGTTTCCCTTCCCGGGGGATGCGCCATCGGTGCTCGGCCCATCAATCTTCACCTTAAAGGTCTGGAAGCCATGGGGGCCAAGGTGGAGCTGAAGCACGGGTACGTGGAGGCTTCGGCCGACCGCCTGAAGGGGGCGGAGATTTATTTTGACATCTCCACGGTCACCGGAACCGAAAATCTCATGATGGCCGCGGCTCTGGCGGAGGGGAGGACGGTTTTAAAAAATGCCGCCCGGGAACCGGAAGTGGTCGANNTTCATGGTCGCCGCCGGCATTACCCAGGGGAACGTGAAACTTCTGAACTGCAATCTCAGCCATATGGAGGCCGTTACGGCCAAGCTCAAGGAGGCGGGACTGGAAATATTTCCGGAGGGAGAGGGAGTGAAGGTTATCGGGCCGGTGAACATCAAGCCGGTAGATGTGAAGACCCTTCCTTATCCGGGCTTTCCCACCGATATGCAGGCCCAAATCATGGCCCTTATGTGCCTGGCTGGCGGTCTGTCGGTGATCACCGAAACCGTCTTTGAGAACCGTTTCATGCACGTGAGCGAGATGAAACGCATGGGGGCGGATATCCGCGTGGAAGGGAAAAACGCCATTGTCCGAGGCCTTACTCACCTAACGGGGGCCCCGGTCATGGCGACCGACCTACGGGCCAGCGCCTCCCTGGTTCTGGCCGGACTGGCCGCCGAGGGAAACACGGAACTCTCCCGGATTTATCACCTGGACCGCGGATATGAAAAACTGGACCAAAAGCTGACCAGCCTCGGGGCCAAGATTCGAAGGGCCCAGGAATAAGTTTATGAGACTCCTGGTTTCCGGAAAGAAGGATTTTTCCGAGTTCCTGAACAGCCTGGCCCGGCGGGGGGAGTCGGGGTTCGCGGAAAAGGAAGGAACGGTCAGGAGAATTCTGGGGGCCGTAAAGAAGGACGGAGATGCGGCTCTTTTCCGATTGACTCGGGAATTCGATGGGTGGCAGCCGTCGCCAAGAAATATCCGGGTCTCACCCGAGGAGATTCGAAAGGCGCTAAAGCGACTCAAAGGCGAGGAAAGAGAGACCCTGGAGTTCGCTGCCGACCGGATCGAGAAATTTCACCTCCTCCAGGTCCAAAATTCCTGGTCCTTTGCGGATGAAGATGGAACCATCCTAGGGCAGATCGTCCGTCCCTTGGAAAGAGTGGGAATCTATGTTCCCGGGGGAAAGGCCGCCTATCCTTCGAGCGTCCTCATGAATGCGATTCCGGCCAGAGTGGCCGGGGTGCGGGAAATCATCATGGCCTGCCCGGCGCCCAAGGGGTATTTGAACCCCGTCGTTCTCGCTGCGGCTCACATCGCCGGAGTCGGCACGATTTTCAAGGTTGGAGGAGCCCAGGCCATTGGGGCCATGGCCTATGGTACCAAAACCATCCCCAAGGTCGATAAAATTGTCGGCCCGGGAAACATCTATGTCGCGACCGCCAAGCGAATGGTCTTTGGCGAGGTTTCCATCGACTCCATCGCCGGCCCGAGTGAAATCCTGATCCTTTCGGACGAGAGCGGAGAGCCTTCTTATATCGCGGCCGATCTGATTTCACAGGCTGAGCACGATGAACAGGCCGCTGCCGTCCTGGTGTGCACTTCCAGGAATTTTGCCGAAGAAGTCAGCTCGGAAGTGGAGAAACAACTGGATCTGCTTCCCCGGAAGGCGATCGCCGAGCGGGCCCTGCAGG
>PMCE01000102.1:49512-52614 GCA_003154025.1 Syntrophaceae bacterium
TCCCCCGAGCCCATCGGCGATTACGTTGCCGGCCCCAATCATGTCCTGCCCACGGGCGGAACTGCGCGTTTTTCATCTCCACTGGGGGTTTACGACTTCCTGAAACGATCCAGCCTGATCTGCCTTTCTGCGGAGGGTCTCCGGAGGCTTTCCCCTCCGGCCATGGCCATGGCGCGAATGGAAAGCCTGGAAGGGCATAGGAGGTCGGTCGAAAAGCGGCAACCGGGCATTTAATACGTCCTTCTATGGAGATCCCCTTTTTCTATTTGGCAGCCAGCAGTCTGATCATTTTTTCCGCCTTTTTCGTCCGCTCCCTCACCGGTTTCGGAAGCGCGTTGATCGGCGTTCCTCTCCTGGCCCTGCTCTTTGACCTGAAATTCGTCGTGCCCCTGGAATCGGTCCTGGAGGTCGGATTCACCGTCTTGCTCGCTCCCAAGGTTTACCGGAAGATGGACAAAGCCACCCTTCTGCCCATGATCCTCGGGGCGGTTTTGGGCACTCTGGCGGGGACTTATTTCCTGCGCAGCCTGGGGGAGGCGATATTGAAGAAGGCCTTGGGGATCCTTACCCTTTTGTTCGGCGTATCTTTTTTCCGCACCGGCCAGGGGGAAAGAACGCGGGATCTCTCGTCGAAGTGGGGGCTGCTGGCGGGCGCCGGCGGAGGAACCTTGGGGGGATTATTCGGTACCAGCGGCCCGCCCTTTGTCGCTTACCTGGCCTATAAGGTAAGGGAAAAAGAGGTTCTGCGGGCTTCCCTCATCGGTCTGTTCGCCGTGGATTATTCCTGGCGGACGGCGGTCTTTGCCGTCTCCGGGCTCTTAACCGCCGAACTCCTAACCTTCGCCCTCTATCTAACACCGGTTTTGATCTTGGGCACGTACCTGGGCCATAAGATCCATTTGCGGGTACCCGAAGGACATTTCAGGAAGGTGGTGGCCGGAATTCTCGTAATCTCAGGGGTTCTACTGCTGCGGTAAGGGCGTACCCCTGCCTCTGAAGCGGTGAAAAATTTCAGGCACGGGGAAATTGGAAGGCCCAAGCATGCCCGGGGGAGGGACAGATTCATCCCGCCTCGGCGGGACCAAAACAGAAGCTGGTTTCTCCGTGGCTGGCGTGGTATTCATCCCACTGAAGCCGAAGCGAGAATCAGCTTTCTTTGTCCAGGGAAGGAGTGAGGAATGGATTCTTTTGGGAGAAGAAAATTTGCCGGGTGACGTTTCGAAACAAATGTTTGTGACCTTGAAGAAATACTGGGGGTACGCATCATTCCTGCCCCTTCAGGAAGAGACGATTTCGTCCATCCTGGCCGGGAGGGACACCCTGACGATGCTGGCCACCGGAGGGGGGAAGTCGCTTTGTTTCCAGCTCCCCGCATTGGTGCAAGAGGGCCTGGCCGTGGTCATTTCTCCGCTGATTGCCCTCATGAAAGACCAAGTGGACGGTCTGAAAGACATGGGGATTGCCGCGGACGTTTTAAATTCGAGCCTCCCGCCCGAAGGACAAAGACAGGTTGTAACCCGGGTGCAGGAAGGCGGGGTAAAGCTTCTATACATCTCCCCCGAGCGTTTGCAGCAGGAAAGAACGCGGCAATTGCTGCAATCGGTGCCGCTCTCTTTTTTTGTGATCGACGAGGCCCACTGCATCAGCCATTGGGGCCACGACTTCCGGGAAGATTACCGCAACCTTAGAATCATTAAAGAAACATTCAAGCCCATTTCGGTTCATGCTTTTACCGCGACGGCGACGGAGGAGGTCCAGAAAGATATCCTGGGAGAACTCCGTCTCGAAAATCCGCAAACCCATATAGGCCCCGTGGACCGGCCCAATCTGACCTACCGGGTGAGGCTCCGCAGCCAGATTCTCAGCCAGGTAACCGACCTCCTGGAGAAACACGCGGAGGAATCCGGCATTATCTATTGCCTGCGCCGGGATGACGTGGATACCCTTTCCGCCCGGCTGAACGACCTCGGGTTTAAAAACCTGCCTTATCATGCCGGCCTGGATGATGATACCCGCCGCCTCCATCAGGATCGGTTCGCCCGTGAAGATGTGGATGTCATGGTGGCCACCATCGCCTTCGGGATGGGAATCGACCGTTCCAATATCCGCTTCGTGATCCATACGGCCATGCCCAAAAGCATAGAGCATTACCATCAGGAAACCGGCCGGGCGGGGCGGGACGGCCTTCCCGCACACTGCTACCTGTTCTATGGAGGAAGTGATTATCTCACCTGGAAGTCTTTGCTGGAGGATTCTCCCCATAAGGAGGTCATGCTGGATAAACTCCAGCGCCTCTATCATTTTTGCTCCCAGCCTCATTGCCGGCACAAAGTTCTGGCCAACTATTTCGGCCAGGATTATGAAAAGACCCCCTGCGAAGCCTGCGACTATTGTCTGAACGAGCTGGAGATGGTGGAAGACCCCCTGATCGTGGGCCAGAAAATTCTTTCTTGCGTCTACCGCGTGCACCAAGTGAGCGGTATAGGATTCGGGGCCGGGCATATTACCAACGTGCTGAAGGGAAACCGGACCGACCAGGTGGAGACGTGGGGCCATCAGGGATTATCAACCTTTGGCTTGATGCCCGATGAATCGGTGGCCTTTCTCCGGTACATGATCGAACAACTTATTGGGCAGGGGTATTTACGGAGAGAGGGAGAGTTTTCTACCCTCTCCCTGACGGATTCCGCCCGAAAAGTCCTCCGGGGAGAACAAGCGCCCGTCCTGGCCAAACCGCTGGTGGCGGCCAAGAAGAAGGAGATTATCCAAAAGACCCGGGCGAAGAGAGAAAAAGAATGGGCCGGGGTGGACGAGGGGCTGTTCCAACTCCTGCGCCAGAAAAGAGCTGAACTGGCCCACCAGCAGGGGGTCCCGGCCTTTATCATCTTCGGCGACAAGTCCCTAAAGGATATGGCCACGATCAAACCCACAACCCGGGATGTTTTTGCCACCGTCTACGGGGTGGGGGACTACAAATTGCAGGCTTATGCTGAACCATTCTTGGAGATGATCAGGAAATATCTTCAAGAAGAAGCAGGATAAATGGAGTTTGTTTTCTTCCGAAAACTCCCTCTCCCCCTGCGGGAGAGGGCCAGGGTGAGG
>PMCE01000250.1:0-2430 GCA_003154025.1 Syntrophaceae bacterium
AAGTATGAGAGAATGAGAATTCTAGGGTTGGATGATAGCAGAATGAGGAGGGGATGTAAATCCGGGGAGGCCGAAAAAAAAGTAGGGGCGATTCATGAATCGCCCCTACGAAAACTTTCCCTTTCACTTACCCTTTCACTTTTTTGTGAAAGCCAGATTAATCGGATGGCATTTGTCGCAGGCTTGGGTTCGGGGATGGGCCTGGTGGCATTGGTAACAGGTCTCCATCGCGGGTCGATTGGTCCGCGGAGTCCCTCGATCATGGCCCACATTACGATGGCAGTCGATGCACAGGACCTTTTTGTCCAGGTGGAGTTTATGGGAGATGAAAACAATCCGGACCGTCTCCGGGGTAGTCTGCTCTCCCCCGGGGATGGTGGGATGGCAGCTCACGCATCTTTGGGTCATTAGTTCGTCGCTGGCGGAATACTTCCGGAAAAACATATTACTCCCCGATTCGTGACAATCCAGGCAGTCCACCGATGCGGGATGGACCCGAGAGGGGAGCCACATGGCGGGAACGTCCTGATTCTCGTGGCAGCTCAGACAGAATAAAGGATGGCTGGTGGTAAACCGGACCAGGCCGAGGCCGGCAGTGGCCGCCAGGAGCAAGAGGATGGCAACGATCAAAGCCCATGTGCGTTTGGACAATTTCGGGATCTCTGGAATTTTCATGGCCCGCCCTCAGATATGTTTCGAGGTTCTCCCTCTCTAGACCTTGGTTAAGGTGACCACGGTATCGTTCCAGGCCACACCCCCGGCTGCCGGGTCGAACTGGGCCGGAATTACCGCGTTGGGGTTGACTCCGTTTCCTTCGTGCTCCCACCAGAGCTCGTTGGTGTCAAAATCATTGCTTTTATATTTCTTCGCCTTGGCAATTTTCCCGAGTTCCCAGTGCCCCAACCCCTCGGGAAGGGCCACCACTTTCGCGTGGAGGCCGTGGGTGAGCCGGACCGGGATCGTCAAAGATCCTGCCGGAGAGGTGATTTTCACCCGGTCCCCATTCTTCAGCCCCAGGCCCTCAGCAGTGCGCAGGTTGACCCACAAGGGGCTGGCATGGAGGATCTCCGCCAGCCACTTGGAATTGGCCAGGCGCTGGGTCATGACATTGGGCTGGTAAACGGCCAGGATGAACTCGTTCTCCTTCATCTCCTGATGGGCTTTGATGGGGATATAGGACGGCAGAGCCGGAAAGCCTCTTTCCTGGAGGCGGGAAGAAAAAATCTCAAACTTCCCGGAGGGGGTGGAGAAACCTTTCCTCTCGTAAGACCGGTACTCCGGCTTGGCCGCCGGATCGAAAAAGACTCCGTCTCTCTTGAGCGTCTCCAGCCCTCCCTCTTTGGCCAGCCCGGCGATTCGGAGGGCCGCTTTGGCCATGAATTCCTCGCCATGGCTGTAGGGGAAGCCCTTCTGCATATCCTCCCCCAATTGTTTGGCCAATCCGGCCAGGGCATCCCCCAGGGGCATCGATTTGCCCATGGGGGCTACCAAGGGCTGCCGGATGCTCACGAAGGGAACTAGGCCCATGGCCGGCCGGGACTCCAGGTTCCAACTTTCCAGGTAGGTCGCCATGGGAAGCAGCAAGTCGGCCAACGCCCCGGTCTCCGTCAAGTGGGTATCGGCGACGACCAGGAAAGGAATCTTCTTCTCGTCTTTCAGAAGCTTGGCGACTTCTGCCGAGTCGGGATTGGCATAAGCCGGGTTGGCCAGATAGCAGAAGTAGACATCGGGCTGCCCTTGGCCCTCTTTCAAAGCGGCCAACGCCTGAGAGGAAGAGGCGTAGGGGCTCTTCCACTTGGGTTCGCCCAGGTCCATTTTCCGGGGTAGACAGCACCCTCCCGGAGCGTCGATCGCACCCACCACGGCGCTAAGGAGAGCGATACAGCGTTCGTTCTGGACCCCGTTCAGATGCCCGCCCACTCCCCTGCCGGCCAGAATGCTTGCCGGTTTTGCGTGGGCCAGCTCCGTGGCCAGCCGCTTGATGTCCGCCGCCTTGACCCCGGAGACCTTCTCCGCCTCTTCCGGGGTAAAGGGGCCCAGGTGCTCGGCCAGCTTGGGCAGCGGGTAATTGATCCAGCGGGAGAGGAACTCCTTGTCATGGAGCCCCTGCTGGATGATGTATTGGGCCATGGCCAGCGCCACCATTCCGTCGGTCCCCGGCTTGATCGGAATCCATTCCTGACTCTTGCCGGCGGTGTTGGAAAGGCGCACGTCGAAGGTCACCAGTTTAGCGCCGTTGGCCATCCGCCCTTCGATGATCCTCTGCGCCAAATAGATGTACTGGTCATGATTCTCGAAAGGATTGACGCCAAAGTTCAGGATAAAGCGCGATCGGGCCGCATCGGCCACCACGGAATCCGCGCCCCAGGTCATCATCCGCCCGACCCTTTCGTTCCACCCCAAAGCATCCGCCTCGGAAAAAATGACCGG
>PMCE01000250.1:2461-18449 GCA_003154025.1 Syntrophaceae bacterium
GAGCGTTTCAGGGGGTAGAGCAGGCGGTCGGGGTCATACAGAGTGTTGATCCCCGCATGGCCTCGGGAACAGAGTTTCCCCCGGCTGTTGGGGTGTTTGGGATTGCCCACAATCTTCTCCAGCCGCCCGTCCTGGATCTCCCCCCGGATCCCGCAACCGGCCGGGCAGAGCAGGCAGGTGCTGGCCACCGAGGCGGCTTTTCCCGCGGTGCGGACCACCTTCCGCGGCACTTCCCCCGGAGGGCTGAAACAGCCGGCGAGAGATCCGCCAAGGCCGGCCACGGCGGCGCTGCTGAATCCGATCTTCAAAAAATCACGTCGCGTTATCTTCATGGAAAGCTCCTTAAGACCTCAAACCAGGGGAAGGAACTCGCCCCCCAGAACCACGACATACCGCATGAAAAAGATCCCCACCACGACCAGGATGGAGGCCAGGGTAATGGTTTTCAAGTTGCGGAAACGGGGGACCAGAAGGATAAACGCGGGGATGATCTTCCCCATCACGTTCTCGATCCAGATGAAGTAAAAGCTGAATTTCCCCTGCAGGATCAGATGGGCCGCTTCCTGCGCGTCCGCATGGGAGACCAGGAGGACCAGGACATCGCTCATGACCAGGAAGAGGTCGATGAGGATCATGGCCGCCAGCATCTTCCCCAGCCCGAAGACCAGCTCCTGGTTGACGGCCTTTTCTTTGGAGAAGAATCTGTCTTTGATCATGGAGATGAGGATCATCAGGGCGATCCCCGAAACCATGGCCGAAACCAGGAAGAGGAAGGGCATCAAAGCCGTGTTCCAGAGGGCCCGTGCCTTCCCCAACGCCAGGATGAATCCCGTGTACCCGTGGACGAAGACGGCCAGGGGGATCCCGATGGTCCCGAAGAGGCGGGTCAGGCGCTTATTCCCCTTGAACATGAAATAGCCGTAAATGATGCAGTTGATCGGGTAAAGGGTCAGGAGAAAAGACCCCCAGGTGATCGGCGAAGTGGGGTTCAGGTGGGCGAAGAGATGCCAGACCTTAAAAGGCTGGCCCACGTGAGCCAGCAGGGCCAGCGGAGCCATGACCAGGAACAGGGTCGCTAGGATCGCCCCGATCTTCCCGATGGGCTTGAACTTCTCCATCCCGAAGACAAAGGCCATGGTGGAGAGAACGAAGGATCCGGCGCTCAAACCGGTGAGGTAGAAATAGACGGCGATGAGCACCCCAAAGGTCTCCTGGGGAGAAACATTGTAAAGGACGCTGAAGTCCATCGCATTCCCTCCTATCGGTCTTCAGGGTATGCCCATTCCGGCGAGGCCATGGGTTCCGGGAACGGGGACGATCTCGAGCTTGGTTCCTGGACCGAACTGGTGGCTAAAATCCCTCCCCTTTAGCCCGTGGGGGTCATTCCGGTTTTCCCAGATTCGGGCTTGGGCGGAATAGATCCCGGACCCAGAACGTTTCCCTCCAGGGTCTCCAGAGGAATCCCGATGGATCCGGGTCAATGTGAAGTGAAAGGCGCTTACAGCTTGGCGTACAGCAAAATGGAAATGACCAGCGCGTAAATCACCAGGGATTCGATCAGGGCCAGACCGACGATCATGGGGATGAAGATCTTGGGCTGGGCTTCCGGGTTCCGGGCGATGCCCTCCAGGCCTTTGGAGATGGCGATGCCCTGCCCGATCCCCCCTCCCATGGCGGCAATGCCGATGGCCAGGCCGCATGCCAGGCCGATGAATTTCTTGGCCTCCTGGCCCAGGCCCTCCTCGGCGGCAAAGGCCCAGGATGCAAAGGTCAGGCTCAGTAACAAAGTCAAGGCAAAGACCCACGTCGTTCTTCTTCTCATTCTCCCATACCTCCCGTTCGTTGGAATTCAACCTTATTAGGTTTTAATGTTCGGACTCCTCAACTGCCAAGGAGATGTAGATCATGGAAAGCAGCGCGAAGATAAACGTCTGAATAAGCGAGACGAAAACCCCCAGAAAAAGGGAAAGGGGGGACAGAAACAGGGGCAAGAATAAAGGGGCTGCCAGGGTCAGAGCAAGGAGCATGTGGTCAGCCATAATATTCCCAAATAGACGCATGGAGAGAGAAAGAATCCGGGCCAGGTGACTGATGATTTCGATGGGCAGCATCAAGGGGGCGAGCCACAGGACCGGGCCGAGAAAATGTTTGAGGTACTTGAACCCATGAGTCTTCACACCGTAGTAATGGGTGGCAAAAAAGATGACCAGGGCGCAGGCCAGGGTGGTATTCAGGTTGTCCGTGGGAGGCAGAAAGCCCGGGACCAGGCCGAGGAGGTTGGAGAAGAGGATGAAAAACGCCAGGGTGCCGATGAGCGGGAGAAACTCCCGCCCCCGGTGGCCGATGATGTCATCGAGGAACTTCATTATCATCTCGGTGAAGATCTCGAAGAAATTCCGGACCGTGAGCCGGTCGGAGGGGATGAGGGCCTCTTTTTTCGGCCCGGAGGCCACCCTCTGAAACCCCATGTAGGCCAGCCCGCAGAGAAGGATCAAGACCAAAAGCCCCATGGAAACCTGGTGCTGCAGGTCCCCGATAAAGGGGATGTAATGGAACCAGGTAAAGGGGGTGTGTTCGGCCATTACCATGCTCCCTTTCTATTCGCTTTTTTCGCCTTAAAGGATTGTCTAACGACCTCGAACACGATTCCTAACACCAAGGTAGAGATTCCGATCACCAAAGCCAACGGGTTTACCCGAACGAAGCGGATCACCAGGAAGATGACCAGCAGCAAGGCAAAGAACTTTCCCACCAGTTGAAAGAGGGAGTATTTCTTGTGGGCGAAGACATACCCGCTCAGGATGTGTCGCAGCCAGCGAAAATTGAGCAGGGCGATTCCCCCGCCCAGGATCAGCCCCAGCGAAACGGCCCAGCTTTGAAACCAGAGACTCGCCAGGAGGAAAAGGACCAGGATCTGGGCGCTGCGCTTCTCGATGGAGAATAACTTCCGGGCTTCCTCCTGCCCCGCCGATGGGGGGAGATTACTTTTTTCTTTCTCCTTTGTCAATCTCTTTTGCCAGGGAGAATAGGCTGCGAAACCCGGCGGCAATACCCAGAAACAGGAAAATCATTGTGAGCCATGGTTTGGTGTGGAGGTATCGGTCCAGATAATATCCAATCGCCAATCCGATGGCCACGGAGAGGCCCATCTCCAGGCCAATGGCGCTGTAGCGCGCAAACTGACGGTAAAATTTCTTCTTATCTTCCTCCATTGGATCCAGGTCCCCAGCGGGCTCGGTCACTCATCATACCAGGTTCCCGGGTCCAATCCAACTTCCTTCGTCGGCCTCCCTTTTGACCCTTGATGAATGAATATTCATTCAAAGGTTTACTAGCATATCCCCAAAAAAATTGTCAAGGAGTATTTTGGAAAGCCCCCCTCCGGGCATAAGATTTTTTCTCGGTCTAAGGCCCTGAAATTAAAACCTATCCTTTTAAACTATGTCCCCGAAGCCGTGAAAAAAATCAGGACCTGGGAAATTGGGGAACCTACCCGGGAGAAGCTTTTCCCTGGGCCGGTTGAATTTCTTCACAGCTTCCCCGCAATCAAGGGGGGCGCCCAACGGAGCGAAAAGGAGAGGCGCTTGCTCAGGCCGCTTAGGAGTCAAATGTTCGTCCATCCAAAGTATTCTTCGATCGCTCTCCCTGGCATGGATAAAACCATGGGTCTTTCCCGGGACTCGATCCTTGCCCCAAGGGACGAATAGCCGGGAAACGATTCCCTTCTTACAGGTTGCCCACGGGCCGCTTCGGAAACGTTTTAAAAATAAGTCATGCTCGATTTCTTGTGCTCACGCTTGGAAAAAAGAAGCCGGTAAGCCCTGGTCCCCGTCTTCTTCGCAATTTCGCCGGCAATCCGACGGCAATCCTCTTCATCCCGGCCGTGAATCATGGTATACAGGTTGAAGGGCCATTCCGGAAGGGGGTCACGGAGGTAACAGTGACTGACGGCAGGAAAGGAGATCATCTCCCGGCTCACCCGGGGGATTTGGTCTTCCCGGACCTTCCACACCGCCATGGCGTTTCCCTGGTAGCCGGCCTTCTGATGGCGCAGAATAGCCCCGAACCGTCGGATCAGTCCCCGGCGGACGAATCCCCGGATCCGGTGCAGAAGGACTTCTTCTTTCCAGCCGGCCTTCCGCCCCACCTGGGCGAAGGGGGTCAGATCCAGGGGCAGGTCCCCCTGGATCTGTGCCAAAAGCCGTTTATCCCTTGAGGAGAGTGATTCATTCTTCATTGAATACCCCTGTCCCATCCTTCGAACCAGGGTTATGATGTATACCATAGAAAAAAAATGGCGGTCAACATATTGTTATTTGAATGCCCGAAGAACCCTCGGCGGGGCTGGAGGTGTGCCGTCCGGGGCGGGAAGACGGAAAATCAGAATTGCTTCCGGTCGGTGATAAGTCGTTTTCCCGCGATAAAAAAAGCTTGACAAGGGATGGCTTCTTTTGTTAAATCATTGGCCCGAACCCGCCTTTAAATTTGGGGTTGCCTTTTTTTCAAAAATATTATAAATCACTTTCTGGATGATGATTCGGGGATTTTGCTTAGCTCTCAGCATTTCTGTGCGCTTCCTTGATTCCCTCCCGGGAAAATTTCCGTCAGAAGGGGAATGAATCCATGTTGATCGACTACCTCCCCATCTTTATCTTCTTCGCGGTCGCCGTGGGGTTTGCCCTGTTCGTGATCGTGGCCTCCTCCTTTCTCGGCAAGAAAAAGATCACCCCGCAAAAAATGCTTCCCTACGAATGCGGGATGGACCCCATCGGACAGGCCCGCAAGCCCTTCTCGGTGAAATTTTACATCATCGCCATGCTTTTCATCATCTTCGACATCGAAGCCGTCTTCATCTATCCCTGGGCCGTGATCTTCCGGGATCTGAAGATTTTTGGGCTCGTGGAGATGGCCGTCTTCGTGGCCATCCTCCTCGTGGGCTTCATCTACGTCTGGAAAAAAGGAGCCCTGGAATGGGAATAGAAACACAACTGGGCGACAATGTGGTCACCGCTTCCCTGGAGAAGCTCGTCAACTGGGCCCGGCGCTCCTCCCTATGGCCGGCCGGGTTCGGGTTGGCCTGCTGCGCCCTGGAGATGATCGTCGCCGCGGCGGCCCGTTACGACATGGCCCGCTTCGGGATGGAAGTCTTCCGCGCCTCCCCGCGCCAGGCGGACCTCATGATCGTGGCCGGCACGGTAACCAAGAAGATGCTCCCGGCGGTGATCCGGATCTATGAACAGATGCCCGAGCCCAAATGGGTCATCGCCATGGGAGCCTGCGCTTCCACCGGCGGCATTTTCGACACCTACGCAACGGTACAGGGAATCGACCAGTACCTCCCCGTGGACGTGTATATTCCGGGGTGTCCTCCCCGCCCCGAGGCTCTCCTCTACGGGATCATCAAGCTCCACGAGAAGATCGGCAGAGAAAAGCTGCTGGAAAGGTAAGGAACCATGGACCTGGCAACCATTGTGGAGCGGGTGAAACAGAAATTTCCGGATTCGGTCTCCGAGGTCTCGACTTTCCGGGGAGAGACCACCCTGCGGGTGCGGTCCGAGGACATTCTGCCCCTGTGCCGCTTCCTGCATGACGATCCGGAAATGGCCTTTGATTTCCTGATCGACCTCTGCGGGGTCGACGATCTCCCCCGCGAGCCCCGCTTCCAGGTGGTCTACCACCTGGCTTCAACCAAGACCCGGTTGAGGCTCCGCCTGAAGGCTTCCCTTCCGGAGACCCGGCCGCAGATCGCCTCCGTCTTTTCAGTCTGGAAAGCCGCCGACTGGCTGGAACGGGAGGCCTTTGACATGTTTGGAATCATCTTTACGGGGCACCCGGACCTCCGGCGCATTCTGCTCACCCCGGAATGGCAGGGGTATCCTTTACGCAAAGATTACCCGCTCCGGGGATAATTTCCCGGGCGATGGAGAAGGATGGAGATGGGCGATAACAACACCATGATTCTCAACATGGGCCCCCAGCATCCCAGCACGCACGGAGTGTTGCGGGTCGTCCTGGAGCTGGACGGCGAGGTGGTGGTCAAGGCCACCCCGGACATCGGTTTCCTCCACCGGGGTCTGGAGAAACTGGCCGAGCATAAGACCTACCATCAGTGCATTCCCCTCACCGACCGCCTGGACTACGTAGCCGGCATGTCCAACAACCTGGCTTATGTCCTGGCGGTGGAGAAGCTTTTGGGGCTGGAGGTTCCTCCCCGGGCCCAGGCCATCCGCGTTCTGCTCAGCGAGCTGCAGCGGATCTCCAGCCACCTCCTCTGGCTGGGGACGCATGCGCACGACATCGGGGCGATGACCCCCCTGTTCTACGCCATGCGGGAACGCGATGAGATCCTCTTCCTCTTCGAGAGGGTCTGCGGGTCCCGCCTGACCCCTTCCTACTTCCGGGTAGGAGGGCTGGCCCAGGACTTGCCCGAGGGCTTCGAGGAAAAAGGCCGGGAGTTCACCCGCACTTTCAACGCCCACGTGGACGAATACGAAACGCTCCTCACCCGGAATAGAATCTGGATGAACAGAACCCGGGGAGTGGGGATTCTCTCGGGGGATGAGGCCGTCAACTGGGGGCAGACCGGCCCGAATCTCCGGGCCTCCGGCGTGAACTGGGACCTGCGCAAGGCCATGCCCTACTCCGGGTACGAAAACTATGAATTCCTCGTCCCCACGGGGAAAAATGGCGACGTCTACGACCGGTACCTCGTGCGGATGATGGAGATGCGCCAGTCCAATGAAATCGCCCGCCAGGTGCTGGACAAAATCCCCGGGGGCGCGATCCTGGTGGATAATCCGAAGGTGGTCTATCCGCCCAAGGATAAGGTGCAGGAGAGCATCGAAGCCCTGATCCATCACTTCCATCTGGCCAGCGCGGGGTTTCCCACCCCTCCGGGGGAAGTGTACGCCAGCATCGAGTCCCCCAAAGGGGAGCTGGGCTTCTACCTGGTCAGCNNCGCCCTGTCGACGATGGTTGAGGGGCGGCTCATCTCGGATGTGGTGGCGGTCATCGGGTCGATCGACATCGTTCTGGCGGAAATTGACCGCTGAGCGAAAGGAGGAGCTCACGCCATGACCCTGCGGGAGGCTGCCGAGAAAATGGGGATGAAGCCCGTGTCCGGGCTCTCCAGACTCTCCCGGGAATTCACCCGCGGGTATGTGAGCGATCTCCTGAGCGACGTCATGGCCAACGCCAAGGCCGGCGACGTGTGGGTCACCCTTCAGGTCCATCAGAACATCGTGGCCGTGGCCGCGCTGAAGGAACTGGCCGCCATCATCCTCATCGGGGGGCGGCAGCCGGAGAGGCAGACCCTGGCCAAGGCAGAAGCGGAGAACATCCCCATCCTGTTGTCCGAACTGCCGGCTTTCGAAGTGGCCGGGCGGCTTTACCAGATGGGGATACTGGGAAAAGGATGATGCGGGCCGGCTCGTGCAAGATTTGTCGCTGCATATCTTGGACATCGTGGAAAATTCCCTGGCTGCCGGGGCCCGAAAAGTGGAGATTCGAATTGAAGAGGATCTCCCCGCCGACCGGCTGGTGGTGGAGATCATGGATGACGGGTGCGGAATGGACGGAGAGATGGCCCAAAAAGCCCTGGATCCCTTTTTCACCACCAAGACGGTCCGCCGGGTGGGGCTCGGGCTGCCGCTCCTCGCGGAGGCCTGCCGGATGACCGGCGGGGAACTCTGCCTGCAGTCCTGCCCGGGAAAGGGGACCACCGTGCGGGCTACCTTTCGATGCAGCCATATCGACCGCAAACCCCTGGGCCCCATGACGGATACGCTGATGACCCTGATCGTCGGCCACCCTGAAGTGGACCTGATCTATGAACATCGGAAGGACGGAAGGGCCTTCTCCCTGGATACCCGGGAGATCAAATCCGACCTGGGAGAGATTCCCCTGAACGCTCCCGAGGTCGTCTCCACCCTCCGGACCCTCATCCAGTCCGGTTTGGATGAGCTGGAAGGTTGACATCGCTTGATCTGGACGGAGGAAAGGCGAGCATTATGACTGAGGAAAAGAGCCAGGCAGGAACCGCGGCCGGCGAGATCCCTCCCGAGCAGTGGAAGAAGATCGACGCGATCATCGACAAGTACAAGTATAAGGAGGGGACCCTGATCCCGGTCCTCAAAGAAGTTCAGGAAATGACCGGGTATCTTCCCCTTCAGGTCCAACACTATGTCGCCGAGGGGATGAAGCTCCACCCCAGCCAGGTCTACGGAGTGGTGACTTTCTATTCTCTATTCACCATGACTCCCCGGGGGCGGCATACCGTGCGAGTGTGCCTGGGTACGGCGTGTTACGTGCGGGGCGGGCAGGCGATTCTGGACTTGGTGAAGAAAGAGTTCGGCGTCGAGGTGAACCAGACCACTCCGGACTATCGCTATACTTTGGAAGTTGTCAACTGTCCCGGAACCTGCGGCCTGGCGCCGGTCCTGTGCGTGGACGAAGACGTTTACGGCATTCCCGAGCCTCCCAGAGCCCTAGAGAT
This sequence comes from Syntrophaceae bacterium, assembly GCA_003154025.1. The sequence goes on from PMCE01000250.1 coordinate 10,956, forward strand.
CCTGAAGGAATATACCTGAACCCTGGAGGGGAAGAATTATGGCCAAGATTTCCATCGAAGACCTGAAGAAAATAAAGGAATCGGTCCAGGCCGGAGTTAACCTGCGGGAGGGGGGATACCGGGCCAAAGTGAATGTCCACATGGGAACCTGCGGGATCGCCTCGGGAGCCCGCAAGCTCATGACCGCCGTCCTGGATGAGATCGAGAAGCGAGACATAAAAGACGTCATCGTGACCACCTCCGGCTGCGCCGGCCTTTGCAGCCGCGAGCCCATGGTCACGGTGGAACGTCTGGGAGAAGCCCCGGTCAAATACGTGGACCTGGACGCGGAAAAAATGAAGGAAATATTCGCCGAGCACGTCCTGGGGGGCAAGATCGTGGAAAAGTACGCCCTTGCCGTGGGGAGTGAGACGAGCTTCTAGAATTGCGCATTTCGCATTGGGAATTGCGCATTGCAGGTTGAAGGACTGGATTTCGGTTCGCCCCGAGCATTCTTTTGAATTTAGGCAATTTAGGTATTCCAGGCATTTGTAGGGTTTTAGGGAGGTTTTGCGATGTCCATCAAGGCTTTTCGTTCCCATATATTGATGTGCGCCGGCACCGCCTGCGTCTCCTGCGGGACGTTTAAAGTGCGGGCGCGGCTGGAGAAGGAACTCAAGGATCGGGGTCTGGATGAAGAGGTAAAAGTGGTGATCACGGGGTGCAACGGGTTCTGCGCCGAAGGCCCCATTGCCGTGGTCTACCCCGACGGGATCTTTTACGGCAAGCTGAAGCCCGAGGACATACCCCTGATCGTGGAAGAACACATCCTCAAGGGCCGCCCGGTCTCCAAGCTCTTTTACCGGGAACCGATCAAGAAACAAGCCATCCCCCTGTTGAAAGACATTCCCTTCTTCGGCCTGCAGGTGCTGCGGGTTCTCCGGAACCGGGGCCTGATCGACCCGGAATCCATCGAAGAGTACATCGCCAAGGATGGGTACCAGGCCCTGCACAAGGCCCTCACCCAGATGACCCCCGAACAGATCGTCGCCGAAATGAAGGAGTCGGGACTCCGGGGCCGCGGGGGCGCCGGTTTTCCCACCGGGGACAAGTGGGAGGAATCCCGTAAGTATAACCGCTTTCCCAAGTACGTAATCTGCAACGGCGATGAAGGGGACCCGGGGGCCTTCATGGACCGGTCGGTATTGGAGGCGGACCCCCACGCGGTCCTCGAGGGAATGGCCATCTGCGCCAGGGCGATCGATTCCCACGAGGGGTACCTCTACGTCCGGGCCGAGTATCCCCTGGCCATCAAGCGGCTCAACATGGCCATCGAGCATGCCAAAAATTTGGGGGTTTTGGGCAAAGACATTTTCGGCACCGGGTTCGACTTCGACGCCTACGTATATCCAGGGGCGGGAGCCTTCGTCTGCGGAGAATCCACCGCCCTCATGTTCTCCCTGGAGGGGAAGAGGGGAATGCCCCGGGCTAAACCGCCCCGCTCGGCGGAGGCCGGCCTCTGGGGAATGCCCACGGTTTTGAACAACGTGGAGACCTTTGCCAACGTGCCGCAGATCATGCTCCACGGGGCCAAGTGGTTCAACGCCCTGGGAACGGAAAAAAGCAAGGGGACCAAGGTCTTCTCCCTGGCCGGTTCGGTGAACAACATCGGCCTGGTGGAGGTGCCCATGGGGATCTCCCTCCGATCGATCGTCTTCGACATCGGCGAGGGGATCAAGGGGGGGAAGAAATTCAAGGCCGCCCAGCTGGGGGGCCCTTCGGGCGGGTTCGTCCCGGAACACCTCATGGACACCCCCGTCGACTACGAATCCCTGGAAGCCACCGGAGCCATCATGGGGTCGGGCGGGATCGTCATCTGCGACGAAGCAACCTGCATGGTGGACTCGGCCCGCTTCTTCACCGCCTTCTGCGTGGATGAGTCCTGCGGCAAGTGCGTCCCCTGCCGTGTCGGCCTCACGGTGATGCTCCGCAAGCTCGAGGACATCGTGGGCGGCAAAGGGCAGGAGGGGGATGTGGAATTTCTGGAGGATCTGGGGCGCCACATCGTCCGCATATCCCATTGCGGACTGGGGCAGTCGGCCCCCAACCCGGTCCTCTCCACCATCCGCCATTTCCGGAATGAATACGATGAACACATCAAGGACAAGCATTGCCGCTCCCTGGTCTGCACGCCGCTCATCCGCTTTGCAGTGAACGAAACGAAGTGCAAGATGTGCGGGCTCTGCCTGAAAGCCTGCCCCAGCAACGCCGTCACCTGGGAGAAGAAGAAGCCGGCCAAGATCAACCCGGAGCTGTGCACCAAGTGCAAATCGTGCATCCGGGCCTGTAAGTTTTGGGCGATTGAATAAGCGTTCAGCAATCAGCTTTCAGCCGCCGGCAAAAGGGAAAAGGGATAAAGAGGTTGTGTTGCTGACCGCTGACCGCTGATAGCTTGAGGTTATCGAATGGCTAAAGAAGAAAAGATGGCGACTCTGACCATTGACGGCATCCAGGTCTCCGTTCCCCCGGGAACGATGATCGTGGACGCCGCGGCCAAGGCGGGGATCAGGATCCCCACCCTCTGCAACAACAAGCGGCTGATGCCCTTCGGCGCCTGCCGCATCTGTATCGTCCAGCAGAAAGGGCGGCGGGGGTTCATGCCCTCCTGTTTCACTCCGGTACGGAACGGCATGGAAATCCTGACCAACACCCCGGAGGTGATCAAGGCCCGCCGGATGCAGCTTCAGCTCATCCTCATCTCCCATCCCCTGGACTGCCCGGTCTGCGACGCGGGAGGATGGTGCGACCTGCAGAACCTGGTTTACGAGTACGGGGTGGCGGACAACCCCTTCAAGGGGGAGAAGACCGACCTCCCGGTCGATCACGTCTCTCCCTTCATCGAGCGGTACCCGAACCGGTGCATCCTCTGCGGCATGTGCGTGCGCATCTGCGACGAGGTGGTGGGAGCCAACGAGATCTCCTTCGCCAACCGGGGCAACAAGACCAAGATCGCCACGGATTTCGACCGCCCTCTCAACTGCGAGTTCTGCGGCCAGTGCGTCTCCGTCTGCCCCGTGGGGGCCCTGAACGACCGGATCTTCCTCCATAAGGGCCGGGTTTGGGACCTCCGGGAGACGAACACGGTCTGCTCCTACTGCGGGGTAGGCTGCACTTTAACCCTGGGAACCCGGAACGACCGGGTCATGCGCGCCCGGGCCGACGAGGACCGGGGAGTGAATCAGGGAAATCTCTGTGTGAAGGGCCGCTTCGGCTGGGAGTACATTCACAGCCCGAAACGGTTGACCACTCCCCTGATTCGCAAGAAGGGAGAGCTGGTCCCGGCGACCTGGGATGAAGCGCTGGACCTCGTCGCCCGCCGGTTCCAGAAGATGAAAATGGAGACGGGGGGGTCCGCCCTCGCCGGCCTGGCCTCTCCTCGCCTCACCAACGAAGAACTCTACCTCTTCCAGAAGTTCTGCCGCGGAGTCCTGGGAACCAACCACATCGATCATGCGGGCGGGTACAGTTACGGTGCCTCCCTGGCCCTGCGGGATTCCCTGGGGTATGCGGCCTCCACCAACTCGATCAACGAGATCCGCCACGCCGACGTCATCATGGCCCTGCGGTCCGACCTGTCGGAGACCCACCCGGTGATCAAGTCCGAGGTGGTTCTGGCGGTGAAGCGGAGGAAGGCCAAGCTGATCGTGGTGAACAGCCGGAACATTTACCTCAACAAATTCTCCGCCCTGAACCTCCGGGTTCAACCCGGCAGTGAGGTCGCCCTGGTCAACGGGATGATGGCGGTCATCGCACGGGAAGGCCTGGCCGACGAGCAGTTCCTCCAGTCCCGCACCGAGGGGGGCGAGGCCCTGAAACAGTCCCTCCAACCTCTTTCCCCGCAGAAGGCGGAAGAGCAGACCGGGGTAGAGGCGGATACCCTGATCGAAGCCGCACGTCTGTACGCTAAAGCCACGAGGGCCGTCATCCTGATCTCCACCGGGCAGAATTCGGGAACCCAAGACCCGGCCCTGGCCCAGGCTGCCGCCGATCTCGCTTTGCTCGCCGGAAAGATCGGGAAGGAGAGCTGCGGGGTCTTCGTCCTGGGAGAAAAGAACAACTCCCAGGGCGCGCTGGACATGGGCGCGACCCCGGGCCTGCTTCCGGGCTATGCCGATCTGAGCGATCCGGCTGAAAGGTCCCGTTTCGAGAAGGCCTGGGGGATGTCTCTCCCGGATCAGCCCGGCCGGGGTGCCTTGGCCATTCTTCAGGGGATCGAGGAAGGCCAGATCAAGGGGCTGTACCTGGCGGGGGAGAACCCGGCGGCTACCTACCCCGATTCCACCCGGACGAAAAAAGCTCTCTCTTCGCTCGACTTCCTGGTGGTTCAGGACTGCTTCCTCACCGAGACCGCCTCCCTGGCCCACGTGGTGCTTCCGGCCGCGACCTTCGCCGAGAAGGAAGGGACCTTTACCAACGTGGACCGCCGGGTCCAACGGGTCCGGCCGGCTCTGTCCCCCCTGGGAGAGGCCCGGTCCGACCTCTGGATCTTCCAGAATCTGTCCCGACAGATGGGGGTCCCCTTAGGCCCCCCTTCGGCCCGGGAGGTGAATGAAGAGATACGGAACCTCGTATCCCTATACCGGGGGATCGATTATGCCCGCCTCGATTCTCCTGGCTGTCCAGCCGGAATCCAGTGGCCCTGTCCTTCCTCCGATCATCCGGGAACGCCCATCCTGTACGAGAAGGAGTTCCCCCGGGGTAAGGCCAGGCTGATTTATGCAGATTCCAAGGCCGGCATGGCGGGAACGCATTCTTCTTTCGTCCTGATAACCGGGCCCACGATGATCCACTCGGGCTCCCTTTCCACCCGGAGCCCGGGGCTCGTCCGGCTGCAGGGCGAAAGCTTCGTCCTGGTCCACCCGGCCGATGCCCGCGATCTCGGCCTGGACGAAGGCCACACCGTCTCCCTGGAGTCGCCGCAGGGCAGGATCCAAGTGCGGGTCACCATCTCCCGGAAAGGGGCTCCCGGCGTTCTTTTCGTTCCCTACCATTTCGGGGACGGCGGGGCGAACCAGTTGACCGGCTGGGACCTGAAGATGACCCGGGTGAAGTTGGAGAAAAAGTAGCCCTGCCGGAAGGGAAAGAGGATAAGGTATGCTCATCGATCTTTTGATTATGGTAGTGAAGGTCTTGATTGTCTTTACGGCCATGCTCCTCATCGTGGCCTACACGACCCTCATGGAGAGAAAGGTCCTGGGCCGTATGCAGGTCCGCTTCGGCCCCAACCGGACCGGGCCCTTCGGCCTGCTCCAGCCCGTGGCCGACGGGATCAAGCTCTTCTTCAAAGAGGATATCATCGTTCCCCATGCCAACAAGATCATTTACATCCTGGCCCCGGCGGTCATCGTGATCACGGCCTTGGTAAGCTACGCGGTCATTCCCTTCGGGGGCACCATTAAAATCCTGGGCCGGTCCATCGACCTCGTGGTGGCCGACGTAAACGTGGGGCTTCTCTACCTCTTCGCCATCTCCTCCCTGGGAGTGTACGGCGTGGTCATGGGGGGATGGGCCTCGAACAACAAATATTCCCTCCTGGGGTCCATCCGGTCTTCCGCCCAGATGATCAGCTACGAGCTCTCCCTCGGCCTTTCCATCGTGGGAGTGATGATGATCGCCGGGAGCCTCTCCCTCAACAAGATCGTGGCGGCCCAATCCCCGGTCTGGTTCATCATCTATCAGCCCCTCGGGTTCATCCTCTATATTATCTCCGCCGCGGCCGAGGTCGCCCGGACCCCCTTTGACCTCACGGAGTGCGAGAATGAGCTCGTGGCCGGCTATCAGACCGAGTACAGCTCCATGAAGTTCGGCCTGTACTACCTGGCCGAGTACGCCCATATCCTGGTGGTGAGTTCTTTGGCCGTCTCCCTCTTCTTCGGGGGATGGCACGGACCTTTCTTACCCCCGGTGGTATGGTTTTTGATCAAAGTTTTCATCTTCATCTTTATTTTTATCTGGGTCCGGGCGACCTTCCCCCGGTTCCGGTATGACCAGCTGATGAAATTCGGATGGAAAGTTCTCTTCCCCCTGTCCCTGGTGAATATCATGCTCACCGCGGTGGGGGTGATTCTCTTCTCCCGTTAAAGGCGGGAAAGACTCTTTGCGAGGACCGATATGATCATTCCGTTGTTGAAAGGACTGAAGTTAACGTTCCGCACCTTCTTCACCCGGCCGATCACCATGCAGTACCCCGAGCAGAAGATGGTCATGTTCCCCCGCTTTCGGGGACTCCATGAGCTGGCCCGGGACCCTGACGGGAAGATCATCTGCGTGGCCTGCGAGCTCTGCGCCGCCGTCTGTCCGGCTAACTGTATCCGCGTGGAGCCTTCCGAGGGCCCGACCCACAAGCGGTTCCCCAAGGTTTACGAGATCGACCTGGGGCGTTGCATCTTCTGCGGGTTCTGCCAGGAAGCCTGCCCCTACGGGGCGATCCTGCTGCGGGGCGATTACGAAACCGCCAAATACACCCGCAAAGAACTGATCTATGATCGCGACCAGCTGTTCCACGCCTACGACCGGAAATAGGGAGGCCCGTACTCATGCTGGAGACTACTCTCTTTGTCATTTTAGCCATCTTCACGGTGGTGACCGCCATCCTGGTCATCGTTCAGCGCAACCCCGTGGCCAGCGCCATCTTTCTGATCCTCACCTTGTTCGCCCTGGCCGGAATCTACCTCCTGCTGCACGCCGAGTTCATCGCCGCCATCCAGGTCCTGGTGTACGCCGGGGCCATCATGGTCCTCTTCCTCTTTGTGATCATGCTCCTGAATCTGGAAAAGGAGAAACGGATCGTGACCCGGAACCGGCTGTTGAAAGGGGCCGGCATCCTTCTGAGCCTGGCTCTGCTGGTCCAAATCGGGGCGATCTTTCAGAAGGTCCTTCTGGAGGGAACGAAGGGGAGCTTCTCTCCCGAGAAGGTAGCTTCTCTGGGCAATACCCAGGTGATCGCCCAGCTTCTCTTTACCGATTTTCTTCTGCCTTTCGAGATCACCTCGGTGCTGCTGCTCGTAGCCATCATCGGGGCGATTGTGTTGGCTAAAAAGGAGATTTGAAAAGAAAGGAATTCGGGCGTCAGGAGAAAAACAAAAAATAATAATTTCTTTTATTCTGAATTCTGGATTCTGACTCCTGGATTCTGCTTTTGAGGAGTTTAAAAATGGTCTCTCTCTCCAGTTATCTGATTCTCAGCGCGATCCTCTTCAGTATCGGCGTGGTGGGGTTTCTGCTCCGGCGGAATACCATCGTGATCTTCATGTCCATCGAACTCATGCTCAACGCGGTCAACCTGGCCTTCGTGGCCTTCTCCCGCTTCCTGAATTCCATGGACGGCCAGGTCATCGTAGTCTTCGTCATGTCCGTAGCCGCGGCCGAGGCCGCGGTGGGCCTGGCGATTATCCTGGCCATGTACCGCACCAGGCAGACGGTCAACGCGGACGAGATGAATCTGATGAAATGGTA
>PMCE01000250.1:18479-18717 GCA_003154025.1 Syntrophaceae bacterium
TTGATTATGTGGGTTTGATCCCTTTATTTCCGGCCCTCGGGTTTGCCATCAATCTCTTCTTTGGAAGGCGGATGTCCAAAGGGGCCGTGGGCTTCATCGCCTGTGCGGCCATCGGCCTCTCGTTCCTCGTATCCCTCCTGGTCTTGGCAGACGTGCTGAAGCTCCCCCCGGCCGGCCGTTCGGTGGAGAAGGTCCTCTACGCCTGGATCCTCTCCGGCGAATTCCAGGCCAACATCGC
>PMCE01000109.1:0-7442 GCA_003154025.1 Syntrophaceae bacterium
TTCACCCTCTTTCCCGAAGAGCTGACTCGCGCCCTGAAACCCCCGAAGAGAAAAGAGTACGGCCGGGGGCACGTCTTCAAAGAGGTCATTCCCAAACCCGAACCCCTTCGGTCCATCCCGCGCAAGTACCGCCGGTATGGAATTCCACCGGAGGTGGCCCGGAGATACCTTCATGAACTTCCGCGCCCCGACCTGGCCCTGGTCACCTCTTCCATGACTTACTGGTATCCGGGGGTCCTGGAGACCATAAGGCTCCTGCGGGAAAACCTTGCCGGGGTTCCGATCGTCCTGGGGGGAATTTACGCCACTCTGTGTCCCGATCACGCTCAACGCCATTCAGGCGCCGACCGGGTCCTTCCCGGACCCTGGGAGGGGAGCAAGATGAGAATCCTGGGGGAGATCCTGGGAGCGCCAAGCGAACCCGGGGAAGAAGGCTTTCGCTCCTGGCCTTACCCGGCTTTCGACCTGTATCCCCATCTTCCGTATGCCTGTCTCCTGACGCGCTGCGGCTGCCCTTTCTCCTGCACCTACTGCGCTTCTCATCGACTCGCCCGGGGGTTCGAGTCGAGAGCGCCCGAAGAAGTCGTCGGAGAACTGGCCTACTGGCATGAAAATTCCGGGGTGAAGGACTTTGCCTTTTACGATGATGCGCTGCTGATCCATCCGGCCGACCATATCGTTCCGATTCTGCGTGGGGTGATCGGTAGAAAGCTCCCCTGCCGCTTTCATTTTCCGAATGCCCTCCACGCGAGATTCATAGACCAGGAAGTGGCGGAATGCTTTTACCGGGCGGGGGTAAAGACGATTCGGATCGGCTTTGAGACGGCCGATGAGGCTCTCCAGGAAGAGACGGGGGGAAAGGTAACCAACCTGGATTTTCGCAGGGCCGTGGGAAATCTGAAGAAGGCGGGGTTCGCCGGCCGGGAGATCGGAGTTTACCTGATGGCCGGTTTGCCTGGGCAGAGAGCCGACGAGGTAGAAGACAGCATTGCTTTCGTGCTCGATGCGGGGGCCAGGCCGATCCTGGTCGAATACTCCCCCATTCCGGGTACGGCCTTATTCGAGAAGGCTCGCCGAAGCTCTCTCTTTGATGTGGAAGCGGAGCCCCTTTTCCAGAACAACTCTCTCCTCCCCTGCCAGTGGGAGGGATTTACGTGGGAGGATTTTCGCCGTTTGAAGGAGATTCTAAGGGAGGAGCCATAGGATGGTCAGGGGTTTCACCCCGGGTGCTTTCCTGGGGTCCCGGACCGGGGCAGAGGCGTTTGGCCATTTCTTCCAGGCTGAGGAATTCCACCTTCAGGTTTCCGAAATTGTGCCCATACTCATGGGCCACGTCATTGCAGACGACCCAATTTGGCCCGTCCGGGTAGTGATAGCGAAAGGCCTGCACATTTGCGGAATCAAAATCCCCGGCCCTCCACTGACCCGTAAGGGCCACAATCCCTCTCTCCTGGCTGATGAGCACAAAGTCCACCTCATGTCCCCTCTTGTCTCTCCAGTATTGGACCGTCGGGGCCTGGAGGCGGGTGCAGAGCTCGTTCAGCACCCAGTGCTTCCAGATAATTGGATAGTCTTCTTCCCGAAGCTCCTGCCAGCCCCGAAAATGGCATAGGAAGCCGGTGTCGAAGACGTAGGTCTTCGGTGCGGTGACGATCTCTACGGGTCTTCGCGTGGAAAAGGGCCGCAGGACCAGCNNCCGCAGGGAGCGGCGTAGCGGACGGCTTCGAAAAGCTCTCCGCTCCGGGCAAACAAGAGCTCCATGAATCGCTGAAAAGGGTCGCGCTGGGTGAATCGGAAGAGAGGCTGAATATCCTTGGCCCAGAAGTCGTCCATCCATTCCTGAAAACCAGAGTCCTCCAGCTTGGATCTGGCAAAGAAAGACGGCAACCCGCCGCGGAGGAATCGCCGGGTCAAACTGGCTCCATAAAAGTCCGTCAGATCCTGGGACATCATCGGAGTGAGCCACATTTGCGCAACTCGATCGGAGATAGAGGCGTCAGGGTGGGAATCTTTCCGGAAGGGGGAGGGGCTCGTGGCGATGATTCTTACCGAGGGGAAATTCTTGGCTGCCTCCAATATCCCTAAGGGATTTTCCAACCGGTGAATCTCGTCGAGGATGATCCTCTTTCCGTCCATTCTCCTTAAAAACGCCTCCGGATCTTTCACTTCTCTTCGCCAACGAGGGAGAGCGCAGTCAAAATACTGGGCTTCGGGAACCATCCGGCATAGCGATGTCTTCCCTGCCCCGCGAATTCCGGTCAGCCATACAATTGAATTCGCGCGACCAAATGATTTTAATAATTGCATCCAGTAATTTCTTTGAATCATATACAAATATTTTATTATTTAGCGATACTAAATGCAATAATAAAATCATAAAGAATCACCGCTCTATGAATGATTTTCCAGAAGAAATGGCGGGGGAATCGAGGAGGAAACCGGAGTATATGAAGCCATGACCTCCGGCACAGTCGGGGGCTTGAAAAAAAGTGAGCCGCTCAAAGCGGATTATGAATGGGCGCCGCTCTAAAAGTGGCGCCCGTTCATTCCCATCCATTCATCGGGCGATATCCATTTTTTTCTCTTCGTAATCTTCTTTGCTGATTTCTCCCCGGGCGTACCTTTTGTCCAAGATCTCCCGGGCTGAATCGGACCCCGGGCGGGACCTGGGCCAGCCCGTCACACAGCCTCTGCGCCCGTGCATCATCAGGAAGCATAAAACCATCATGGCGATGGGGATGAGCCACCACCAATGAAGACCATTCCAGGCTCCTCCGTAAGCAAACATCATGGTTCCCTCCGTTCCTTTCCATCCACCGGTTCGCAGACCAGCACGCTTCTTTCATCCACCTCGAAGGTGCATTTTTCTTCCAGGATGGCCTTGAACTTCTTGCGCGCCCGGTGCAGCCTGACTTTCACGTTTTCCAAGGTCAGCCCGAGAATGTCGGCGATCTCCCGCTGGCTGAACTCCATGACGTCGGAAAAAATGAGGACACTCCTCAGGGATTCGGGGAGAAGGTTGAGCTGGTCCTGGACGCACCGGGACATCTCGCCCTGTTCCATTTTTTTCTGTACCGGAGTCTCCTGAAGATTGACCAGTTCCTCATGGATCTCCTCGTGTGACGACGATTTTTTCAGGGTGCGAAAGTGNNTTCTTCACCGATGCCAGGATGAATTTCCTCACCCGCGCGTAGAATTGGTCATGGATTTCCAGAAAGTTCATTTCAACCTTCTTGCATCAGGGTCCGCAGCAGGAACCCCCTGCCTGTCCTGCCGCGCAGGGGTTCGACGAGGCTTCCTGGCCCATGAAATTCTTAATCCCTTGGCGCATGACCAGGTGGGCCCCGTTCTTGACTTTGCTGGCCAGGTCGGCCGCTTCCAGGACCTCCTCGGAGGCCAAACCCAAATCCTTCGCTTTTTTCAGATAGTGTTCAAAGCAGGGAACGCAGTTGGCTGCTGTTGCGGCCCCCAGACAGATCAAAACAGATGTCTTTTCGTCCATGGCCCTTTCCTCCTCGTTTTATTCTTTCACCCATAAGACGGAATTGGCCGCCGGAAGGTTACAAGGGGAGGACCCGGAGCTGGAGTCGATCTGTGGAAATTATGAGACGGATAAGATATGGTGTCAATTGGAAGGTTCAAATCCCCCAGAACGGGGCTCATCGGGAGGAAGCAATGGTTCAATCGGGCACCATTTCCCTTGGTACCAAAGGATTTGGCGATATCCAGGACATTACTCCGTCGGTTTCCGCCATCGTCGAAAAATCAAAAATCAAAAATGGAGCGGTAATCATTTTCTGTTCCGGCTCCACCGGAGCCGTAACCACCATAGAATACGAAAGCGGCGTCCTCGAAGACCTGAAAAAAGCGATCGAAAGATTAGCCCCCTCCAATATCGACTATGCTCACGACCGGCGCTGGGGCGACGGGAACGGCTTCTCCCACGTGCGAGCCGCAATCCTCGGCCCCTCCCTGAGCGTCCCCATTACCCAAGGAGTATTGACCCTGGGAACCTGGCAGCAGATCGTCTTCATCGATTTCGACAACCGGAGCAGGAGAAGGAATATTGCGATTCAGGTGATGGGAGAATGACAGGGGACAAGTAGAGTGAAACCCCTGATCAGGGGTCACGTAGTTAGGGAGTCGGGCTTGCAAACATGCCTTCATCCTTTAACCAACAACCTTGCAGCCGCTAAACGCATATACGCAAGCCTGACCCCCGTACACCCGTACACGGGAAAAAGCCGGTTTGGCCTTCGCGTCCGGGCAACATGGAAAAACCCCATGCTGCCCGGGGCTTCCCTCTCATTCCAAGGGGTACATGCCGTAAGTGCCGTAGTAAGAGCGATAGATTCTTTCAGCCCACTCAGAGTCTGTGAGTTTGCTTTCCTGAAACGCGGGCGCCGCGTCCAGCTGTTCTTTCGACGCGTTGAGAACGAAGGAGTGGCTTGCCGCGTTGAAGCTTAGATCGCCCAGGGGTACGGCAACCAGCTTCGCCTCAATTCCCAAAAACCCGCCATGAGCAAGAACGGCAAAGGGAACGTCTCCCCCGGAATCAATCACCAAATCCCGAATTTCGGCCAGCTTTTCTCCTTGAGGATTCCTGACGGATGTTCCCCTCATGGCGGTAAATCGGTATGTGGAGCCCTGGCCTTCAGCCGTGGTTTCATTGGATTCTCCCCAAGCGGGGGTTTGTCCGTAGTAACGGTACACATCTGTTTCCCAACTCCGGTCGGCAACCTGCGGCCATTGTCCCCTGTCGAATCCAGGAGCCGAGGCCATCTGCTCCCTGCTCATGTCCAGGAAGAAGATCTCTTTCTCGGGGTTGAAAGCGAATGCACTGAAGGGAACCGCGACGAACTTCATGGGAATCCCAAGAACGCCTCCCCGGGAAAGAATGGCCAATGCGGTTCCTCCATTTTGGGGATCGATCATCACGTCCCTAATAACCCCAAGATACTCCTCCTGGTAATTCTGAACCGCGGTGCCGAGGACTTTCGAGGCCCTAAATTCCGGGGTGCTATCCATGGCTTTCGTATCCCTACCGAAACCCATCGTTTGGTTATCCGGACTTTGGCCGCCCATCCCTTGCGCGAAGGCGATAGCGGGAAGGAAGGCCAAAGCAAATGCCGCCGCCATTATGGTCAGAATTCTTTTCATTTTCGTCTCCTTTCCTCTTTTTTCTACTTATATTAGATGCGCGGACGGGGATTTCGTATTCTTCAGGGCTCCCCCCCAAGGAGAGGAAGGATTTCAGCCCCTCATCAATTCTGCGCTTACTGGGAACAGGAGCCCTTATCGGTCCAATATCAATCGCAGGAGATTCCCATAAGTCTTGGTGTAGGCGGAAGATTTCAATCAGGAGCGGATGGGGCGAAAAGAAACACCTTGCGGCAGAATGGGTCAATTTCTTGGGGGAAGGCAATCAGGAAAGGAAGGTCATCTCTCCCCTTTCAATCCCCTTTTAATTCAATAGCCGGCTTTCTTCCCGGTCAGGCTTTCCACGTCCACTCTTATGACCATGGTCTTGCCCACGAGCTCGTCGGGGTAGGTGAAGGATTTTCCGGCATAGTGCTGCATGATGGCTTCCAGCCCCTTTCTCCTCTCTGCCGGGTTTTCCACCAGGTACGCCTTTCCGAAAGCAATGACGCTGCGAAAATTCAGGTCGAATTTGCAGGCCTCCTCGGCGGTCACCAGCTCCTGGTCGATGTCGAATTCGACGCAAACCCGGTTATTCTTGCGGAGGATGTCGATTTTCTTCCCCTCCCGGGCGCAGTGAAAATACAGCGTTCGGTCCCGGTACCCGAAGCAGAGAGGGACCACATAGGGGCGGTTGTCTTCCGACATGGCCAGCCGGCAGACCATGGACCGCTGGATAATGGATTCCATCGCCGCCGGATCGATAATTTCTTTTTCTTTTTTCTTCATAGAGGGCTCCCGGTTTGAACTTTTCTCTCCTTCTATATAGCGGAAAAAAGGTAAAAGGGGAAGGGAGAAAGATGTGTTTGTCAGACCAAACCCGATATGATAGTATCCTTACCATGGAATACATCAGTACTCGCGGGTCTGCGCCGGCCATTCCATCCAAGAAGGCGATCATCAAGGGCATTGCAGAAGACGACGGGCTATACGTTCCTTCCCACTTTCCTCCTTTCGGCATTGCCCCTTTTGGGGGGCCTCCTAAAAAGTCCTACGCGGACCGGGCGGTCAAGATCCTGCGGCCTTTCCTGACGGACTATACCGATGAACAGCTGAATTCTTCGTGCCGGAGCGCCTATGGAAAGAATTTCGAGTCCCCCCAGACGGCTCCGGTGAAAATTCTCGGGGACGGGACGGCGGTTCTGGAACTATGGCACGGGCCAACCCAGGCCTTCAAGGATATGGCCCTCCAGATCATGCCCCGCCTGCTCTCTTTCGCCCTGAAGGCCGAGCGGGAGAAATATGAAGTGGTCATACTGGTCGCCACCTCGGGAGACACGGGGAAGGCGGCCCTGGAAGGGTTTGCGGATGCCGAAGGAGTGCGCATCTTCGTCTTCTACCCCCACCAGGGGGTGAGCGAGATCCAGCGGTTGCAGATGGTCACCCAGCGGGGAAAGAACGTGGGGGCCTGCGCGGTCAGGGGGAATTTTGACGACGCCCAAACCGGGGTGAAGAAGATCTTTTCGGATTTGGCCCTCAATCGGAAACTGGCCACCTTCCATTTCCAGCTTTCCTCGGCCAATTCGATCAACTGGGGCCGCCTGGCCCCGCAGGTTGCCTATTATTTCACCGGTTATGATGATATGGCGGCAGCAGGCAAAATCCGGCCAGGCCAGCCGATCCTGATCTGCGTTCCCACCGGGAACTTCGGAAATATCCTGGCCGCCTATTATGCCATTCGCGGCGGCCTTCCCGTGTCGCGACTGATCTGCGCTTCCAACCGGAACCGCGTGCTCACCGANNCTCTTCGAGTTGAGCGGGCGCAAAGCGAGTGAAGTAGCTCAATGGATGAAGGACCTCGGCAGCCAGGGCCGGTATGCCATCCATCCCGGAGGATTGGAAGAACTTCAAAAATTATTCTATGGGGGCTTTGCGGACCAGAAGGAGACCCTTGCGGCCATCCGGCGGGCCTTTGAGAAGCATGGATATTTAATGGATACCCACACGGCCGTGGGCTACAGCGTTCTGCAAAAGTACCGGGAAGAGACGGGCGACCCCACTCCGGCCCTGCTGGCCTCCACAGCCAGCCCCTTCAAGTTCAACCGGGCGGTGCTGGAGGCTCTGGGGCGGGACACCTCGGGAAAGGACGAGTTCACGCTGCTGGACGAGCTTGCGAGAGTCGCCGGTCAGCCGGTTCCGGCCAAGCTGGCGGAGCTGAAATTTTTGCCCGAGCTTCACGTCGGGGTCTGCGAAAAACAGGAGATGGACAGGGCCCTCCTCCGATTTCTTAAGATCTTCTAACC
>PMCE01000109.1:7521-9732 GCA_003154025.1 Syntrophaceae bacterium
GAAGCGGCGGGGGTTTGCGGGTCCGACGTGCACATGTGGGAAGGAAGGGACCCGCGGACCCGTCTCCCCATGATCCTGGGACACGAGGGCGCGGGGGAAATCGCCGAGATGAAGGGGGAGAAGAGGGACGCCTACGGGGTTCCCTTGAAGGCCGGGGACAAGGTCCTCTGGTCCCGGGGGGTTACCTGCGGGCACTGCTATTTTTGCAAAGTGAAGATGGAACCCTCCCTCTGCCCTCATCGATTTGTCCACGGAATCCACACCTCCTGCGCCGACCCTCCTTACCTGACGGGAAACTACGCCCAGTACCTTCTCCTCGATCAGCGGTCGGATTTTTTCCGGATCGAGAAGAATATCGATTTGGCTGCTCTGGTTCCCGCGTCCTGCTCAGGGGCCACGACCGCCCATGCCATGGATCTATCCCGGATGGAGGCAGGCGATTCCGTCCTGGTTCAGGGGGTGGGCCCCCTGGGGATCTTTGCGGTAGCCTTTGCCGGCTCCTTCGGAGCCTCCCAGGTCATCGTGATCGGCGGCACGGAGGAGAGATTGAAGATGTGCCGGTCTTTCGGGGCAACCCTCCTCTTAAACCGCCACCGGATCCCGCCGGAAGAGCGGCGAAGAATCATTCTGGAGGCGACCGGAGGAAGGGGAGTGGATGTAGCTTTGGAGATGGCTGGAGAGCCCGAAGCCCTGAAGGAATGCATCCTTTCCGTGCGTAACGGGGGGGCTTGCATCACCGCCGGGTTCGGGGAACCCCACGGGAAGATCGAGCTCGACTGCTTCCACGACGTGGGGAGGAAGAATCTGCGCCTCCAGGGAGTATGGGTGAGCGAAACCCGCCATACCCACATGGCCTTGCAGCTGATCCTCAGGCGTCAGCAGGATTTTGCCGGGCTCATCACCCACCGGTTTCCTCTATCCGGGGCGAATGAAGCCCTCCAGGCCATGAAATCCCGGGAGGCGGTGAAGGCCGTCCTTTTACCTTTTTCGGCATGATGAAGAATAAACCCAAAGAAAACTCATTTTTCCCGGATACCCCTTTCATCGTCTGCCGGCGCAGGAAAAATCAGCCCAGGATCTCCCCGCTGATCTGCGAAAAGCGCTGTCCCCGGACGAAGAACTGCCAGGAGTACTTCGACTACGTGCAGCCGGCCATGTTTGGGAAGTATGAAAAGAGGGACGCCAAGGAAAAGGCCAGTTTGATTCCGACCGCGGACGAAAAGGAATCCTGAAAGGGCTAACCATGCAACTGTCACCCGGGACACGCGAGCGAATCGCACGGATCTTCAGGGGGGAGGCGCAGGCCGTTCCCATCCTGGCCCAGATCAACGAACACGTGGTCAAGCTCTGCGGCGGGGACATGCGGGAGGCTTACACCAACGCGGAGAAGTTCGTGGAGATGAACCTGGCGGTCTTCGAGTATTACCAGCTGGACATGCCCGGTTTCTACTACGACATCTACAACATCGAAGCCGAAGCCCTGGGCCAGCGCCTGACCTGGGAATCGGACCGCATGCCGGACATCGACCGCCGGAATCCCCTGATTCGCGAGCACTCGGACCTGGATCGGCTCCGCCCTCCGGATTTCAAGCGATCGGCCCGGATGCCCTTCGTCCTCGAAGTCATGCGCCGCTCCCATGAACTGGGGCTCCCGGTGCGGGTGCGCTTCTGCTCCCCCTTTTCCCTGGCCGTGAACGTGCGGGGTATCGAGAATCTTTTGGTGGATATCCTGACCGCACCCCAGTTCGCCCACCGGCTCCTGACGTTCCTGACCGATGAAATCCTGGTCCCCTGGGTCCGGACCCAGCGGGAGGCCACCGGCCAGCCCAATGCCTCCGGAAACGGAGCCGATGCCGCCGCCTCTCCTCCCATCGTGAACGTGGAGATCCTGGAGGAGTTCGTCATGCCCTACGTGGCGCGGATGAACGAGAAGGCCGGCAACGTGACCAGCATGGGGTACTGGGGATACAGCTATCTTTACAAGCACCCGGAGAAGTTTTACAAGATGCTCGGGCTGATGGCCTCGGTGAGCCCGGGGGCCTTGATGTGCATGGACCCGGATGTGGCCAAGACAGGACCCGAGCCCTACGCCGAGTACGCCCGGGGGAAGAAGATGTCTCTCATGCTGGGTCTCGACACCCTTCTCCTTCAGAATGGGCCCTTATCCAGCATTGTGGAGCGATGCCGCCGGTATGTGTTGGCGGGGGCCAG
>PMCE01000109.1:9739-12336 GCA_003154025.1 Syntrophaceae bacterium
TGCCCATCGAAGACCGGCCCCTGGAGTCCTTTCAGCCTCCGGAGGCGGAATCGTTCGCATCTTTCATGGGGCGATACCGGGCTGATAAGAAGTAGAATTCAGGAGTCAGAAGCAGAAGTCAGAAAGGCAAAAATTCGTTCCTCCTTCTCCTGAATTCTGACTCCTGGCTCCTGGATTCTTGTCAGGCATGTCCGCGTTGATCCGTGTCCCATTTTATCCGCAGATTTCGCGGATTACGCCGATTACGCCGATTACGAAGGTATACAGACAAAGAAAGCGGAAAGCAATTTTAGGCATTTTCGGCATTTCGAATTTTAGGCATTCACTTGCACTTGCACTTGCACTTTCACTGTCATTAGAAAAGGGGGATCNNCCGACCATCGACCACCGGGGGCCGGAGTTTTCCCGCCTGACCAAAGAGGCCCTCGAAGGGCTTCAAAAAGTGATCAAGACTTCGGGAAAGGTGATCGTCTATCCCGCTTCCGGAACCGGCTCGTGGGAAGCGGCGCTGGTGAACACTCTTTCCCCGGGCGACCGGGTGCTCATGTTCGAGACCGGCCAATTCGCCACCTTGTGGAAGAATGTGGCCGTGAAACTGGGGCTCCAGGTGGATTTCATCCCGGGCGACTGGCGCCACGGTGCGGACCCGGCGCAGATCGAGGCGAAACTGGCGGAAGACCGCCAGCATTCGATCAAGGCGGTGGCCTTAGTGCACAGCGAAACCTCCACGGGCGCGATCAGCCGGATTGCCGAGGTGCGCAAGGCCATGGACCGGGCGAAACACCCGGCCCTTTTGCTGGTGGATACCGTCTCCTCGCTGGGGGTGATGGATTACCGGCAGGATGAATGGGGGGTCGACGTGACCGTGAGCTGCTCCCAGAAAGGGCTCATGCTGCCNNAGGCCATGATCGGCCCCAACCAGACGGGCTTTTTCCCCTACACCCCGCCGACCAACCTGCTCTTCGGCCTGCGGGAAGCCCTCCAGATGATCCAGGAAGAGGGCCTGGAGAACGTCTTTGCCCGGCACGCCCGGCTGGGGGAAGCCACCCGCCGCGCGGTACGGACCTGGGGACTGGAAATCAACTGCCTAAACTCCCAGGAATACACGAACGGCCTCACGGCCGTGCGCGTTCCCGAAGGCCACGACGCCGACGCCCTGCGCAAGAAGATCCTGGAGAAGTTCAACATGTCCCTGGGCAACGGGCTGGGGAAGGTGCAGGGCAAACTCTTCCGCATCGGCCATATGGGAGACTTCAACGATTTGATGCTGGCGGGAACCCTGAGCGGGGTGGAGATGGGTTTGGCCCTGGCGGGCATTCCCTTTAAAAAAGGAGGGGTGCAGGCGGCCATCGACTACCTGGCGGGAAATGAGTAAGCCTTTCGTAGGGGCGGTTCGCGAACCGCCCCTACACCGACGGCCGCCGGATCGTCCGCAAGCAGACCCGATGAAGATCCTTTATTACCTGACCGCTCACGGCTATGGACATGCCGTTCGAACCGCCGCCATCTGCAATGAACTATCCGAGAATGTTCGGCTGATCTTTCGGACGACCCTGCCCGAGACTTTCTTCCGTGAGGAAGTGAAGAGGCCCTTCGAGATTTTCCCCGCCCAGTTTGACTGCGGCTGCATCCAGAGAGACAGCGTCACGGTCGAGAAAAAAGAAACCCTGCTGGCCTACCTAAGGTTGGCCGAACAGAACGCCGCGCGCCTGGCGGGGGAGGTTCAGTTCTGTCGGAGACAGGGGATCGATGGGATCGTGAGCGATATAACCCCCTTTGCCTTTGAGGTGGCCCGCAAGGCGGGCCTTCCCTCGGCGGCGGTCACGAATTTCACCTGGTACGATATCTATGAGCCCTACGTCCGGGAATATCCCTTTTTCGAACCCTGCCTGCGGGAGATCCACAGCCAATACCAGATGACGGATCTGCTCCTGGAACTCACGCCTTCCACGGGAATGCCGTATTTCCGGGAAAGGCGGAAAGTTCCGCCGGTAGCCAAACCCGGAAGGGATATCCGGGACCGGCTCAGGAGAAGCTTGGGCCTGAAGGACGGTCAGCATATCGCTTTAATTTATGTCGGCGAATTCGGGATGGACCGCATCCGCTGGAAGGATCTCGAAAGATTCCGGGCTTGGAATTTCATCGGCATTTATCCTCTTCCGGGCGCGTCCTCCAATTACCACCTGGTGTATAAAAAAGACTATCCCTATGAAGACCTGGTCGCCTCTGCCGATGCGCTGATCGGCAAGATCGGGTACGGGGTCGTCTCCCAATGCCGGGTCAACGGCACGCCCCTGATTTACCTGCCCCGGGAAGACTTTGCCGAATTCCCAGTGCTGGGAAAGGCCATTCAAGATTGGGGGCACGGATATCGTCTTTCCTCCGAGGAGTACCGCGCCCTGAAATGGGAAGGGGTGCTGGAGGAAATCTCCGGCAAGGGAAGGCCCCAACCGGTGGTCTCTGAAGGGGCCAAGATTTGCGCGCAGGAGATCGAAAGGCTGATCCAACGAAATCCCCGGGAAGAATCCCCGGCAAGGTAGGCGTTCATGCGGTGCAGGAATATCCTTATCGGGTTTGTCATTCCGGGCTTGACCCGG
>PMCE01000107.1:0-4655 GCA_003154025.1 Syntrophaceae bacterium
TGATGAAATGGTTGCCGCCGGGCTGGCTGATGTGGCGTGCGGCCCGGGTGGCCCTGGCGATGGCGGGGCGAATCCTGCCCGGCTTGTTGGAATCCCATTTCCGATCGCCACATGAGCCCTTGATCCGGAAGACAGACTAACCGGAGCCACGACCATCAGGGGGGCAGACCCCCGGCGGTCAAGCTTTTCTTGCGAATCAGAAAAAAATAAAAAACTGATACGGTTTATCCGCAGATTACGAAGAAAGCACAGGGATATAAAGGCAACGAAGAAGAAAAGATTCACCCCCCCAAAGCTCCAAACCGCTTCCCTCGACGTTCGTATTTATCTTTCCCGCTTCATCTCTCTTTATCCGCGCCCAAGAAAGTTTGGAGTTAGGAGTCAAAGGCATTAAAGCCCTGTCTTTAACTTTAGGCACTCTAGGCACTCCTAACTCTAGGCACTTTCTCATCTGTGTCTCCCTAGGTCTTTTGTTCCTGCCGGGCCTTATGAATCTTCAGACCCGATCTTCCCCCTCAACCCCCGTCCCCGGGGCTCGGGAATCTGGGAGCGCAGCTTCCCCCTTCCGTAGACTGCACATGCCAGGACCTTTCCCTTCCACCTGACGATTACGAAACCCGGCTCCAGGGGAAAAGGCCCTTCGAGGCTTTGTCCTTCCAGGAAAGCATGCAGAGCGTTTCCCTCAAGGTCGATTAGATTGCGGGTTGCAAAGAGGCCAAAGAAATGGAGCCCGGCCGTGGTCGGTTTCCACATGGATGTCTTTGTGCGGAGGAGGGGAATCCCGGCACTCTCGACTTTCAATTGGTTCAGGATTCCTTCCAGGTCCCGGTGCTCCCGCACGACCCAGATCTTCTTTTCCCCCATGAGAAAGCGGAACCCGGCGAAGGCTTCCTCCGGGATTCCAAACCGGTCCGAGAAATAATCGAGAATCTCTTTCCGTTCAGCCTCGCTTGCGAAGATGACCAATGAAAAACCCCCAGGAGTTGACTTGATGCGGATAGATGCGGACCGCGTTAACCAGGTCGGGATGGTAGGACTCGCCCTGCCATGAGGTGAGGCCGCGGGCGTGGGGTAGGGGAATGGAAAGTGGCAGGATCTCCGCCTGCCCGCTCTTCACCGGTTCATTCAACACTGCCTCGTTCTCCTCGGGGGCATACGTGCAGGTTGAATAAACGAGAGTTCCCCCCGGCCGGAGGACCGCCAGCGCCTGTTGGAGAAGCCCTTTTTGAATTCGGACCAGATGGCGGGCCACCTTTGGGTTATCCCGTGAAGGAGGCGGGTAGCCGACCCGATACGTACCCTCGGCCGAGCAGGGAGGGTCCAGGAGAACCCGGTCAAACTTCCGGCGAAGGGGGAAGGCCGTTCCGTGGTAGCCGCAGACCAGGACCGAGGCGATTCCCAGCCGGTCGATGTGCGACCGCAGGACATTGTTCCGTTCGCCCCTAAAATCGTTGGCCACAATCAGACCTCGGTCTCCCATAAGCTGGGCGAGGTGGGTAGTTTTACCCCCCGGGGCGGCGCAAAGGTCGAGGATGACTTCTCCCGGCAGGGGGGCGAGAATTTTTGGCGGAAGCATGGATGTAAGGCCCTGGATCTGGTAGTAGCCCAGGAAATATTCCAGGGTCGCTCCGGGACTTTCCACTCCACCGAGGAGAAAGGCTTCCTCGACCCCCCGGACCGGTTCCAGGTCGTAGCCCCGTTGGAGCATGAAGTCCAGGAAAGAGGCCGCCCCCACCTTTAAAGTATTAGCCCGGATCGAAACGGGGAGAGGGTTTTCGAGGCCGGAGAGGAATCTCTCGTACTCAGGGATTATTTCCCGGTAGCGGTCGAAGGCTTGAAGCATTTGGTCGTTCAATCGCATTGTCGAAAGGGAAGGGGAAAATGGTACGATTTATCGTCATCCCACAGGGAAAAGTCTACTTGCTGTTTCTCATCGGAGGATGGAACTGTTCTTGCCCGGTCCCCATTGGAAGATACAAGATTCGGTTCCTTTTGGCAAAAAAAATTTCGTATCATGTTAGCCCTTTGAAAAGCCTTTGCCAGAAATCCCTCCCGTTTTCCCTTTTTCAAAGGGAGGAGAGTTTTTCGACATCCGGTGGAGGATTCCTTCCACTTTTTCCCCCATTGGAAAAGGGAAGCTGTGAAAAAATTCAAATCCAGCGAGCGGGAAGCCTCTCTCGTTGTCCGGGGGAGGGGCAAATTCAGGCCGCCAAAACCGGCGGGAGATGGAGGGCCGCAAAGCACTTACCCGACTTCCGCCGAGTGACGCTGCCAACTTGGGAATATTCTTGCAAGAACATAAAGGATTCTCTCTTTGGGTCCAGCGAGTTAAATACCCCGCCGGCCACGGAGAAACCAGCGCCTTTTTTGGGGGCCTGAATTTGCCCCTTCCCCGGGCATGCCCGGGCCCCCCCATTTCAGGCTGCCAGAATTTTTTCACAGCTTGAGGGGGATGAAGGGGGATTTTACGGCTTTTCAAATAGCTAAACTGTTACAAAATTTCTAATCTACATCATAATCGTCAAGGCGGGGGCTTTGCTATAAGAATAAAGGGTTATAATATTCCGTACCGGGTTCGGGAAATTAATTCTTACAGGGGGGGCGGGTTTGGAATCCGCCCCTGCGTTCATGGAAGATTGGAAAGACTATGTCCATCAATCCCATATACGTTGAAGGGGCGCGGCAGAACAACCTCAAGGGAGTGACGGTCCGCGTCCCGGTTGGAGCGGTGACCATCGTTACCGGCGTGGCCGGAGCCGGCAAGTCCTCTCTGGCCTTTGACGTTCTCTACGCCGAAGGATACCGGAGATATGTGGAAACTTTCTCTCCCTACGCCCGGCAGTTTCTGGAGCGCCTGGACCGCCCGGAGGCCGAACGGATCGACGACATCCTGCCCGCCATAGCCATCAGCCGGAGCGCGCCGGTCCGGACTTCCCGGTCCACGGTGGGCACGATGACCTCCGTCGATGACTACCTCCGGCCGCTCTTCGCGCGCGCCTCCACGCTCCACTGCCGGAAATGCGGGCTTCCGGTGAATCGTTACTCCCCATCGATGATCCTTGACTCCCTCTTAATGTCGGCAGCGGGGAAGAATGCCTTCCTCTGCTTCACCCGCGCGGTGGGGAAAGCAGGTCCTGAGGCGCTGAGGGAAATCTTTCGGCAGGCCGGGTTCGCCCGCGTGCTCGAAGGCGGGCGGCCGGTATCGGTCGAAGAGGCCGAACTGAGACTCAAGGACGGCGCGGTCACGGTGGTGCTCGACCGGGTCCTCCTCGAACCCGGACGCAGGCGCAGGATTGTGGACTCAGTGGAATCCGCGCTCCGCTTCGGCGAAGGACGAATGGAAGTGTGGGTCGAGGGGGAAAAAGAGCCCCTGCGCTTCAGCGAGAAGCTTCACTGCGAGCGCTGCGAACTCGACTACGGGAATCCCTCATCGGCCATTTTTTCATTCAACAACCCCATCGGTGCCTGCGACGCCTGCCATGGATTCGGGCGGGTCATCGACATCGACCCCGATCTGGTCATCCCCGACGCCGGGATGAGCATCTCCGGGGGCTGCGTCAAGCCGTTCCAGTCCCCCGCTTTCCATGAATGCCAGAAAGATCTGCTGCGTTTTTTGAAGAGGAATCAGATCCCCGCGGACAAACCCTGGCGGGAAATGGACCCCGGGGTTCAACGGCTGGTCTGGGAGGGGGAGGGAAAAGGAAATGGCCCCTGGTACGGAATCCAGGGACTCTTCAAATGGCTGGAGGGGCGCCGGTACAAAAAGCAATCAAGGATTTTCCTGGCCCGCTACCGCCGTTACCTTCCCTGTCCGACGTGCGGGGGGGGAAGGCTGAAACCCCCGGCGCTCCTCTTCCGTTTGGGGGACAAGACCCTTCCGGAAGTGGAGAAGATGTCCATNNNGGAGAGACCCAGCGGGTCACTCTGGCCACGGCCCTGGGGGCTTCCTTTACCAGCACGCTCTATGTGCTCGACGAGCCCTCGGTGGGACTCCATCCCCGGGACAAGGAACGGCTGGCCGTGGTCCTGCGGAAGCTCGCGGGCGCGGGAAATGCCGTGGTGGTTGTGGAGCACGACCCCATCTTCATCCGCTACGCCGACCGGGTGATCGACCTCGGCCCGGGACCGGGAAAGGATGGGGGGAGAGTGGTCCATGAAGGAACCGTGGCCGGGCTGTTGCATCGGAAGGAATCCCCCACGGCTGCCTACCTGCGGGGCGAGCTGCGGATCGCCCGGCCGGAGAAGAGACGGGAGCGCTCTGGGCGCGAGCTGCGCGTCACCGGCGCCAGGGAGAACAACCTGAAGAATCTGACCGTTCGCTTCCCCCTGGGAATGCTCGTTTGCGTGACCGGGGTGAGCGGATCGGGAAAATCGACACTCATCGACCAGGTCTTGTACCGGAACCTGAAACGGCAGATGGGCCGGCAGATGATGGAACCCGGAACTTGCAAGGGGATCGAGGGGGTGGAGCAGATTTCGGATGCCGTCTTTGTCGATCAATCTCCCCTGACCCGCAGTTCCCGGATGAACCCGGCCACCTACCTGAAGATCCTGGAACCCCTGCGGGGGGCCTTTGCCGCCTCCGACCAGGCGCGGGCGCTGGGGCTCAGCCGTTCGGCTTTTTCCTTCAATTCCTCCGCCGGCGCCTGCCCCCA
>PMCE01000107.1:4733-11612 GCA_003154025.1 Syntrophaceae bacterium
CTGGGATACCTTTCTCTCTCTCAATCCGCCCCGACCCTCTCCGGGGGAGAGGCCCAGCGCCTTAAGCTCGCCAAGCATCTGGGCGAGGCGCGCAGGGCCGAGAATCTCCTTTTCATTCTCGACGAGCCCACCACCGGACTCCATCCGGCCAACATCTCCGACCTGGTGGGGGCCTTTCACCAGCTCGTGGATGTGGGCCATTCGGTGGTCGTGGTGGAGCACGACATGGATGTGGCCCGCTCCGCCGACTGGATCATCGACCTGGGCCCGGAGGGCGGGGAGGAGGGAGGACGGGTCGTAGGCCAGGGGACCCCCGAAGAAGTCGCCCGCCTGGACACCCCGACCGGGCAGGCGCTGCGGAGAAGAATCGTCTGGTCGAAGGCGAAAAAAGATAAGACGCCGCCCCGGTCCTCCAAAGAAGGCCGATCCTGGAACCGTGATATTCGGATCGTGGGAGCCCGGGAGAACAACCTGGACAACCTGAGAGTCGACCTGCCCCGCAATCGGCTCATCGCCGTCACCGGGGTGAGCGGTTCGGGGAAGTCGACCCTGGCCTTTGACGTTCTGTATGCCGAAGGGCGCCGCCGGTTCTTGGATTGCCTGCCCACCTATGCACGCCAGTACACGCCCCCCCTGGGCCGGCCTGAAGTGGACGTCATCGAGGGCGTTCCTCCCACGGTGGCCTTGGAGCAGAAATTGTCCCGGGCCGGGGCCACGTCCACCACGGGCACAGCCTCGGAGGTCTATCATTACCTTCGCCTGCTTTTCGCCTCCCTGGGGGTTCCCTATTGTCCGAAGTGCGGGATCCCGGGAGGGGCCACGGATGCGGCGGGGATCACCGATCAGATCCTGGGCCAATTCGGGGGAGAGGAAGTCTGGATCCTGGCCCCTCTGGTGCGGAGGCGGAAGGGGCACCACCGCGAAGTCATCCAGCGGGCAGCCAAGCGCGGGTTCGGGCGGGTCCGCATCGATGGAAAGGTCTCTTTGGCCTCTGAGGCTCCNNCGCTGGATGCGGGGGGAGGGATGGCCATCGTTGCGCGGGTAGGCCGGGGGGGAGAGGAGTTTTTCTCCACCCGCCAGTCCTGCCCCAAATGCGGCGCGGGACTGCCGGTTCCCGACCCGAGACTCTTCACCTGGAGCCAGAAGTTCGGGGCCTGCCCGGTGTGCGAAGGCTCCGGCCTTGCCTGGGCCGCTTCCGAGGACAACGGGGAGCCTCCGCCATGCCGCGCCTGCGGCGGGACGCGTCTTCGCCCCGAAGCCCTGGCCGTCCGGGTCAAGGAACGGAATATCGGGGATATTGCCCGCCTCCCGATCCGGGAGGCCAAAACATGGGTGCAGAATCTCGGGCAAATGCGGCAGGAGGTAAGCCACCGGATCCTCCCCGAACTGATCAATCGCCTGACCCTCCTCGAAAACTTGGGAGTGGGATACCTGACTCTGGACCGCGCCACGGGGACCTTATCCACCGGTGAGGCCCAGCGAATCCGGATCACCGCGGAGCTGGCCTCCAACCTGAGAGGGGTCTGTTACGTCCTGGACGAACCCACGGTGGGACTTCATCCCCGGGATACGGAAGCGCTCCTGAAAGCCCTCTCCGACCTCCGGGACCGGGGGAACACGGTGGTGGTCGTAGAGCATGAAGAACCGGTCATCCGCTCAGCCGATTATGTGATCGACATGGGCCCGGGGGCCGGGCAGAATGGAGGGCGGGTGGTGGCCACCGGCTCTCCCCACGCTCTGCAGCGTTCCCGGAAATCCATCACCGGGCTGTGGCTCCGGGGGAACGGCCAAACGACGGAATGGGCCAGGCATTCCCTGGATGGAGCGGAGCGCCTGACCGCAGTGGGGGCCAACCTCCATAATTTGAAAGATGTATCCGTGGACATCCCGCTCGGNNGCTGAAGGGATGGGAGAAGATTCAGCATGTCAAAGAAGTGGATGAATCACCCATCGGGAGGACTCCGCGGTCGGTTCCGGCAACCTATGTGGGAATCATGGACTCCCTGCGGGAACTCTTCGCCCAGGCTCCGGACGCCCGGGCCAGGGGATACCGGGCCAGCCGGTTCTCCTTCAACGTGGGCGGCGGCCGATGCGAGCGTTGTGAGGGCCATGGCCAACACAAAGTGGTGATGCCGCTCCTGCCGGTGGTGTACATTCCCTGCGATTCGTGCGGCAGCGGCCGGTACAACCCGGACACCCTGGCCGTGACTTTCAAGGGAAGATCCATTGCCGACGTTCTCCGCATGACCGTGGATGAAGCGGTGGGCCTTTTTGAGGCCTTTCCCCACCTCGTCCGTCCGCTGAAGTTTCTGTCGGAGATCGGCCTGGGCTACCTCCGCCTGGGACAGCCCAGCCCCACCCTGTCCGGCGGAGAGGCCCAGCGGACCAAACTGGCCGCGGAGATGGCCAACGGAGGAAGCGGCCGGTCCTTTTACGTCCTGGATGAGCCGACGACGGGCCTTCACATGGCCGACGTGGCCAAGGTCCTCTCCGTCCTGCAGCGTCTGGTGGAGCGGGGCGACACGGTGGTGGTGATCGAGCACGACCTGGACGTAGTCGCGGCGGCGGACTGCATCATCGACCTGGGGCCGGAAGGGGGAGAAGAGGGGGGGCGAGTGGTGGCCTGGGGGCCGCCTGAGGAGATCGCCCGATCGAAGGACTCGAAGACTGCCTATTATCTACGAGAATATTTTCGCCGCCATCGCGGAACGAATGCCAAGGTAACAAATAGAATTCCGTAGATTTATAGGGTGCGTTCCCCGAACGCACCGATTTGGCTTTTCGCGGCCAGAGTAAATTCACCCGAAGCGGACCAACGACATTCTCAAGAAGAAATAACGAAGCTCGATAGGGGGTCCATACCAAAAAATGGGAAAACCATTCATCCGGGAAAAAAGGGTCAAGTCCGTTCTCTCCAAATCGGGAATACCAAGCGTCGACTACTGCCTGAACCCTTACGTGGGCTGTGCCCACGGCTGCAGATATTGTTATGCCACGTTCATGAAGAGATTCACCGGCCACACCGAGCCCTGGGGAACCTTCGTGGATGTGAAGGTCAATACTCCGGAGGTTCTCCAGCGGCAGTTAAAAAGGGCCCGTCGGGGGTACGTCCTGCTCAGTTCGGTGACCGATCCCTACCAGCCGCTGGAAAAGAAATATGGGCTGACCCGCCGTTGTCTGGAGATCCTTTTGGAACGTCAGTTCCCCGTGGGCATTCTAACCAAGTCCCCCCTGGTCCTGCGGGATTTGGACTTGATCAGGCAGTTCGAAGATATTGAGGTGGGGATGACCATCACCACCGATGAAGAGGCCATCAAGAAGATCTTCGAACCCGAGACCCCGCCGATCGAGACGAGAATTCAAACTCTGAAGGAACTCCACCATCAGGGAATCGGGACTTACGCTTTCATCGGGCCTTTGCTCCCCCAGAACCCCGAGGTCCTGGCGGAGAAGATAAAACCCCATGTGGATTCCATCCTGGTCGACCGGATGAATTACCTCAACAAGACGGTCGGACTCTATCGGCGCCATCATTTGACCGAGTGGCTCGAAGAGGATCTCATCGACGATGTTCTTCATCGGCTGAAGAAAGCGTTCTCCGGTAAGGAAGTGAATATCTGCTGAAAATGATTTCTTTGGCCTCCTTCAAATTTTGCCGGGTAGCCGTAAGGTGAATTAAATTTCAGGCGTTGCCAGGCTGGGAAGCAAGGGCGTCGCGCGCAAAAACCATGAGGCNNATCTCCGGATGGAATTCTTTACCCGCCGATGCTTTTTGCGCGCGACGCCCTTGCTTCCCGGCCACAAGCTTGCCTTTGCCCAGGAAAAAGAATCGCCAAATTGAACGAGCGGAAAAAATGATTTTGGGTTGACTTATTCTCCTTTTTCCGAATATGGTTACGCTGCAAGATCGGCAGGAAACTCACCCGATTTCCCGGAGGAAGGCATGTTCAAGACCGCGATCACGGAGATGTTCGGAATCAAATATCCCATCATCTGCGGGGCCATGATGTGGTTGTGCAAGCCTACCCTCTGTGCCGCCGTTTCCAATGCGGGAGGGATGGGGAACTTAACCGCCGGCAACTATACCACGGAAGAAGAATTCCGCGGGGCCATCCGGGAGACCCGCCGCCTCACCGGCAAACCCTTCATGGTGAACATCACTCTCCTGCCCTCCATCCGTCTCACTCCGGAACATTACCGCATGTACTTCAAGGTGTGCGCGGAGGAGAGAGTGTCGGGAATCGAGTTCTCGGGGACTCCCGTGGACAAGGCAGCCGGAATGGCGGCCGTCGAAGGGCTCAAAAAAGCAGGGGTGAGACTCTTCCACAAGGTGGGCTCCGTTCGCCACGCGGTTCATGCCGAAAAGGTGGGGTATGACGGAATTTATGCCGCCGGGATCGAAGAAGGGGGACATCCGTTGAATGATGATGTCACCACGATGGTTCTGGTTCCCCGGATTGCCGAGTCGGTGAAGATCCCGGTGGTCGCCGTAGGGGGAATCGCCGACGGTCGCACCCTAGCCGCTGCGCTGACCCTGGGCGCTCAGGGAGTAATGATGGCCAGCCGCTTCATCGCCACGAAGGAGTGCCAGGTCCACGAAAAAATCAAGAATGAAATGATCCGAAGGCAGGAGTTCGAGACGGTCTTATTCGGGAAGTCCATCGGGCTCCAGGGACGGGCCCTCAAGAATAAGGTGATCGAAGAAATTCTCTCCGTCGAAGCCAAGGGAGGGGGGCTCAAAGAACTGATCCCCTTAATGGGGGGAGAGAGGATCAAAGAAGCTTTGGAAGGNNCTGGCTGGCCAAAACAAAACAGATGGTCTCCTAAACCCGTAATTCGCAATTCCCAATGCGCAATCGGTTTTAGCTGATTCTCTGCCCGCAATTCGGACAATACCGGAATTCTGAAGAGACCGGCTGGCCACACTGGAGACAGGTTTGAGGCGCCCTGAACTCGAAGGGACTTGCATGGGGCTTGCCGGTTTCATCGAAGACCCCGCCGCAGCGGTTACACTCCAGGAAGGGCTTTCCCCGCTTGACGGGAATCAAGGGAATGAAGAAGAGACTGATGTAATGGTCCAGGCGCTTCAGCCGGGCTGAGGGCAAGCCGCACCTCGGGCAGGCCCGCGCCTGATCATCTACTTGGACTTTCTTAGGCTGCACGCCCCCGACAAAAAAGAAGAAGACCCACCTCCGGATCGGATTCTTAAATGCCTTCAATCATTCTTGGCTTTGCCCGCTATGAGTGTAATCGATTGTCATCGAGAATTCAACGACCATCGCGATTTCATTCACCCCCCCAGCCCGATTACCTTCTCATTGAGAAAATAAAACCGATGATCTAAAATGAGCGGAACTTGTCCAGTTCCCGTCATCGGGAGAGTCAAGGAAGAACATCTTCGGACGATTTACACCTTGGCCGGGCTCGNNTGTCCGAATTATGACGTTGAGTATAGAACCCGAAACCCGAGACTCGAAACCCGAAACTATTTTGGTTCCCTCCTCAGGAGAACACAAGCGATGAGAAAAATGTTGGGGGTTATGGCCGTGGCGGGATTGGCCGTCTGGGCAATCCCTTCGGCGGGATGGAGCGCTTCGGAGAAGGGTGAAGCCGGGGCCCGCCCGGCCTGGGTAAAGCAGGTCTCCGAGGGGGCCAACTTTGTTTTTTACACCCCGCAAGGCTGGAAGTCGCAGGAAGGGGTGCAGGGAAATTTCCGGACTCTTTACATATCCGATCCGGGAGGTCTGTATGGGGCCGGGATGTTTTATGGCATAAGTCCAGCCGGGGATGATACGGTTGCGCTGGCAAAGGCCTTTGTGGGCGGGATCGGCCAGAGATATCCCGACCTGCAGATCAGGCAATCCCTGGTTTCCAAGAGCAAAGACCGGATCGTCTTCGACGGAGAGTTCAGCCTGCCCCAGGGGGGAAAGAGAGAATTCCAGTATTGGATCTCCTCGCAAGGAGGAAACTTCGTCTGCTCGGTGGCCGAGGCGCCCGCCGGAAAGCTCTCCTCCATGAAACCTCTGCTCCTCACCATCCTGGCCAATGTCCACCTTACCAAAGGGGGTTTCCGCGAGGCCTCTGCGGCGGGAATCCAGATGGTCCCGCATCGGCTCCGGGACGGATCGGCCAGCTTTAAGATCCCCTCTGACTGGCAATTCCAGGATTTCGGCACCGGGTCTTTTGCCGCTAAAGACCCCGGCGGCTTCTTCGGCTTCATGGTCGCTTCGGTAAACATTCTCGACCCGCGGATGGGCGTGCAGCCTCCGGGAACTTTTATATCCCCCTATCTCCCTCCTCATCAAGCCATGAAAATGCTAGTGGCCAAGACGGGGGCGGCAAGCGACATCCAATTTCTTGAAATCCGCCCGCGCCCGGATATGAACCAGCAGATAGCCCAGGTCTATACCTCCGGCCCCGTGGCCACGGAAGAGTTCCTCTATACGTATGCGTCCCGGGGGCGCGGGTGCCAGGGTTACACCTTCGGGGTTTCTTTCGGCTCCCGCCTGGGGACCAACTGGAGGCTCTGGCATGTCACCGTGGGCGCCCCCCGGGAAAATTTTGATTCCTTTGGCCCCCATTTTGCCGAGATGGTGCAGTCCTACCGGATTGACGACGCCTTTGCCATGAACTACATCGCCCGGGGGATGGAACGACTCCGACAGATGCAGCGGCAGACCGCGGAGATCGTCTCCCGCAATGCCCAGGAGATCCGCCAAATGATGCAGGCGGCCTATGATGAGAGAAGCAAGAGCATGGATTACATCGACTACCAGCGCACCCAGTACATCCGCGGGGAACAGGACTGGATCTCCCAGATGGAAGGAGGAACGATCTACAAGAGCGACCATTGGGGAACGAAGAACACGGCCACGGGAG
>PMCE01000211.1:0-7135 GCA_003154025.1 Syntrophaceae bacterium
AAACTGCTGGAGGAGTTGCGCGAGCTCAGATCGCTGGATGTCCTTTTACCGACCCGAGAAAAAATGATCCGTTTGAGAATGGTGGCGACACCGGCAATGGAGCTGAGGCCTCTGCTGCAGAGACTAAAAATCCCCATCCCGAATAGACAGAAGAGGATCGAAAATGTAGTGGACAAAATGGCCTGATTTTTAGGGTCAGGGGTTGATATTACATCACTTCTTGATCGTAACTGCGGAAAATGGGCTAATGCGGGGGTGGACATTCTGTTCTATCATGGCCACTGGTATCGCCCTCATGAAGGGCATTGGTTCAGCGCGCCTTCCTATAAGGGGCCATGGGCCTATATTGCTCCAGCCAGAATGCCCAGAGCCATATTGGAGCTCCCACCCGGGTATCGCAGACTGCCACCTGGACACCAGCGAATTCCCTATGAACATGTGGAGGGTAATTGGCAAAAATGGGAACGCGAAAAGCACTGGCATCAAGATAAAGACTGGCGAGGAGGCCATGAAGAAGCCGGAAGCGGGCACGAAGGGCGTCGGGGACATGGAGGGAGAGACTGATGGGTTACGGAACTGACTGCCTTTAGGCCTTGGTTTTTCGTTCAAGCGTTACCCTTGCAGGCTCTAGAACTCCGAAGACCAAAAGCGAGCCGGACTAGGGAGAATATATTCTATCTTGGGGGTATAGCTAAGCCAGGATAGGACTTGAATAGCGATGACTACATGGTTGCTATTCATGAGAAAGAGGTTCGATCCCTCTCACCTCCTCCAAGTCCTACTAATTTAAAGGCAGGGTCAAAAGACTCTGCCTCTCTTGTTTATTTCCTTCGGTAATTATCACCTCCAAGATTGACTTACCACTGAAGATAGGCAGGTGAAGCCTTCAGGCCGGGGGTAGAAGGGAAGTGACGCTTGGAGGCCATTTCATCTCTTGCCGTTCTTCCTGTTGAGGCTCGCAGAAAAAAAGGGAACAAACCAGTCGGGGACGGGACCGATTTTCCCATTTTTCAAGCCTCCAAACAGGCCCTCAGGAGGATCCCAGCTTCCGCATGTACAAAAGGGCGGTGATTTTGGTCAGGTCCGCCAGCTCATCGATGGAGACGGACTCGTCCTGCTTGTGGGTGTTGCCGTAGGGGCCGCCCACCCCGAAGTTGAAGCAGGGCATCCCGCCGTCGTTGACCTGGAAGTTCATGTCCGTGCTGGCCAAGGTGCCGGTGAAGGGCAAATCCTGGCCGATGACTTCCTTGATGATCGCCCGGGCTTCCAGGACATAGGGGTCCTTGGGAGACATCACATACCCCTCCCGGACATTGATCACCTCGAGCTCGTACTTCAGGTCGGGGTCGGTGGCCCTGACCCCCTCGATGACCGCCTCGATTTCTTTCTTCACTCCATCAAAGGTCTCCCCCGGGATCATGCCCCGGAGCACCTCTTCCTCGCACAGGTCCGGAACCGTGGCCCCTTGAACTCCTCCCTTGATGGTCCCGATGTTAAGCATGGCCGTCAGGTTGCGAACCCCGGCTTCCTGCACGGCCTCCGGCAGATCGATCCCGGGGATGGGCTTCTGTCTCTTCAGGAGGACGTTCCTCCAGTAATCCGTCAGGGCCACGTTTATCTTGGACATCTTCTCGATCGCATTGATGCCCAGGATGGGCACCTGTCCGTGGAAGGATTTTCCGATCGTCCGGATCAGAAAGCGGGTCCGCCCCTGGGCCGCCAGTCCGATTCCCGTGAGGTTCCCATCCCACTGGAGTCCGAAGTCAGCCTTGACAATCCCCTCCTGGATGAGAAAGCCGAGCCCGGTGATACCCCCGATCTCCTCGTCGCAGTTTCCCGTGATGATCAGGTCTCCTTCCAACTGTATCCCCAGGTCGCGGAGGGCCTGCAGGGCAAAGATGAGGGAGACCATTTCTCCCTTATCGTCATTCACCCCCCGGCCCCAGACGTACCCGTTCCCCCGGTCCCGGAGACTCCGCCCGTAGCGGTTGTCCTTGGTTACTTCGCCCCCGAGGGGGGCGACGGTCCAACCTTCCGCCTGGATGGCGGCGGTATCGATGTGGGCGCTCGCGTGGAGAACGGGTTTTCCCTTCTTTCCCCGAACCCTGGCGACCACGTTGGACCTCGGGCCTTTCAGCCCCATGATCTCCGCCCCCTGCAGCTTCAGGTATTTTTCCGTGGCATTGTGGATCTGCACCTCGCAGCCCAAGCTGCGGAGCTTCTCCGCCAGGACTTCGCAGAGGATGTCGTAGTTCCTCCCCGGCGGGACTTGAGTGTCGATCCGCACCAGCTTCTGCAGAAACCGGACCATCTCTTCCCGGTGGGATTCGATATTAGAAAAAACCCGTTCTTTTACCTTGTCCATGATTTCCCTCTCGTCATTCACCTGAAGGCTGTAGGGGCGGCCGTCACGCGCTTCGCGCGATCGCCCCTACACGCTTGAATCCTCGAATCCTCGGCCCCTGGAACCCTCTTTTCAGATTTTGTTCCGGATAATCGCTCCCTTGTCCGCCGATTCCGCCAACCGCGAGTAAAGGGCCAGGTACCCCTTNNCACGATGGCCAGCGGCCCCCCCTCGGCAGCCTCCGGCGAAATGTGTCCGACGAAGCAGCCGTTGTTCGTCCCGGAGAACCGGCCGTCGGTCACCAGGGCGGTTTTGAGGGCCAATCCTTGGCCGAAGAGAAGCTTCATGGCCATGTACATCTCGCGCATCCCGGGCCCGCCTTTCGGTCCTTCATAGCGGATGACCACGACCTCCCCCTCCACCACCTTGCTGTCCAGGATCGCGTGGTTCGCGGCCTCCTCGGAATCAAAGCAGCGCGCCTTGCCCGTGAATTTGTGGATTTCCGGCCGGATGGCGGCCGGTTTGGTGATGCAGGTGTTGGGCGCCAGGTTTCCCCTCAGCACGGCCAGGCCTCCCTCCGCAGCCCAGGGATGAGCCAAGGTCTTTATCATACTGCTATTCATAATCTTGGCATCGGCCACGTTCTGGGCAACCGTCTTTCCGTTCACATTGAGGGCCTCCTTGTGCAGTAACGGGAGAATCTCTTTCATCACCGCCGGAACCCCACCGGCAAAATGGAAATCGGGAACATTCTCCGCCGCCGCCGGGAAGATCTTGGCGATCAAAGGGGTCGCCCGGCTCAGATCTTCGAACTTGTCCACGTTGAGTTCTACGTCCGCCTCATAGGCGATTGCCAGGAGGTGGAGGATGGCGTTGGTGGAGCCGCCCACCGCGGCGTTGAGGCGGATCGTGTTTTCGATGCTCTTCTGGTTGATGATCCGACGGGCTGTGACCCCTTCCATGACCATACGCATGATCTGCCTTCCGGACTCCTGCGCGGCCCGCTGCCGGTCGGCCCGCGTGGTGGGGATGGTCCCGGTCCCCGGGAGGCTCATCCCTATCGCTTCCGCCAGGCAGCACATGGTATTGGCCGTCCCGAAGAAGGAACACGAGCCGCAGCCC
Organism: Syntrophaceae bacterium; assembly: GCA_003154025.1. The sequence continues at coordinate 3,467 of PMCE01000211.1, forward strand.
GGCCCCGCGCAATTTTCCAGATGACGGTATTCTTCTTCGGTCATCTTTCCCGTTTTCAGCATACCCAACGCTTCCGTGAGGGCGGAAATGTCGGCCTCCCGATCGTCAAACTCGCAGCCTCCTTCCATGGGCCCCCCGGCCACAAAGATGGCGGGGATATCCATGCGGGCCGCGGCCATGAGCATCCCGGGGACGATCTTGTCGCACGAACCCAACAGCACTACCCCGTCCAGGCGGTGGGCTCCGATCATCATCTCGATGTCGTTGGCGATGAGGTCCCGGGTGGGCAGGATGTAGTGCATCCCGTCGTGCCCCTGGGCGATGCCGTCGCAGGCCGCGATTACCCCGAACTCGACCGGGGTTCCCCCGGCCTGGGAAATTCCCTGTTTCACGTAATCCGAAACCAGGTTCAGGTTGTAGTGCCCCGGGACCACCCGGTTCCAGGAATTGGCGACCCCGATCAAGGGCCGGGACAGGTCATAGTCGCTATATCCCATGGACTTGTAAAGCCCGCGCACCAGGGCCCACTCGGGAAACTGAAGGATGTCTTTGCTGCGCCAGAACATGTTTCCTTCCTCCTCTCGTTTTCTCTTGGACTGCTCGAGCTGGGCAAGAGGAAAGTCCGGGCTCGCTCCCCCGAGGCCGGCGACGCTTTCCTCTTTTCTTTTCCTGGTTTTGTACCATAGGCATTTGGAATTCACAATCCCTTTTGCCGTCCCCCCTTCAAACCCCCGACCGAGTCACGCTGGGAAAGGCCAATCCGGCGCATGGAGAGCCGGGCCTTGGGGTTCATCGGCAATCCTGGGACTTCGCTCAACGGTCGTCGCGGGGGATCGGGACAGGTTGGAAACCCGGACCGAGGATTGATTCCTAAGGGGCTTCCTTCGGGCGCCCGCACTTTATGAATCTTCTCTGATTTTCGGAGGGCAATGTCGGAAGATTACCGGCAGGGAGGGAGAGGGATCAAGCTCCTTCCTCTTCCCGTACGGCGGAACTCTGGGCCTTAATCAGCTGTTCGAGGTTTTTGATCTCGGCGGCGCTCGTGTTCGCAAACTGAAGACGAACGTCAAATTGATATTGGCGATGCCCCGGGTACTTGTCGTAGGAAATGATGCCAGCCTGGATTCTCCAGGGGGGCTCTCCGGCGGAGGAGGGGACTTCGACCATCAAAACGGTTCTTCCGCGGGAGTCGTTATCCAGGAAGAGATGGTGAACGCCCATCTGGAGCTGATTGGTCTGCAGGCAGGCTCCTTTGATGGAAACCGCGGTCAGGCATCCTTTGGCTTTATCGGTCCGGGGTCTGCGGGTGACCGTATCCCAAACGCAAAATTCGACATCCGTGCATACGGGATGCCGAGGATATCGGCGACGCTCCCGGCGCAGGTATTTTTTCAGGGCTTTCATCGGCTTTGCCTATAATAGGAAAAAGCTGCAACCTGGTTCTAGGGGCCCTTCGGGGTCACCCTTGCCAAGAGTCCACTTCCAAGGAACCAATGATAGACTGATCCAGCTTTTAGGTCAACACGATAAAATCCCGTCCCTCGCGGGAAGAGTATCGGCGTCAGACATTGTCTTTGGAAGGTTGCGGTCGACCCTCTGTGTTTAGGGGTTGACTCTTGGCTTCCAGGATATGGGGATTCGTCATTTTTTTGTCTTTAGCGCTCAAATTTTGGCGGGCAGAGGACCATGATTTTGGATGTGAACTTCCGGGGAGGAACAGTTTCGGCAGGTTGATGGAAAAACCCTTTCTAGGGGGCCTTGTTAAACCGTTGGGGAAACGGCTCACTGGCCTGTTTTGGACCCCGGCCCCCTATGAGGTTCCGCCGCAAACCAGTCAAAGCCAAGGATGATTGATTCTTTTCCGTCCGACTCACCCGTTAAAAATGCAAAATTCACACCAACGATGAAAACAGGCTCAAGGCGCGAGGTTCGGGGCCCGAGGCAAAAGACGTGACAAAAGGTTCAAGGCTCAAGGTCCAAGGAACAAGGTTTTTGTTCCCCACTGCAAGGATGAATCGGTTCACGCATGGTGGGGGCCGGCGCGGGGATAAGGGAATATTCCTGATTTTTGCTCCTTGATCCTTTCTCCTTGAACCTTTTCTTTATCCCTTGCGCCTTGTACCTTGATCCTTTATCCTGACATTTTAATCCTTGTTCCTTGTACCTCTATCCTTGAATATTCTTGAACCTGTTTTTTGTGACTTCAACCTTGAGCCCTAAATCTTCGAGCAAATCGATCGTCTCCTTTTTTCCCTTCTACTACGGATGGGTCATCGTCGCCGTCTCTCTGGTCAGCCTGATGGTGGCTTACGGGATTTGGTGGTCCTTTCCGGTCTTCTATGTAAGCATGCTGAAGGAGTTTGGGTGGAGCCGGGCGGGAACTGCCGCCATCTTTACCATCGGGTCTATCGTTTACGGTTTCTCATCCCTTCCGGCCGGTGCGCTCATCGACCGAGTGGGGCCCAGGAGACTCCTCCCCGCGGCCGCAGCTCTTTTGGCCGTAGGATGCCTGATCAGTTCGGCCGCCACTGAAAAATGGCATTTCTATGTTTCCTACGGGGGGTTCATGGGGATCGGGACGATCTGCATGGGGTACGTCCCCATCTCCGCCTTGATCTCCAATTGGTTCCTCAGACGAAGGGCAAAAGCCCTGGGAATCGCGCTGATGGGAAATGTGGCCCCTCCCCTCCTGGCTTATCCCATCCAGGAACTTATCTCCCTGGCCGGCTGGCGGACAGCTTATGTAGTCCTGGCGGCCGTTCTTCTGCTATTCGTCGTCCCTTTGACCGGATTTTTCATGCGCACCCGCCCCCGGGAATTGGGGCTGGAACCGGATGGAGGAGGCGCCCGGAAATCCGGAGATGATCCGAGTGGGGGGCGACCCCGGGACCAGGTGTTCCCAGAGGTCGTAAACCCAAAGTGGGCGGAGACGGATTGGGATATGCTGAGCAGTTTGAAGACCTTCCGGTTCTGGGCGCTCACCGGAGTCATGTTTACCCTGGGAATAGGGAATGGGACCCTTATGAGTCATCTGGTGGCCATGGTGGTGGACCTGGGCCGTAGCCGGGAAACCGCCGCTTTCATCTTCAGCCTAGCCGGGCTGATCGGCGCCGCCGGCCGGCTGTCCGGATTCCTGTCCGACCGGATCGGGAGGGAAGTGACCTTTACCCTTGTCACCCTTCTTTATCTCGGCAGCGTCTTCGGCCTTATTCTTTTCCTGAATAACGCGCAGATCTGGCCTCTCTATCTCTATGCCATTACCTTCGGGTTTGGCTACGGACTCGGGTCCCCAACCCTGAGTTCCGGCGCGGCCGACCTTTTCATCGGCAGGAGCTTCGGCAGCATCCTGGGGTTCTCCAACATTGCCTTTGGCGTGGGCCAGGGGATCGGCGCCTGGGTCGGGGGAGCCGTCTTCGATGCCATGGGCTCCTACTCCTGGGCGGTGTGGATGACCCTCCCTTGCTATATCCTCATGTGCATATCTTTCTGGTTCATGGCCCCGAGGAAGGTGAGGAGAATCATAACGACCCTAAGAGCTCATCGCCCCAGCGTTAACCGTTAAAATCAGAGGATTACACTAATGCAGGAACTCCTTTCTCTTTCGACGGTGATAAGTTTGTGCTAACTTTCCCACTGATTCTATCCAGCACTTCCACACTTGACCGAAAG
>PMCE01000211.1:7141-10812 GCA_003154025.1 Syntrophaceae bacterium
TGCACCAGTCTTGTGGCCAAAGCGTGCCGCAAGTCCAACAGAAGAGCCAGTTCAGGATTTCCATGCAGACTCCTGTAGAAAACCCTCTTATGAACATTGAAAGCTTCAACCGGCAGTTTCAGTTTGGAGAGAAGGAAAGGGAAGCCGTTAAATGGGGATGGGAGCAAGAAATGGGAGAGACCATGTTTTATGTGGTTAAATGCGTACACAAGGGTGGCCCAGTTTGAAGGATTATCTGCCGAAGCGAGTTATCGGCTGCAGACGGTTGGAGGAATGGTATTGGGGGTGGTGAGGAGACAGAAGGGGTAATGCTTCCCACTGGGACAGGTGTTTATCTATCTCCATTCCAGGGAGTCCGTTCGTAATAGGCAACGGCCGGAAATTGAATTATTTAAGGCCGTCCTCCTCCTCCCCTTCTATGAAAAATTCGGCTTCTTCGGGTGAGAAAGGTTCCCTGTCCCCGTTCTCTTTTCCGCTACTAAAATGCCGATATTATCAAACTCCCAGAGCGGTGAAATCAATGTTCGGACTAAAAGGATGCCCGGAAGTTTAATCCTACCAGGGGGGCCGTATTGTAGCTGATCGAATTGATCTCGTGACCTCCGCTATCATCCAGCCTCAGCTTCCCACCAAATGCCGCTCCACCATAGAGATCGATATGGACTGTCTGCCAGAGTCTCCTGCTAAGGCGCACATAGAACGGCCAACTATCATTCTCCCCAATGCCACTGGGAATGGGACCACTACTATCCAGTCGGAACCTCGACGAACGATAGCCCCCGCCAGCGCCCAGCTGCCAATTCTTGTCAATAACGTATGTAAGTTCAAGCCCCGTCGGCCCCATAGGACCCAGTAGATAAGCATTCCCCAGGCGAAGCCGATCGGTGATCTTCCAGGAAACAATGAGGGATGGAAACACCCTGGTCTGCTCCAAGCGGTAAAAGACCCCGGCGCCAAACCCAATAGTAAAATCGGGGCTTGCCCTGTACGTTGCGCCGATAAGCCCACCGTACATAAGCGAATCGTCAAAGTTGGCCCCTCGCTCCCCGGCATATTGGACAATGGGACCGACATGCAGGCCCCAATCGTCCCCCACCTTATATGTCAGCCTCCCTCCCAGACCCACCCGGTCTATTTTATTCCATGGATTTGCGACGGGGAAGCCCTTCAAATTGGAGATATTATAGTCTTCCAGATCATAGGTGAGTCTAACACCAATCCCGATCTTGTCATCGACCGGGCCCGAGCCGCCTACCATTAGAAAGTAGCGCGATACGGAGAAGTCACCGCCGCCAGTTGAGTCAGACTTAAACTGATATGAGGATGCTGCAGACGCCGCGAATCTAACGCCTCCTGCTGTTTCCAAAGGGGCGATCATTTGGCCAAAAAGAGCCATAGGGTTCGCCAAAAGGAGCAGCAAAGCCGCCCAGGTCGCCTGAACGAGAAAAAGGTACCGCACTGGACAAGGCGCTCGTTTTTCTTGAACGAATTTTGACGGCGCTTCCTCCCCAGTTTCGGCCAAAAAGACCTGATGCCCTTCTTCGGAAAGCTCCTGCGGGTAAAGTGGAAGAAGCCTGTGGTCATCGACGTCGCAGAGAACTTTTTTCATGTCCCCCTCGTCCCCTCCGTTTTAGCAAGATTAGAAAACTCACTCCTCTTTTCGCGTTCAAGGAAAGAGGTTATATGGTCCGCATACTTCCCACCCAGATAAGAAGTAGTAAGATCGGAAAACCTATTCCAACCCTCAAGAATTTATTGCAACTGGATTCCCGCTTTTGCGCTGCACCTACGCTTTCCCTCGTAAGAACACCCAGCTCTCTTATGGATATGCCCAGCTTTTTCTTGAGTCTGCGAATCCGATCGGGAGTAAGGCGAGAAGCTTTGATTTCCCCTGTGGTGGCTTCTGGCTTCGGCTTGCCTTCCTCTAGATGCACCTCTTTTGTCATCCTGTTCAAGGAAAGAATACCTCTGGAAAGGCTAGATACCCTGAGTCTCATAGCTCTAACATCCTTGCGGAGCGGGACAAAAGTAGGTCGGATTTCTCGTTTGGCCAGGCGTTGGATTTCATATTTGATAGTGGATTCGAGGTTACCCAAGAGAGCCTCCTTTTTAGAAATGTAATTTGGCCCTCATTTCAATCATCATCCGACTCGATTTCTTCATCCTCTTCGTCTTCCTCATTTCCTTCATCCTTGCCCTCCCAAACGGCAAGATCATACCCACCCTCTTGAAGCATCTCCAATTCCTTTTCAGTGGCAGATTCCAGGAAAAACTCTGCCTCTTCTGGGGAAAAAGGCTCATCATTTACCAATAAAACAGGACCGCCGTCCAGACTGATTAGAGGATCAGTGGTCATTTTACCTCTAACTGGTTCCCCATCTAAAGTTCTTAATTTCATGGTAACTCTCCGGTATGTTAACTAAAATAATGTTGATTGGCCTCTTACCTGCCCCGTCCAGCATAGGAAAGATCTGGGTAAGGGTTTTATAGGTCAAAGGAGCGGCGGGCCCAGTGCAGGATCTTGAAGACATCACCCTTTCTTCCTCCTACTGTTAATCTGATTTCCGATTGGAAGAGAGAAAAGCGGCTTTAGGCCGTTCTGATAGAATTCTATTTCGCCTCCTGAACAGCAGCAATCTGTTCTTGAGTCTTCCTTCTAAATTCAAATGGATTAGATATTTTGTGGAATGGGTCCTTGGTTCCCCCTGTTCCACTTACAACGATGGACCCATAGCCAAGAATTCTACCAAGTATCCCTTGATTAACCTGAATACCTTCAACCTTTGAAAGCAGAACCTCTATTGAATTTCTTCGAATAAAGCCTACCTTCACAATTACGCGCTTGTTAGTGATTCCAAATTCGGAGCTTGAATACTTGATTTGCGATCCGATTCCCATAAATATTGCAAGAAGTATGAACATACCAGCAAGTATTTTTCCGCCTTGTGTATTCCCGTATTTTGTGAGCGACAACACTGCAGCAACGAACCAAATTATTGGCCATAGGAATACGATCCAATGCAACTTAGCCCGATACATGATGCTCTCACCAGTCATTAGGTTTTTCTCAATGTAACTCATAATTCATCTCCTTTTTTCATTCCTATGACTCCATAAATAAAAAAACCCACCTCTTCTCAGAAATGGGGTCTATTGAAATCTCCAAACTATGCAACCTCCTGGCTACCCGGAATGAATAAAGGTTACGGGTTGATGGATAAGGACGGGAATGCCGGTTAGGCGCTTCGGATGGGATTGTATAAAATGCGGTCGGACAAGTCAAGACTCAAAACTTTGCCCTTGTTTCCCATTCCTCTTTCCGATATACTCCCGCTATCCAGCTTTATTATCCATCCAACAGGAGGCCCCAAATGGCAAAGAAACTCATGACCAAATCCCAAATCGTTTCTCATTTTGCAGGAAAGTTTGAGCTTTCCAAGAAAGCTTCCGCAACGATCCTTGACGAGGTTGCAGCTCTCGCCGTCTCAGAAACCAAAAAAGCCGGCTCCTTTACCCTTCCAGGAATCGGGAAACTGGTCCTGGTCAAAAGGAAAGCTCGCATGGGACGCAATCCGGCTACCGGTGCAACGATTAAGATCCCTGCCAAGACTGTTGTAAAAATGAGGATGGGTAAGGCGGTTAAAGAGGCTATCGTTTCAGGGAAGAAGTAG
>PMCE01000211.1:10818-15773 GCA_003154025.1 Syntrophaceae bacterium
TTTTTAATAAAGCCGAAGCACCAAATCCCGACTTATTCTGGAAGCATGAAACAAAAGGAGGATATTTCTGTGCCAGAAGGAAAAGTGAAGTGGTTCAATGAGGCGAAAGGATTTGGTTTCATCGAGCAGGATGGCGGAAAGGACCTTTTTGTCCATTTCACCGCCATAACAGGTGAGGGTTTCAAGACCCTATCGGAGGGCCAGCGGGTAAGTTTTGAGGTCGAGGAGACATCCAAAGGACCAAAGGCTAAGAACGTCCAGAAAATTTAGAGAGCGGCTGTGGGTCTCCTTACCCCAAAGGTATCTTTCCGAGCCGGGTGAAAGCCAGGATTTGACTTTGCAAATCAGTGCCAAGGCCAGGACAACACTTTCTTCCTGTACCCACTTCCTGAAGTCTTGCTTTTGGAGTTCTCTCTAAGAATGCAAGATTTCAAATGCAACGCCTCAATTTGGATTTGGAAACAAATACCATTTTCAAAGGCAATTTCCCCTTTGACTGTCCATTCGTACCAGAGTATTTTTTGGCTGTAGTCTTTGTCATTTCTCTTTGTAGCCGGTTAACCCAACAACAAAACCAATAACCTTCTAGAGTGTCGTATGAGGATGACTATTCGGAAGGTGCCAATATGAAGCCTCCAAGCGGATCCGTGTATCCCTTTGGGGGCATTTTTTATTTTCCCCTTGGTAAAGTCCCAGAATCCAATAAATAAGGATAACCATGGGGCAAGCCATAACAGGGGTTCTGAAAAGAGTAAAAAGGGAATTTCTTAAGATTAATAATAAACAGTGCTGTCCAAATTATCTAAAAGTCTGATAAGTGTTTTTTGAAATTATTGGGTTTTTGGATAAGATTTTCCACTTTCATAGACCAGGTTCCTGTTTTTGCTGTCCCAATTAAATCAACCCCAAAAGGAGTTGCTCCGGTTCATAGGGGACCGGAGGAGTTTCAAAGGGTTCATTCAGCCAAGCCCAAAGATCCCGATGGGTAAAGAGATTCATCCGTAAGAGAGCCACCAAGTTCGAAAGGGACCACTTAAATTGGGAACCAAGCTGGAGCAGCCGAAGGATCAGCATGGCAATCAATGCTGTCCAAACTTGAATCTTCACGGCATTGGCACTGGTTCCCACAAAGGTTTTGACCTTTAGGTTTTGTTTCAGGGCCCGGAAAAAGGTCTCAATCTGCCAGCGGTCTTTATAGATGGCAGCAATGGTGGAAGCTCCTAAGTCGTGGTGATTGGTTATAAACACCCAGATTTCATCCGTTTTAGGGTTAGAAACCTCAATCAGGCGAAGAGGGTCGGGACATCTGTCCTGGGCTTTTAGGCCCCTGAGTTCGATGGCTTCATCCCGAAGAATATGGCGGTTTCGGGGGACCGGTTTTTCCCCCACGGCCTCATAGATGGCATTGTCTTTCATCCGGCTGACAAAATAGACTCCGTGGGCGGTCCTGTTTTCAAGAAAGAAATATGAGGATTCCCTTTGGCCGGAAGTTCCGGTTTCCAAATAAGAGAGGGAATTCGCCAAGAACCTTGCTGATGAAAACCCTCTTTCCCTCGATCAATCGGGTAATGGTATTATGGGAGGCATCCGATCTCTCGGCAGACCGGATCGTCTTATCATGCACTAACCACTTAATCTATTGAAAGGAGAATTCCATGAAGGGTGTCGTATTTCTCGGCGATCGGCAGTTGGAAATCAGGGAGTTCCCCGAGCCCAAACCCGGGGTTTCGGAAGTTCTCATCGAAATGCGCGCTTCGGGACTCTGCGGAAGCGATTTTCGGACCTACCGGGCGCCCCGGAGCGAGCGCGGAGACCTGACCAAACTCAAGGCGGTGGGACATGAGCCCTGCGGCCACGTCATAGCGCTGGGCTCGGAGGTCAAGAACATCAAAGTAGGCGACCGGGTCATGATCCATCATTACCTCGGTTGCGGCCACTGTCGGTGGTGCCAGGTCGGGTACTCCCAGATGTGCATAGATCCAAAGGCTCCAAAACTTTATTACGGCAGAACCAACCATGGAGGACATGCCGAGCGCATCGCGGTCCACGAGAGCGCCTGCGTGCCCATGCCCGACGGCCTCAGTTATGAGGAGGGGGCTGCCTGCGCCTGCGGGACGGGCACCGCCTACGATGCCATAAAGAGGCTGGACCTCTGCGGGCGGGATACCTTCGCCATTTACGGACAGGGGCCCGTGGGTCTCAGCGCGGTCCTCTTCGGCGTGGCNNGTAAAGGCCATAAATAATTTGACTCATGGGGAGGGGGCGGACGCGACCCTCGATTGCACGGGAATCCCCGAACCCCGGGTGAACACGATAAAGAGCACCAGGATCTATGGCCGGGCCTGCTTCGTCGGGGAGGGGGGAGAGACCTCTTTCGACGTCAGCCGGGACATCATGCACAAGCAACTGACCATCCACGGGTCCTGGACTATGAGCACCATCGGCCTGGGAGAGGTTGCCAGGTATGTGGCCGAACGCAAGCTCCCGCTGAAGAAACTGGTCACCCATCGTTTCCGCCTGGAGCAAGCGGTTGAAGCTTACAAGCTCTTCGAGTCAGGGCAGACGGGAAAAGTGGTGTTCACTTGGGGTTAGGATCCTCATCCTTGCCTTAACGGAGCAGGGGCGATCAGCCGAAGCGCGTGACGGGTCGCCCCCACACGGAAACAAGGAGCGGAACCGCCTTTATTTGCGGCTATGCCAGGCTGGGAATATGGGCTCTCTTCCCCCTTGTCCCTCTTCACTTTTCACCACGTGGACGTAAAATCGATTGAATGTCAGGCGAAGCCCGGCCCGGTGGACCCGGAGGCGCAAGGTAAGCTCACTCCAAAGGAGAAGATCGAACCATGTATGACGACCTCAAAGGAAAAGTGGCTTTAGTCACCGGAGCGGGAAAGAAGACGGGCATCGGGTGTGCCATCGCCGAAAAAATGGCCTCCTGCGGGTCCCATATCGTGATCGCCGACCTGGGCCGGGGGCCGGAGACGGTGGGCGGAATTAAAATGGGAATGCGCCGGGAAATGGAGGATATCGCCCGCAGCCTGGCTGAAAAGCACAAGGTCCAGACCCTGGCCGTGGACCTGGATGTGACCCGGGATGATTCCATCCAGGAGATGGTCCACTCGGTCCAGGTAAGGTTTGAACGGATAGATGTCCTGGTGAACAATGCCGGAGCCTCCTTCGGGGCGCCCGCCCCCGCCCACGCGTACAACGAAGAAGCCTGGATCAAGACCGTCGATGTAAACCTCCACGGCACCTTCCGCGTGTCCAAGGCGGTTCTCCCGCTGATGACTCAAAAACCGGTGGCCATCGTGAACATCGCCTCCAAAGCCGGAAAGACCCCTCCCCTGGCCAATGGAGCCTATGCGGTCGCGAAGGCCGGAGTGATCATGCTGACCAAGGTCATGGCCCTTGAGTTGTCTAAGGAGAAGGTCCGGGTCAACGCCATCTGTCCCGGAATCATCATGACCGACCTCCAGGTTTTCCGGTTCCAGATGGAAGGCAAATTCTTGAAGCAGACTCCAGAGGAGCGGGAAAAGGCCTGGGCCAACGATATTCCCCTGGGCTGGGTCGGAGCCCCTTCCGAAGTGGCTGATCTGGCCGCTTATCTGGCCTCGAAAGAATCGGGATACATAACCGGGCAGGCGATCAACGTGGACGGCGGGCTACTAATGGCATTGTAAATTGCGAATTGCGGATTGGGGGGCAAGAAAAGTTTCGGGTTCCGGGTTTCGAGTTGAAAACTGAGGATTCGAGGGGGATAATCCAGGACAACGAAAGGGTTATGATGAAGCAGCTGACCTTGCCGAAAAAGGGAACATCGAAGGAGGAAGTTTTATCGCTTCTGCGTTCCTTTAAATCAGGGGATTCGGACTGGCATGACGGGCATCTCTTCGGGCTTGTTTATTATGCCGGGGAGGATGTGGAGGACATGGCCCGGGAGGCCTATGCCTCTTACATGTTCGAAAACGCCCTCAGCCCTTTCGACTTTCCCAGCCTCCTGAAGATGGAGACCGAATTCATCTCCATGGTCAGCCAACTCTTAGGCGGAGACGAGGGTACGGTCGGGTCCATGACCTCGGGAGGAACGGAGAGCATCCTTATGGCGGTGAAGGCGGCCAGGACCTGGGCCCGGGAGCATCGTCCGGAAATAAAGGCCCCGGAGATGGTCGTTCCCATCACCGTTCACCCGGCTTTCAACAAGGCGGCCGATTACCTCGGGGTGAAAATCGTTCAGATCCCGGTCGGTGAAGATTTCCGGGCCGAGGTGGCGGCCATGAAGGAAGCCGTCAATGCCAATACCATTTTCCTGGCTGCTACCGCGGTCACCTATCCCCACGGAGTCATCGACCCCTTAGCCGAGATCGGCGCCCTGGTGGCGCAGAGGAACCTCTGGTTCCACGTGGATGCCTGCCTGGGCGGGTACATGCTGCCCTTCCTCCGGAAGCTGGATCAGGAGATTCCGCCCTTTGACTTTCGACTGCCCGGCGTCCAATCCATGTCGGTGGATATTCATAAATACGGCTATGTGTCGAAAGGTGTTTCCACGGTGCTGTACCGGAGCAGCGAGCTTCGCCGGCACCAATTCTTCGTCTATACCGATTGGCCCGGCGGGGTCTATGCAACGCCTACTTTGGGCGGAGCCAGGCCCGGCGGGTCCATCGCTTCCAGCTGGGCCATGCTGAATTACCTCGGGGAAGAGGGGTTCTTGGGGCTGGCGAAGGCTGCCCGGAGTGCCACCCTGGAACTGATGAAGGGGATAAATTCTATTCCTGGCCTTTTTGTCCTGGGGAACCCTCCGGCCACGGTTTTTTCCTTCGGCTCGAAAAGCATCAACGTTTACCAGCTGGCCGTCAAATTGAAAGGAAAGGGATGGCATCTCCATGCCCAGCACCGGCCTGCGAGTCTGCACATGACGGTTTCCCCCTATCACGAAAAAATCGTCGAGCCTTTTCTGC
>PMCE01000211.1:15870-17795 GCA_003154025.1 Syntrophaceae bacterium
AGTTGCGGACACGGGTTTTTGCGGGTCCGATCATTCCCTCCTCGAGAGCGGACTGCTGTCCGATGGAGTGATCCTGGGCCACGAGGTGAGCGGGGTCGTCTGGGACCGCGGTAAGCAGGAGAATCTCCTCCCAGATGGGTCGCGAATCATCATCCGCCCGACTTTCTGCGGCCAGTGCCGCGAGTGCCGGATGGGGAAACCCTATCTTTGTCAGGTGAAGAGGCGGACCATCGGGATCGGAGATCTGCCCGGGGGTTTTGCCGAATACCTCCGGGTTTATCCCCGGATGCTCATCCCCATTCCCGACGGGGTCGATTCCCGGAATGCGGCCCTGGCGGAAACCTTTGCCTCCGCCCTGCACGGCATCAAATGCGCGAAAAGCGAGGGGGGATCGGTCCTGGTGATGGGTGGAGGCCCCATAGGCCTGGCCTCGGTAAGAATCTTCAAGATCCTCGGTTTCGGTCCTGTGGCCCTATCCGAGCCGATAGAAAAAAAGAGGGACTTGGGCAAGCGATTCGGCGCTGATTTTGTCCTCGACCCCTTCAAAGAGAATATGATCCAACAGACCCAGGAGTGGACCCATGGAGTTGGGTTTGAGACCATTCTGGAATGTTCGGGAGTTCCCGATAACGTTCCCCTCGCCTTCAACCTGACGGCCAGGGGGGGATCGGTTTGCATCGTGAGCATCATGTTCAAAGGCTTTTCCGTAAATCAGCCCATGTTCCTCAACTTCAAGGAGTTCGCCCTGACCGGGTCCTATTCCAATACCCACGAGGAAAACATCCGGTGCCTCGCCTGGATGGCTGAGGGGAAGATCGATGCCCGGAAAATGATCACCGATCTCGTCTCCCTGGACCAGCTGCCGCAGGTCTATCAAGAGCGGATCCATCCGGGAAAGGCCATCAAAGCGATGGTGAAGATCGGAGAAGAGTTTTAACGACAAGGAACAAATACCAAAGAAAGCAGGATTAGGAATTTCAGGGATATTGGAATAAAGGAGAAAAAATGGGAATGGTTTCGGGCGGACAACTGGCATTAGATGCTCTAATGGAGAAAGGGGTGACCAAGGTTTTCAGCCTCTCGGGAGGCCACATCAATCCTTTGTACGAAGCCGCCGAAGGATCGGCGCTGGAAATATTCACCACCCGGCATGAGCAGGCTTCCGTCTTCATGGCCGAAGCGTGGGGAATGTTAACCCGGAAACCCGGAGTTGCCCTGGTCACGGCCGGACCGGGGTTCAGCAACTCCCTAAGCGCCATCGCCAATGCCCAGATGGCCAATACGCCCCTTCTTCTGATCGCCGGGGCCGTGGGCCTCAAGGCCAATGAGAAGCTCGACCTCCAGGATATGCGCCAGCGCCCGGTGATTGAGCCGTTGGTCAAGAAAACCCTCTGCTGTCAGAAGACCGATCGGATCCCCGAATTCATCGATATGGCTTACCGGTTCGCCTCCAGCGGCCGGCCGGGTCCCGTTTATCTGGAGCTGCCCATCGACGTCTGGGCGGCCAATGTCGATGAAAGCACGGTCAAGAAAATCAATACGGTCACCGGATCCCGGGCCGTGGACCTGGAAAAAGCCGAAGAGCTGCTCAAGATGTTGGAAGCCGCGGAGAAACCCGTCTTTATCGCCGGCAGCGGAGCCTACTATTCGGGCGCGGATAGGGAGATGGTGGAGTTCATTGAAAAAACAGGCGCCCCCGGGTTTACCTCTTCCATGGGGCGCGGGGTCATTCCGGACACTCACCCCCTGTGCTTTGAAGCGGCCTCCAGCATCCGTCCCTGCGCCTCCTCCGATGCGCTCACCGGGGCCGACCTGATCGTGCTCCTGGGCAACCGGATCAGCCTGTATTATGCGTATGGAGATCTGCTCAATCCCAAGGCCAAGCTGGTTCAGGTGGACATCCAACCCGAAGAAATCGGGAGAAA
>PMCE01000211.1:17846-24561 GCA_003154025.1 Syntrophaceae bacterium
GCCCGCCCACCACATGCGCATCTGCGCCGAGATCGACCGTTTCCTGGACCGGGAAGAAGACCTGGTCATCAGCGACGGCGGGGATACCCGCGTCTGGATGTCCATGACCCGCACCACGCGCAGGTCCGGGCATTACCTCGACGCCGGCCTCTTCGGGTGCCTGGGATGCGGCCTGCCTTACGCCCATGCAGCCAGGCTGCTTTATCCCGGAAAGCGGGTCTGCCTGGTTACCGGCGACGGCTCCATCGGGTTCAATTTCATGGAATTCGAGACCGCCATCCGGAAAAAGCTGCCCGTAGTGACCGTCATCTGCAACGACCAGCACTGGGGCATGATCCGCCACTCCCAGGAAGTGAAACTCGGCCGGTACATCAAGGAAGGGACGGAGATCGGGATGGTCAATTACCACAANNGCCTTCGCCGCTCGCGTCCCCGTATGCATCAACGTGATGACCGACCCGAAGCCCATCAGCCCGGGAAGCATCGGCCTGGCCATGATTGGTGGGGCGGATGTGTCGAAGTTCCTTAAAGGCGCATAGCGCAGAGGGCATAGAGGTAAAAGCAAAAACTCAGCATAACAGGGTTTTCCCTTTGCCCTATGCCCTATGCTCTATGCGCTATGCGTCCTATCTTCCCAGGAGGTTCAAAAATGGCCAAGCCCCATCCCCCCGAAGGCTATCTCTTCTCTAAGGGCTACACCTCCTATATTTTCCTCCTCCTCTGGCTGCTTTATTTTTTCGATTACATCGACCGGATGGTTGTCGTCTCCCTCTTCCCCTTTCTCAAGTCCGACTGGGGTCTGACCGACGCCCAGTGCGGAGCCCTAGTCTCCGCCGTCTACTGGGCGATCATCCTCTTCTCCTTCCCCATCTCCATCGTCATCGACCGGTGGAGCCGGAAAAAGAGCATCGGCTTCATGGCCCTGTTGTGGAGCCTGGCCACGGTGGCCTGCGCTTTCACCAAGAATTTCAGACAGCTTTTCGCCTCCCGGTCGGCCATCGGGCTCGGGGAAGCGGGATATGCCCCCGGCGGCACGGCTATGATCTCGGCTCTGTACCCCGAAAACAAGCGGGCCTTCATGATCGGCCTCTGGAACATGTCGATCCCCATAGGGATGGCTACGGGAATCGTCCTGGGGGGGTTCATCGCCACCCGCTGGGGATGGCGGAACGCTTTCGGGATCGTGGCCCTGCCGGGTCTGGCCATCGCCCTCCTGTTCTTTTTCGTGAAGGATTACAAAACCGTCGGCCTGGAGCAGACCGTGCGGGATCGGGAAGGCTCAGCGCCGTCGGAGCCGATGAAAAGCAAGATGACCAAGATGGATATTGCCCGGGAGTTTGCCCGGACCCCTTCCCTTCTGCTGACTTACTTCGGGTTTGCGGGAATGATGTTTCTCTCCATATCCCTGTCGTCTTTCCTTCCCACCTACTTTCAGCGAGTTCAGGGAATGAACGTGCAGACCGCCACGTTCATGACCAGCGGGATCATGCTCATGGCCATCCCCGGTTCCCCCCTGGGCGGCTGGATTGCCGACCGGTGGATGAAAAGGAAGGTTCAGGCCCGCCTGCTGGTTCCCTCCCTCTCCGCCGCGGCCACCGCCGTCCTGTATTTCTGCGGGATTCATTTCTTCTCCGGGGGGGCTTTCCAATACGTGCTCTTTCTCGTGGCCAGTATCGCCTCCATCGCCTGGGCCTCTTCGGCGATCGCCGTGACCCAGGATGTGGTCCATCCGGGGTTGAGGGCCATTTCCTACGCGCTCTGCGTCATCGTTCAAAACCTTCTGGGAAGCTCCCTCGGTCCCCTGGTGACCGGGTTTTTCTCCGATGCCTACGGGATTGCCGCCGCGCTGAAGATCGCTTCCACCATGGCGGTCGTTTCCTGCATCCTTTTCTACCTGGGGTCCAGGTTCTACCAAAGGGACTTGGCCAAGGTGGAGAGAGTGGCGCTGACCGCGGAAAAATAATTCCCCCGAGCCAGCACGGTCAATATCTATTTATCCATGTAGGGGCGACCCGGCGGGTCGCCCCTACGACGAAGGACAAGAACGAGCCTTGTCGCCTTTCTGGACAAGATTCTAGTCATGGCAGAATGAGGGTCGGAGGATGCCTTTTTCCCAGGGGCTCTACTTCTTCCTTTTTGGGGGGGAAAAGGGCTTCCCGGTCGAGGCCCGGGCGACGGCTTCGATGGCGATGGCCGCCAGCGCCGCCCCGTAATCGAGGTCGATGTTTTCCATCGTATCGTGNNGGAAGCCGGACCTGGCCGTCGAGCCGAGGATGGAGGGCGAGGGGGGGAATCGATTCCTGGTTCTGAATCCTGCTTCCGCGCCCGCAGCCGTTGCGCGAAGGATGTCGATTCCAGAGCAGGGTAAAGGCATTCCAGGCTTCATTGGCCAGATGGGCCTGGTGGGCCAGCCATAGAGCCTCCGCCCCGGTTCCCGGAGATATCTGGAATACGTCCCGGTCATGATCGTTGTTGTGGGCGATCATGTCGAGGACGAAGACGCCCTGCATCCTGACACTGGAGAGGTCTTCCCAGCTTCCATCGGCGAGCCGCAGTTTCAGCGTCCCCTCCACGAGCTGCTGGCATAAATGCCGGGCCCCCATGCAGTCCGCGGGGAACTCCTCTCCCGTCAGGTGGACCAGCCAGATGTCGCAGCCCAGCAATCCTTTCCGGCTCAGCTCGCAAAAGATGGGCGCGGCGCGCATCAAGGCGGCGGTGGCCGAATGGTTGTCGTCGGCCCCCGGGGCCGAAAGGCGGGCCCCGCTGCCGCCCTTGTCGCGGTAATAGACGTTTTCCATGTACGCCGTGTCGTAATGGTCGGCCATGATGACCGCCCGGCGCCGTTCGCGGCCCGGGATGACGACCATCAGACTCCGCTCTTCCGCACGCCCTTCCTGGTTGGCTTTCCAGCCTCCCCACCATTCAAAGTCAAAAGCCGTCTGCCACTTGAAAGGCAAGTCCCCCACCCGGGCCTTTTTTTCCAGCCCGTGCGCGGCAACCACTCTACGGTAATAAGAGAGGAGAAAATCGCCGAGCCTTTCCAGGTCGCGGTGGTGGTGTTTGAGCATGCTCTGGGTAATCGGGTCCAGGATGCAGTCGGAATTGGCCTGGTTGAGGTACCTTCCCGTGGACAGGGCCGCCATGTCCTTCCAATACCGGACCTCGAAGCCCCGCGGGGCGCTGCGCTCATAGGTCAAAGAAGGCGGCAGACTCTCTCCCCTCTTCTGCGGGAGGGGTTTCCTCTTCGGTTCCACAACCCCTCGAAGCTGGTCAACCAGTTTCTCCCCCTGCGGTCCATTTCCCACGGCCGCGGGCAGGGATTCGAGCCAATCATCGAGCCGTTTATCCCGGGGGAGACGCAGGAGTTGGCGGGCGAAAGATCGCGGGATCCGGTTTCTTCCGAAGAGCCTCCGGGCCGCCAGAAGGTTGCTGATCCTGTGAATGGTATAGGATTCATGAGGATGTTCTTTGGGCAACTCCAAAAGGGTCTGGTGGATTTCCCGGCTCAGCATCCGGGGCCAGAGTTCGACCGGATGGTCAAGGTCGGGATTCTTGACTGGATAGGCGGTCATGTAACCAAGAGGGGCATCGAAGAGGACGGAAGGTGTTTTTTCCTCCGGAGAGAGGCATGCTACCAGCGGCCTATGCCAGAGCACCTGATGGTCCCCCACCATCATGGGCGGGTAAAAAAACCGATACCCAAAGAGCCCTCCCTGTTTAATTGTGTGGATGGCGGCATGAATCTCCTCCGGGGTAGACTTGGGCCCGTCCAGGATGAGGCGAAATTCCTGACTCCAGACCTGGGAGTTCTGGGCCATGGGCTTCCCGTACAGGTTCAGGTCGGCAGGCTGGGTGCTGAAGAGAACATGCAAGACCCTATCTTCCCGGGTAGTGATTTCGAGCTCGTTCTCACGCCGGTCAACCCGGGCCCAGCGGTGGGTTCGCTTGAAGGTGCTGCGGATGGGGCCGTATCCGCTGGGGGGCAGGGGACGGTCCGGGTGGGGTTCGTAGACCCAGCCCGATTGGGGGACCCGCAGGCCATGGGGAGCTTCGTGGCGGACCACGACGTGCAGGAGGGGAATCTGGCCGGCCAGGGGTATTTCCTTTCGAAGCTGCCGATAGCCGGGGACCCCCCAGAACAGCAGGCTGCCGGGAAAAGGCAGGAGGTGGAGTTTCTCCGCCAGGTAGGCTTCTCTGACCTCCGGAGGTAATTGGCTGAAGGGCTCAAAGCTCAGAAGATACTTCACTCCGGCCAGTGGGGTGCCCGGAGTCCAAAGGAAGGAAGATCCCCAGGAGGGGAAGAGATCCTCTGGCTCATCTCCTTTCGGAGCCAGCAGGCGAAATCCCGCCCGGAAAAGATCAGTCAAGCTGTCTGCGGGTTCACGGTAAACTTTGCCCAAGAGGTTTCGCAGGAAGGCCGTGGCCTTTTCCCCCGGAACCTCTTTCCCGGGGGATTCAAAAAAGCCTTTCCAGAAGGGGCGGGAGGGTCCTTGTTCGCTGCCCCCGAAGAAGGTCCATCGAACCCTTCCCTTGTCATCCTGGGTACGGGAGAGGGCCAGGGGTAGGATGATTACGTATCTCTCATGGCTTAATCGTCCTGCTCTCTCGGCTAGTTCGGGAGGCCAATAGGGATTATTGATTAATTTGCCCCTCGCGAGACCCTCCGCCGGTTCGCCCTTGGAAAGGTGGATCAAGGCGGTCAAGACTTGATGGGCGATGTTCTCCATTCCGGGCCGGATCTCAAGGGCCTCCTCCAATTCGGTCACCGGCCATCCGGCCGGGTCCTCTTCGGAAAAGAACAGTCGGTCGAGCGTTCCGCGATACGGGCGGCATCCGAAACGGGGCGGAGGCATGAACTCGGAATAAGCGGGAATGGGAACCCGGCCCTCCCCTTTTGTCGAACAGTTCTTGGTGAGTTGTTTCCAGCCCGGATAGGGCATGGATTCCCCCCCCTCCTTCTCAGGTCGGAATCAGGTCCTTGGAGAAAATCAATTTGTCGTCCCCCACCCGGTAAAAATTCTTGATCCGCGCCACCAGCTCATAGCCGGCCCGGTGATAAAACCGGACCGTCCCCTCATAGCTCTCCTGGGAGGAAGTCTCGATGAGGAGCATGCGTCCTCCTCGCACGACTACGTCCTTTTCTACGAATTCCAGCAGGCGCTTTCCGTATCCCTTCCGCTGGGCCGACGGATCCACCACGATCCAGTAAAGGTCATAAACCCCCTGGGTAAGGGGAGTCGGTCCATAGCAGGCGTACCCATGGACGGAGGGCTTTTCGCCATCCTCTTCCAGGACGGCGAAGAAGTATCCGCTGTCCTCCCCTTTTTCCAGCGCCTCAGCCACCAGCTCCATGGCCGTGGCAATCTCCCCGGCGTTGAACTTGCCGGAGGAGATAACCATCTTTTCGATCGCCGAACGGTCGGCCGGGTCCAGCGGGCGGATTCCCAAATGGGAGTGGCCTTTCCGCGAAGGGATCTTCGGTTCCATGCTCTTTCTTCCTTGTCGCTAAGCTCCTTGCAATGGCTGAATGGAAAAATTCCCAACAGTACAATTTACCAACGATTTGAGGAACACTACCTCGAATTGCGATGTTCGAATTTCGGATTTATCGGTCAATCCCGAATTAGCACTTTGATCGCATCCGGCCGGTTGGCCGTCTCAAAGGCCTTGGGGATTTCTTTCAGTGAAAAGGGGCCGGTCAGCAGCGGCTTCACCTGGATCAGCCCCTTCCAGTAGGGGGCCAGAAGGCGGTCGAACCAGGCAAACCTTTCGTACGGAGTATTCATGTGCATGACGCAGGTCGTTCGGATGTTCATGCCGTCGTCATGCCAGCGGCTGATTTGGAGGCGGACCGGCTCCATCACCCAGCTGTAGAGAGCGAGCGTTCCGTTTTTTTTCAAGATCCGCGTGGCCATGTTCATGGAGTCCTCCGTGCCGGCGGCCTCGAAGACTACATCAACTCCCCGGCCTTGGGTCAGGTCCATGATCGCTTTTTCCGAGTCCGGAGCCTTTGGGTCAAAGGCCTGGTCCGCTCCCAGCTTCCGGGCCAGTTCCCGCTTTCCGGCCAGAGGATCAATCCCCATGACCGTCAGGGCGCCCTTTCTCTTGGCCCCCTGGGCCATCAACTGCCCGGCGAAACCCAGTCCCATGACCGCCACCGTGTCCCCCAGCTGGACGCCGGAGTTGAAGATGGAATACATCACGCAGGCCAGAGGTTCTCCCAGAGACCCCAGCTCCAGGTCCATCTCGGCCGGAATGGGATGGAGGTTTTCATCGAGAGCCAGGAAGGAATCCGCAAAGGTCCCGTTGTTCTTGCAGGACATCACCCGGTCGCCCGCCTTGTACTTGCGGACTCCCCTGCCCGCCTCGACAACCGTTCCTCCTCCTTCGTGCCCCAGAAGGGTGATGGGAAATTTCAACCCGGGAGGGAGGGTGCCGTTGAAGATATTCCGGTCCGTCCCGCAGATGGAGGACTGATACGTCTTTACCATCAATTGTCCTTCGCCCGGCGCCGGGAGATCGGCGTTCACCACTTCAATTCTCTTGGGCCCCGGCAAGCGAATGGTTTGGATCTTCATGGGTTTCACCTCGATTTTTCATGGTAGACTCGAAATAGCGGCGGGATGCCTGCAAAATGGGTGCAAGCCCGAACGGTCACTGCCGGTGAACGGTCAGGGAAATATATTCCCCCTTCCGGAAAATTCTCGCCTTGCCC
>PMCE01000081.1 GCA_003154025.1 Syntrophaceae bacterium
GGAAAGGGCAACGCTGGGAAAAGAAACCCGGGGAAGAGGTCTCAAATTAGCGGGGGGAGAGCCTTTCCGGCCTCATGAGTGGAGGTTGGTTTCAACCCTCTTCTTTGCCGCCGTGGGCAGAGACAAGGGTTTTACCGAAACCTCGGGGGGTTTCATCGGGCGGATCCTATGTCTCTTCCGGGTCCTGCTCCCGTCGCTGCCGTAGTAATAGCTGTAGCGGTAGTAATAGTAACCGCCGTCGGCCCGGCTCAGGTCATTCAGGATGACGCCCAGCATCTTGATCTTCAGCCGGAGGAATCGGTTGACGCTCTCCTTCAGGATATCCCGCTGTACATGCCCGCTTCGGGCGACAAAAATGACCCCGTCGGCTTTTTGGGCCAAGACCAAGGCATCGCTGGTCAGGAATGTGGGGGGCGAATCGAAAAGGACGAAATCATACCTTTCCCGGACATAGGAGAGAAAATGATCCATCTTTTCCGACCCCAGAAGTTCCGATGGATTGGGGGGCGTATCCCCCGAGGAGATGATTTCCAGATTCTCTACCGGCGTCTTGCGGAAAACCCGGCTGGGCAGGGTCCCATCCCCGTTCATGAGGAGGTTGGTTAAACCCGGGCTCTTTTCCCCCTTGAAGNNAGATTGGCCAGGCCGAGGTCGGCGTCAAGCACCAGCACCTTTTCGCCACGGGCGGCCAGGGCGGCGGCCAGGTTGGCGGTCACAAAGGTCTTGCCCTCCTGGGGCGCGGAGCTGGTGATCAGGAAGAACTTCTTGGACTCGCCCAAGGCGGAGAAGAGCAAATTGGTCTTGATGGTCCGAAAGGCTTCGGCCACGTGGGAATAGGGGGCCTCCAGCATTTTCAGCTCCCCGTATTCGCCGCCCGAGCCGGAGTTGGCGTGGTACACGGTTCCCAGGAAGGTGAGGTCCGTGATTTTCTGGAGTTGTTCCGCCGTCTTCACCGTCGTGTCCAGGTATTCCAGGAAAAAGGCCGCCCCGATTCCCAGGACGCTGGCCAGGAGGAAGGCCCAGACGAACTTGCGAGGGATGTTGGGCTCCATAAAATCCCCGGGAATCATCGCGGGGTCGACGACGGAAACGTTGGCCAGAATGCCGGCTTTATTCACATTCAATTCGGAGCGCTTCTGGAGGAGGAAGGAGTTGATCCCCTTGTCGACCTTCGTCACCCGCTCCAGCTCGAAAAGCTGCTTCTCCAAGGCCGGCATGTTTTGATACCGGCTTTCAAGCTTACGGAGGGTATCCTGTAATCCTCTCTCCTTGACCTTGAAGGAAAGAATGAGGTTCGTGATCTCATTGGTGACGGTGGTCTTTACCGTTTCGATCTCCCGGTCGACCTGTTGGACTTTCGGGTGTTCCTCTTTCAGGGCAATCCGCAGGGAGGCTTTTTGACCGTTCAAATCCAGCAACTTTCGCCCCAGCTCTTTCAAGTAATCATTGCCGAGCCCCGCTCCCATGGAAAACACCGCTTCCTGCTCGGCAAAGGGACCGGGGCTTTTGAGCGTGGAGAGAATAATCTCGGCCTGCCCGCGGTAGGTGGAAAGCGATTTAACCTCCTTTTCATATTCCGCGATCTGATCCATCGAATTTTTCAGTTCGGCATCCAAGGCCACCAGCTTGGAATTCATCTTGAACACTTTCAGGTTCTCTTCGGCGGTCACCAGTTCTTTTTCGGTCGCCTCCAGCTGGTCTTCGATGAAGGCCAAGACCTGGGAGGCCTCCCGAGTCTTCTTGGCGATAATCGACTTCTTGTATTCTTCCACCATTCCATTGGCGATCCGCTGGGCGGTTTCCGGGTCTTGCCATTGGCCGGTCACGGTGATGAGGGCGGTCACGCGGACGGGGTTGACGGTCACGCTGTTATTGACGGCATTCACCATCGAATTGAAAGAATGGATGGAAAAAACGAAGGTCTTCCTCGGCCCCCCTTTGCCTTGGAGGGTGAAGGAGAAATCCCCCCCTTGAAAAGTTTTTCCGATTTCGCCCGTTCCCACCAGATTCCCCTTCGGGTCGGAGAGGGTAAACTTCTGGTCATCCTGGAAAACGCCGGTATAGGTTCCGGTCACGGCCTGTTCGTTCACTTTTTCCGGTATGATCTTGAAACTCTTCTCGCCCGCTCCCAGCATTCTTTTCAAAAGGCTCTCGTAGGCCATGCCATCGGATTTTTCCTGCAGCTGCAGACCCAGGTTCTTTACCACCTTTTCGGACAGGCTTCTGCTCTTCATGCCTTTTACCTGGGTATTGATCCATTTCTCATCGAACCACCCGTTGTCGAAATACGCGGGCCTATCCAGGGAGAACATCTTATCGTTTTCCAGCTGGATGGTCGCGGTGGACTGATAGATAGGGGTTTGTCGCAGGAAATAGGCATTCACCCCAAGGAACGCCGAAAAGAACAGGATCAAAACAATTCTTTTGCGCCTCAGAAGAACATTCAGATAATCTTTGAGATGAAGCCCCTGGCCCTGAACGTCCATGGAAAACCCCTTGGCTCTACTTTGGCAAAATGGTATTAACCAACGCCGCGGCCGCCGCCGTGGGAATGAGATGATTAATGAATACGTTCCAATCAGCAATATAGGTCCTGGGAATATAAACGATGTCCCCCTTTTGCAGGGGGAAGCGTTCGAAGTTTCTCCCCTCCATCATAGCCAGCATGTTAATCTCATATATCTGCGGGCTGCGAAGATCGCCCCGGACCACTACGACCTGCTTTCTTTGGGCTGAGACCAGGAACCCGCCGACCTGGGCGACGGCCTCGATCACATCCACGGGGTCCCGGTAATAAACCACCCCGGGCTTGGTCACTTCGCCCAGGACGAGATATTTCTTCTCGTCAGAATTCGGAACGTAGAGGATGTCCCCGTCCTCCATGAACAAATTCTGGCTCATATCCCCGAAATCGAGCATCCGCTTGAGGTTGACGGGGATGATCTGTTTGTTCCGCGCCACGTAGGCCGTGTACAAGTCGGCGCTTTCCTTTTTGAGGCCCTTGGCAATGGAAAGCGCATCCACAACCGTCGTCTCCATCTTTACCATGTACCGGCTCGGGTTCTGGACTTCTCCCAGAACGTTGATCTCCTTCAGGGGGGAAGGGATCACCACCCGGTCCCCAGGCTCCAGCAGTACGTTCTCTCGCAAGTCTCCCCCCATGAGGAGGGCCTTCAGATTCACGGGAATGATGGTTTCTCCCCGGGAGACGTAAGAAGCCGTCAAATCCGACTCCGGGTAAAATTCTACATCTGAAAGGGCCTCCAAAAGGGTGTTTCCCCCTTTCAGCAGAAAAATTGGGAGAAGAGGACCTGAAAAAATCGCCGGCTTTTTAAAATTCCCCACCAGAAAAACCCTCTGACTGTTCATCTCCTTGGGATTCACCGTAACCTGGGGATTCGTCAAAAAGCGATTCAACTCCCTCTTCAGGGCTATCTCGATTTCCGGAAGCGTCAGGCCGTCAACT
>PMCE01000335.1 GCA_003154025.1 Syntrophaceae bacterium
CTTCAAGAATTGGTTCTATATTAGCCGCTTGCATGTCTTGTAGCTTTTTATCCTGGGACCTTATAGCGGGCAAAGGAGGAACGAGCAACCAGGAACGAGCAACAGGGTAAGGTTCAGGCGTCGATGACCAGGTCCGATTCGGGGACGGCGACGCAGGGTAGAATCATCCCGCCGGCTTTGTGGGAATCATCGAGGCCCTCTTCGGTCTCCATCGTTACGCTGCCCGAGATCAGCTTCACTTTGCAGGTCCCGCAGGTGCCGATGCGGCAGCCGTTCTCCAGCGAAATTCCCATGTCCTCGGCAAAATCCAGGAGACTATTGAACCTGCCCTCCCACTCGAAAGTCTTCCCCGATTTTTTGAAGGGGATGTTGAAAGCCATACCCTTACCTCCGCAAAAAGGTTTCCCCCTACCGATCAGACCATGTAACTCCCGCCGTTCACATCGATACACGCCCCGTTGACATAGCTGGCATCGTCGGAGGCCAGAAAGGCGATGACCGTGGCGATCTCTTCGGGTTGCGCCAGCCGTCCCAGAGGAATTCCCGCCAGGATCTTCTGCCGCTCCTCCTCTGCCCGGGTCGCCCATTTTATCTTGACCCGTTCGGTGAGGACGGGGCTGGGGGCCACGGAGTTTACGCAGACCCCGAAAGGCCCGAGTTCGGCGGCCATGTGCCGGGTGAAACCCACCACGCCCGCCTTGGCGGAACTGTAGTGAGGACCGGACAGGCGGCTGAAGAACCGGCCGGCGAAGGAGGACACGTTCACGATTCGGCCGTATCTCTGGCGCTTCATGACGGGGGCAGCCGCGCGGATGCAGAGGTAAACCGATTTCAGGTTGAGGATGATGGTTTGATCCCACTCTTCCGGAAGGACCTCTTCCACCGGCTTCGCCGGGGTTCCCAACCCGGCGTTGTTCACCAGGATGTCCAGCCGGCCCCATTTCTTCACCACGGTTTCGATCATCGAGGCGACCTGGGCGGGTTCCACCACATCGCAAGCAACGGCCAGAGCCTCTCCCCCCTTCTCTCGGATGGAGGCGGCTACCGTTTCCAAGTCGGAAACCGTGCGGGCGCTCACCGCGACCCTTGCGCCGCGCTGGGCTAATACTGCGGCCGTGGAAGCCCCGATCCCACGGGAAGCTCCGGTAACCAGGGCCACTCGATCATTCAAGAGCATAAAACCCCTCCAAAGATGATTTTCAGATTATTCCCTTCCGCTCCACCGCCGTTTTTCAATATCGAATACCCATCAAGAAATATCTTGGATTTAAAATCTGGAATCTGAAATCTCAGATCTGAAATCCGTAATCTCCTATCTTTCAGATTCCCTTTTAGTGACTTCCACAATCCCCCGGTCCGCATCGATCCTCACGTAGTCGCCGGTGCGGATGACCTCCAGGGGGTTCTGATCGAGCCGATCCACCAGGGGAATGTTCCCGATGGCCGCCCCGGATGCAATGATCGGCTCGGCCTGGACGTTGATCATCCCGCTGGGCGCGGTCTTCCGCTTGGACATGGCATAGATGATATAAGGCCCGGCGGTGGAACCTTTGCCGTGGGGGAAGACGAAGATCTTGCCGATGATCACTTGCCCTTCGGCTTCATGGCCCCGCTCCACCACCATTCCCTTGTCGGGATTGACTCCTCCCAGAAAACTGATGGGCTCTTTCGTGACCACAGCTTCTCCTTCGGCTACTCCACTCACGACCTTCCGGCACTTCAGGATCATCTTCATCTCGATCCCCTCCATTTTCCGTCGACCGCTGCCCGAAGGCAGTCCTGAGTGTCTCCGAATATCACGTCCACGTTGCAGGCGCCGGGGATAAAGTAGGCGCCCCGGGCGCTGTTGATGGCTACGGTCTTGACCCCCGGCACGAAGTGGAACGGCGCTCCCGGGGCTACGCAAAGGTCGCTGAGGACCAGCCCTCCGGCCCGCTCGATGATTTCCACGTACCCCATTCGCTGGGCCAGGTTTCTCAACTGGCCGGAAGTGGCCACCCACAGGCGGGTATTCGGATTTATCCTTTTGCTCTCCAGGAAAGAGGCGATCTCCCGAATCTGGGGGAGGCTGCAATGGGGGCAGCCGAAGGCGACCATATCCACGTCTTCCTTCTGGGTGGTGGTGAGCTTGCGGAAGGAGCTTTTCATTTCCCCTATTCCCACGGAGATCCTGGCTTCCGGCGGCTTTTCCCCGAAGGCCGCCTCCACCGTCGGGGCTTCCGGGGTGATCCCCACCAGGTGGCACAGGGAGATGGCCCCGGCCGTGGGCATGGGGGAGATGAGGAAGCGGATTTGATCCGGGCTGAACGTTGGGGGAAGGCCGACCACGACCGGGTTCTTACTGACCAAAGTTCTCCCCACGTAAGAACCGATGGCCGAGTAATCGGACAGGCTCAGGGAGGAATGATCCAGGCCGGACAGGTCCACCAGGACCTGCCCGTAACGGTTTTCTTTGAGGTGCAGACCGTACTCCGGGGTCACCCCGGCAATGCCGGCAGCGATGACCGACGGCATGCCTTCCCGGTTACCCCGCGCCCCGAGGGCCGAGTTGGAAAAAGTAGCCCCGGCCGAGCCCCCCCAGGAGAAATGAGCGCCGGGCAGGGGAAGGTTCCCCGTCTGGTAAGGCAGGCAGCTTCCCAGAGGGACGGCGCCCATCTTCATGTACCCTTCATCGGTCCGCCCCTGCTTCCGCACCAGGTCTTCGGGCAGGCCCATCTCTTTCCAGCGGTCAAAATCCACGGAACAGGGGTTCGTGGAAGTGAAGACCTGGAACCGGGCCCCTCCCTCGTAAAGCTCGTTCATCCACTCGATGCTCTCCTCCCCGGAGATCAGGTAGCTCCGTCCGCCTACGTGGCAGGAAGAGACGGGGATCATCCGCTTGGCCTCGTAGACTTCCCCCAGAGTCACCAGAAGACGCATGGCGGTCTGCGGACCGGTCCCGAAGGCCCCGTCCAGCATCTTCTTCTCCCGGTCGG
Organism: Syntrophaceae bacterium; assembly: GCA_003154025.1. The sequence continues at coordinate 2,976 of PMCE01000335.1, forward strand.
TAAGATTCATGGAAAAACCTCGATTCTGCTCTTGGGCCTTGCCCTTGGGCTGTTGAAAACCCCTGCCGAGATGCAATTCCGAAAGATTTTATCAATGAAGGGAGGGTCATTCAAGGAGAATCTTAATGTCTTGGGGAAGCTTAGGTAGTGGCCCGGACGCAAGGGCCTGGGGCGCAAAAAGCATCGGCCGATTGAATTTCGGATTTCGAATTGCGGATTTCGGAATTTGGGGTTTTCTTTTTCAATCCGCATTCCGCAATCAACAATCCGCAATTGCGGAGGCCCCTCCTTCTTCCGTGAGAATCCCTTCACCCAAGGGATTGGGGGAGAGAGCTATTCATCCCGCCTAAAGGCCTTCACGAAGGGATTGTTAAATGGCTCGGCCTCCTTCTTCTTTCTGGTTGAGGGAAGTTTCCCCGCGGGGGATTTCCCCTCCGGCTTGGGTTCTCTCTCGGCTTTTGCCGGCTCCTTCTTCAGGGTGAGGGAGATCCGCTTCCTCTCCAGGTCGACGGAGAGNNGATCCCGTCGAGCTTCATGCCGGGCTGGAGGTCCTCGATCTTCTCAATCCCTTCGGCGAAGCGGAAGTCTTCGAACTCCTGGCGCGGGTCCCGCCCCGGCTTGGCCAGCTCTTTCAGGATGTCGGTCAGCGTAGGCAGGCCGGTCTTCTCGGTTACGTATTTGGAGGGGTCAATCCGCTGGCGCAGCGTCTCCTCGCGCATCAAATCTTCCACGGTGCATCCCAGGTCCGCCGCCATGGCCTGCACCACGGGATAGCTTTCCGGATGGACGGCGCTGGCGTCCAGCGGGTTCTTCCCTCCGCGGATGCGCAGGAATCCGGCGGCCTGTTCGAAGGCCTTGGGGCCGAGGCGGGGGACCTTCTTCAGCCCTTCCCGGGAAGAGAAGGGGCCGTTCTCGTTCCGGTATGCGAGGATGTTGCCCGCCAGCTGCGGGCCCAGGCCGGAAACGTAGGTGAGAAGCTGGGCGCTGGCCGTGTTGGCCTCCACGCCAACGGCGTTGACGCAGCTCATGACCACGTCGTCCAGGCTGTGCTTGAGGGCACCCTGGTCCACGTCGTGCTGATACTGTCCCACGCCGATCGATTTGGGATCGATCTTCACCAACTCGGCCAGCGGGTCCATGAGCCGCCTGCCGATGGAGACGGAGCCGCGCACGGTCACATCGTGATCCGGAAACTCCTGGCGGGCGGCCTGGGAGGCGGAATAGACCGAAGCGCCGCTTTCGTTGGCCATCACCACCGGGATTCCGCCGGGAGGAGGAAGGCCGCGGAGGAAGGCCTCGGTCTCTCTTCCCCCGGTCCCGTTGCCCACGGCGATCGCTTCGATTTTAAATTCTTCAAGAAGTTCCAAAACCCTTCGGGCGGATTCCTCCCGCCCTTTATCGCTGAGCAGGGGGAAGATCGTTTCATTATGGAGGAGCTTCCCCTGCCGGTCGAGGCAAACAACCTTACACCCCGTCCGCAGGCCGGGGTCGATGGCCAGGACGTTCTTCTGGCCGAGGGGCGGGGCCATCAAAAGCTGCCGGAGATTATCGGTGAAGACGCGGATGGCTTCCTCATCGGCCCGCTTTTTGGTGGCCAGCCGGGTCTCGGTTTCCATGGACGGGGAGAGGAGACGCGCGTAACCGTCCTGGACGGCTAAGCGGACCTGGACGGAGCAGGCGTTCTCCCCCTTGACGAAGAGGCGTTCGAGCATGGCCAGGGCCTCCTGCTCCGGGGGCAAGGTGGCGAGGCTGAGGAAACCTTCCTTCTCCCCGCGGCGCATGGCCAGGATTCGATGGGAGGGGGCCCGGGGTATCGGCTCTTCCCAGGCGAAATAGTCCCGGTACTTGCTTCCTTCCGCCTCTTTACCGATGATGACTTTTGTGCGAAAAACTCCCTTGGAGGCAAAGAGGTCGCGTAACGCCGCCCGGGCCGAGAGGTCTTCGCTGACCCACTCGGCGATGATGTCGCGGGCGCCGGCCAGGGCCTCCTCCGCGGAAGACACGGATTTT
>PMCE01000503.1 GCA_003154025.1 Syntrophaceae bacterium
CCCTCCTCCCGGAAAGGTCTTTGAACCCCTGGCCCGGGAAGCCAGCCGGATGGTGAAAAGCATCGCGGAGGCGCGGTCGGCCGCGGAGCAGGAGGCCCGGCTGCGGCGCAAGGCCGAGTCTCTCTGGACCCCCGCGCGGCTGCGGGAACATGTGCGCAATCTCCTGCAGGGAAGGCCCCTCCTGGTCCTTTCCAATCGAGAACCCTACGTGCATGAAAAACGGGGAAAGAAGATCGAATGCGTGGTTCCCGCCAGCGGTCTGGTAACGGCCCTGGAGCCCATCCTCCAGGCCTGCGGCGGAACCTGGGTGGCCCATGGGAGCGGGGACGCCGACCGGGAAGTCGTGGATGATCGCGACAAGGTCCGGGTTCCCCCTGAAGATCCTCAGTATGTCCTGAAGAGGGTCTGGCTTACCAAGGAGGAAGAGGAAGGGTATTATTACGGATTGGCGAACGAAGGCCTTTGGCCCCTATGCCACATCGCCCACACCCGCCCGATCTTCCGGGCCGAGGACTGGAGCCAATATGAAGCGGTAAACTGGAAATTCGCCCAGGCGACCCTGGAAGAGTTGGAGAACAACCGGGACCCGTGGCTCCTCGTCCAGGATTATCACTTTGCCCTTTTCCCGCGGATGATCAAAGAAAAAAGACCCGATTCGCGGGTGGCCCTGTTTTGGCACATCCCCTGGCCCAACCCCGAGTCTTTCGGCATCTGTCCCTGGCAGAGGGAGATCCTCCAGGGCATGCTGGGTGCCGACCTCATCGGCTTCCACGTTCAGTTCCATTGCAACAACTTTCTGGAGACCGTGGATCGGGCGCTGGAGTCAAGAATCGACTGGGAAAATTTCACCGTGGAAAGAGACAATCACGTGACCCAGGTGAGGCCTTTTCCGATCAGCATCGCGTCCCCGTTTCCCGCTCCCCTATTCCGCCCTCTCAACGGAGGCCTGAAGAAAGGCCTTCTGCGGGATTTAGGGGTTCAGGGGGAATACCTTGGGGTGGGAGTGGACCGGATCGATTACACCAAGGGGATACGGGAGCGGTTCCTGGCCATCGAACGATTCCTGGAGAAATACCCGGTCTACCAGGAGATGTTTACCTTTGTGGAAATGGGGGCCCCCAGCCGGACTCACATCAAGGAATACCGGGATTTGATGGCTCAGGTGGAATCCGAGGCCGAGAGGATCAACTGGCGTTTCCAGACCAAGGAGTGGAAGCCCATCGTGTTCCTCAGTCGGCACCACAGCCACATAGAGATCGCGCCGTTTTATGAAGCCGCCGACTTATGCATGGTAACCTCCTTGCACGACGGGATGAATCTGGTGGCCAAAGAATTCATCGGCGCCAAAGCGGATGAATCGGGAGTTTTAATCCTGAGCCAGTTTACGGGAGCGGCGCGGGAGCTTAAGGATGCCTTAATCGTCAACCCCTATGACACGGAGCAGATGGCCGAGGCCATCCGCATGGCTTTGGAGATGGACCCCGCCGAAAAAAGAGCCCGCATGCAGAGGATGAGGGAAGGAGTGAAAGAAAGAAACATCTACCGGTGGGCCGGGGATCTGATTTCCAGCCTGGGTCAGATCCGTCTCTCTTCTGTCCCGCCCCTGGGAATCAGCTCGCCCTATGCTCTCTCAAGGTCCAATCATCTCCCCGGCGGATGAGATTCCGGTGCGGGCATTATTTTCTCAGGATCTCTTTACAACGACCCAGAAAATCGAGGACCTCGGAGGGGTCTCTCAGGAAAAAGGAAGCCGCGGAAGAGGCCGGCTCCGGGCCCACAAAGATGGGGATTCCCTGCCCCCGGATCGCCACGAAAGCCTCTTCATCGGACCGGTCATCCCCCAGGTACACGGGAAAGGGCCGGGTGCCGGGAAAACGGTTCAGAAGCTCCCGGACCGTTTTCCCCTTGTCAAATTCGATCTGGGGGCGGATCTCGAAAACCTTCTTTCCGGTGGAAATCTGCCAACGGTTGGGGTACCCCGCCAACGCTCCCTCCACCGCTATTTGTACGAGCCGACCGGACTCCCGTGGCGCGTTCCGATGATGAACGGCCAGAATCGGTCCTTTGTCTTCGAAAGCGATACCCGGAATGCGGTTGAGTCTTGCTTCCAGATCTTTCCCGATTCGTCCCAGTTCTTCCTGCCTCTGGGGGGATAATTTCTTCCGATGGACCCCCGCGGGATTTTCCATTTCCAAGCCGTGATTCCCCACATAGGTAATCCCGGAGACCCCTACTTTTTTTTTGAGGTCTTCCAAGGCCCGGCCGCTGATGATGGCCACTTGAGACCTCGATGAATCCCGCAATTTTTCCAGAAGCGATTTCACCCCGGGAGGGCAAACGGCCAGCTCCGGGCGGGCCACGATGGGAGTCAGGGTTCCGTCGTAATCCAGAAGCAGGAAGAGCAGGGAAGCTTGACGAATTTTCCGCTCCACCTCTCCCCAGGCCTGAAAAAGATGTATCATATTTCCTCCTACATGGATTTTACAACATTTCCTTCTTTTTCCCCTCCTGATAATCATCGGCCCCAAGATGGGGGGGGAAGCGATTTTTATCATTCCGCTTTTCTGCAGCCCGCGACCGGGATGGTTGGTGGCTTTTTCAATCCGCAATCCCCAACCCGAAATCCGCATTTCATGAGGGCTTGCCCCCCTTTACCTTCCGCCAAGGTAATGTAAGATGAATCGGATGTCAGGCTGCGCCGGGCCACAAGTTTGCTTCTGGCCGGGGAAAAAATTGCAGAAGTGAAGGAGGGAAAGCCCATGAGGTGGCCCTTGACAAAAGGGACCCCCCTCTGTAGGATGATCATATTTTA
>PMCE01000168.1 GCA_003154025.1 Syntrophaceae bacterium
CGCGAGAACAGCGAGGGGATGTATCCCGGGAAGGAAGGAGATCTATCCTGGCTGGTCCAGAAGCTCCCGGACTATAAGGACCCCTCCGGCCGCACCCTGGATTCTTACGGGGAGGGAAAGTTCGCCCTGCGCGTCATCACCCGCAGGGGAACCGAGCGCATCGCCAAGTACGCTGTCGAATTGGCCCGGGAGAGGAAATCCCAGGGGTTCCCCGGAAAGGTCACCTGTCTCACCAAGTCCAACGTACTGAAACAGTCCTGCGGTTTATTCCAGAAGACCGTGGAGGAGGCCGTGAAGAAGATTCCCGGAATCGGGTACGAGCACTTTCATGTGGACGATGCGGCCCGCCGCCTCATTCGCTTCCCCCGGGATTTCGATGTGATCGTGACCTCCAACATGTTCGGCGACATCCTGGCCGACGAAGCTGGAGAGATGGTAGGCGGCCTGGGCATCGCCCCCAGCGCGGTCCTGGGCGGGCGCAAGCCCTATTTCGAGCCGGTTCATGGATCGGCGCCGGACATCGCCGGGAAGGGGATCGTGAATCCCACGGCTATGATCCTTTCGGCCAAGATGATGCTGGAATACCTGGGGATGAAAACGGAAGCCGAGTCCCTGGAAAAGGCGGTGGCCGCCGTATACCGGGAGGGAAAGCATCTGACGGCAGACCAGGGCGGGAAAGCTTCGACGAAGGCAATGGCGGAAGCGGTCCTCGAGAAAATACGGTAAAGGTATTGGCTCATAGCTCATGGCTCATAGTGCAAGTAGCTTGATGATATTTTGCCATGAGCTATGAGCTATCAGCCCCTTTTTTGTCTCTATGCTCTATGCTCTCTGCTTGCGGGGGGGAGGCCTTCCGATGTTCGATAAATCCAAGATGGAAGAACTGGAAAAGAAGCGGCAGGACTGGAAGAATGAATGCCTGCAGAAGGCCCTGGACAAGATCAAGATGAAGGCCGAGCATTTCCCCAAGCAGTTCTATTCTCCTGTTGACATCCGCGATTTCGACCATGCCCGGGACCTGGGGTTTCCCGGCGATTATCCCTTCACCATGGCGACCCATCCCACGGCCATCCCCGCGGAGTTCCTGGTTGGGGGCCGAGCCCGGTATTCAGGTTTCGGGACCCCCGAGGATACGCGCGATCATTTTAAATTCCTGGTCTCCAAGGGATTCACCGGGCCGAGCATCGCCTTCGACCTGCCCACCCAGATCGGGTACGACTCCGACCATCCCCTGGCGGTGGGGGAAGTGGGGAAGATCGGCGTGGCCTGCTGCACCCTGAGGGACATGGAAACCATCTTCGACGCCTTTCAGGGCCTGCCCATGGAGAACCTGCGCGCTTCCTTCACTTGCAACGCCCAGGCCGCGGTGATCCTGGCCATGTATGTGGCCCTGGCGGAGAAGAAGGGGGTTTCCCTGAGCAAGCTCACGGGGACGACCCAGAATGACATCCTCATGGAATACGTCGCCCGGGGCACCTACATCTTTCCTCCCGGGCCGTCCATGCGGCTCGTGGCGGACACGCTGGTTTACGGGACCAAATATTTGCCCCGGTTCAACGTCATGTCCATCAGCAGCTACCACATCCGCGAAGCCGGGGCCACGCCGGCGCAGGAACTGGCCTTCATGTTCGCCAACGCCATTGCCTATGTGGAGGCAGGGCTGAAGGCCGGTCTGCGGGTCGACGATTTTGCCCCCCGGTTGAGTTACCTCGGGGGCTGCGGGAGCCATTTTTTCGGGGAAGTGGCGAAATTTCGCGCCGCCCGCCGGATTTACGCCAGGCTGATGAAGGAACGGTTCGGGGCCCAGGACCCGGATTCCATGCGCCTGCGCTACCCCTCGGGAAACGCCGCCCACACCTTCACGGTCAAGAAGCCCCTGAACAACATCGTCCGGGCAACGGTCCAGGGCATGTCCACGCTTCTGGGCGGATGCATGGGTGGCGGTTATGCCGTAGCCTACGACGAGGCGCTGGGACTCTATACCGAACGGTCGAGAAAGGTCGCCGACGACACTCCAAGGATCCTGAGAATGGAAGCCCGCCTGGGAGACATGATCGACCCGCTGGCCGGCTCCTATTATGTCGAGTACCTGACCAACCAGGTGGAGGAAGAAGTCTGGAACATTCTGGAGAAGATCGATTCCCTGGGGGGAGCGGTCAAGGCCATCGAAAGGGGATACATGCAGCAGGAGATCGCCCGGAGCGCCTACCAGTACCAGCAGGAGGTGGAGAGCGCCAAGCGGGTGATCGTGGGAGTGAACAAGTTCGTCGAGGAGGAAGAGCCCGTGGAGGGGGGAATGACCTTCGACCCCACGGTGGAAGAGCGGCATCTGACCAGCCTGGCCAAAGTCAAGAAAGAACGAGACAACCCCAAGGTGCAGGCAGCCCTGGACCAGGTTCGCAAGGCGGCCGAGGGGACGGAGAATCTCATGGGGCCGGTGATCGAGGCGGTGAAGGCCCAGACCACCATGGGAGAGATCTGCGGCGTGCTCCGGGAGGTTTTCGGGGAATACCGGCCGAATACGCAGTTTTAATGACAGTGAAAGTGTAAGGGAAAGGAAGACTACCGTGCATTTTGTTTCCTTTCACTTTCACCTTCACTTTCACTAATGCAAGAAGGAGAGGTAGCATGAAAAAAGGAGGATTGGTCTTTGGGTCTCTTTTGATTCCCTGCCTGGCTTTTGGGGCCTGGCCCGAGAAAGAGATCACCGTCTACAACGGTTCCACCGCGGGCGGGGTCACCGACATGGCCGCGCGCATCCTTTCCGACATGGTCAGCAAGATAGTGGAGCAGCCGATCGTGGTGGTCAATAAGCCGGGAGCCTCCCACACCATCTGCGCCAACGCGGTGGCCAACGCCAAACCCGACGGGTATACCCTCGGGACCTTATCCGGCGGCGCTTTCACCCAGGTGCCCCACATGCGGAAGGTCCCCTACGACTGGCGCAAGGACTTTACCTGGGTGGGCGCGTATACCGAGTACACCTCCGGACTGGTGGTGAAGAATGACGCCCCCTGGAAGACCCTCGATGAGTTCCTGGATTACGCCAAGAAGAACCCGGGGAAGATCATCTACGGGAGCGACGGCCACGGGATGGGGACGCACGTCCTCATGGAATACATCGCCCTGAAAAAAGGGGGCATCGATTGGAAACACCTCCCCATTGCCGGGGGGCCTAAGTTGGCCACGAATCTGCTGGGCGGTCATATCCACGCCTGGTCGGCGGCCGGGTCGCACGTCCAGATGATCAAGGATAAGCAGGTACGCCTCCTGGTCAGCTTCAACAGCACCCGGATGAAGTCGGCCCCCGACGTGCCCACGCTGTTAGAGTTGAAGCTCGTCGATCTTGAGGTGGGGACCTCCCTGCCGATCATCGCCCCCAAGAACCTGCCCGAGCCGATCTTGAAAAAGTTGGAGGAGTCCTTTCTAAAGGCTATGCACGACCCCTCCTATCTGCAGTATCTGGAAAAGGTGGAATTCCCGCCCGTCTTTGCGGGGTCCAAAGAAACGGAGAAGAACATAAAGCGGCAGTATGAGGGGTGGGGACAGATGATCCGCGCGACCGGAATCAGGGAAGAACAAAAATAAAACAGGAGGTGCACATGAAAAGGATTCGCATCCTGGTCTGGGTAGGAATTGGCCTATTACTCCTGGCTCCGGCCTTGGCACTCGGAGCCTATCCGGACCGCGAGATTACCGTTTACTGCGGCTCTTCGGCAGGGGGAACGACCGACATGGGGATCCGGCTTCTTTCGGATATCGTGAGTAAATCCTTCGGGCAACCCATCGTGGTAGTGAACAAACCGGGAGCCTCCCATACGCTCTGCGCCAACTATGTGGCCAAATCCAAGCCCGATGGCTATACCCTCGGGGCCTTTTCGGCAAGCGCCATTATCCAGGTTCCCCATCTGCGCAAAGTTCCCTACGACCCGATGAAGGGCTTTACCTATGTCGCCACCTATACCGATTACACCTCCGGGCTGGTGGTGAACGCAGACGCTCCCTGGAAGACGATGAAGGAATTTATGGATTATTCCAAGAATAACCCCGGGGCGATGATTTACGGCAGCGACGGACATGGGGTAGCCCCCCACATCCTCATGGAATACCTGGCCTGGAAGTGGGGGGGAGTAAACTGGAAACATGTGCCCATCGCCGGGGGGCCGAAATTGGCCACGGCTTTGCTTGGCGGCCATATCAAAGCCTGGGCCGGGGCCGGTTCCCATGTTCAATTCGTCAAAGATAAAACCATGAGGCTGCTGCTGAGCTTTAACATCGTCCGGATGCAGGCGGCTCCCGACGTTCCCACGATCTTCGAGTTGTATTTAAAGGAATACAGCCTGGGAACCCCATTGCTCATCGCCGGGCCTAAAGGCCTCCCGGACCCGATCTTGAAGAAATTGGAGAACGCCTATCTCCAGGCCACGAAGGACCCTGCGTATCCTAAATTCTTGGACAATATTCAGTACCCCCCGATCATCCATGGGGCCAAGGCGACCCTGGACGATATGGAAAAGCAATCGAAAGGTTGGGCTGAGATTCTCAAAATAACCGGGATAAAAGACCAGGAGCAATAAATCGCCGCCGTTGGCCGGGCCTTACGAAGGGGATTTTCCCCGGGGGAGGGTTTTCATGAAGTACTATGACCGAGTCTGCAGCATCTTGTGCTTCGCTTTCGCAGGAATCGTCATCTGCCTATCCTTCTCAGTTCCCATGGGCCGCATCGGCAAACCCGGGCCGGCATTCATGCCTTTTTGGGTGGCGGTCACCTTAGCCCTTCTCTCCATCCTCTTATGGGTTGAGGCGGGCAGGCGCAAAGGCATTGAGGCCCCGGTGCAATTCCTATCCGGCGAAGGGCGATGGTCCAGCGTGATGATGACCGTGGGCGCCCTCTTGGGCTACGCCTTCCTGGTAGAACCCCTTGGTTTTTTCCTCAGTACGCTGTTTCTTCTGCTCTTCCTGTTCCGCTTCATCGGGAACCTGAAATGGTGGGTGGTCTTTACCGGGATGGTGCTGGTTACCCTGATGACTCATGTGCTCTTCAAAGTAGCCCTGAAGGT
>PMCE01000571.1 GCA_003154025.1 Syntrophaceae bacterium
GCACGATTCCTCCAGTACCACGCGGTTTTGGACTTCATCGTTGACCGGGGTGAGCTGCGAGGGCTCGTGGTCCTCGATTGGGTAGATGGCCAGGCAGAGGTATGGGAATGCGACACGGTGATTTTGGGCACGGGAGGAGCCCCGGGAATCTATCGTCTGCATACCAATCCCCCCGGACAAAGCGGTGATGGAATGGCCTTAATCCTGCGGGCCGGGGGAGAGTTGGTGGACATGGAGTTCATGCAGATGTATCCCACCGTCCTCGTTCATCCGCCGGCGGCCTACGGGATGGATTTCCCCAGCGGCCTTCTCCTGGGCGCGGGGGCCCGGCTTTTGAATCGACGGGGGGAGGAATTCTTCCACCGCTGGGAAGCAAGACCCATCGGCCGCGCCACCCGGGATGTCCTGGCCCGGGCCATTGCCCGGGAGATTGCCGCCGGGGGGGGAACCGATTCCGGAGGGGTAATCCTCGACGCCCGCAACATTCCTCAGGCGTTTGAGAACGACCGCTATGTACGATTCCTACAGGAATTAGGTGCTGACCCGACAAAAGAACCGCAGCAGGTAGCTCCCGGGGCTCACTATTCCCTTGGCGGGGTAAGGGTTCGTCCCCCGACCGCCTGCGAGGGCATTGCCGGTATCTTCGCCGCAGGGGAGGTCGTCGGCGGAGTCCATGGGGCCAACCGCCTCGCGGGAAACGCCCTGCCGGAGACGCAAGTCTTCGGTGCCCTGGCCGGGCAGGAGGCCCTTGCCTTCCTACAGAAGCGGAAGAGATCAGGGGAGGGGAAAGGAATGGACATGAAGCCGACGCCGGCGTGTCGGACGCCTCAGAAGGGAGACTCTGTTCTTTGGGACACGATCAACGCAGCCAGATCCAGGTCATCGGGCTGCTCCATCGGAGACCTGGGAGGGAAGCTGCGAGACCTCATGCAGGAATATGCCGCGGTGATCCGCACCGGCTCCGGTTTGAAAAAAGCCCTGGAAGGGCTGAAGGACTTGCGCTCGGCCTTCCATGAACAGCTTTATTTGCCCGGTCGGCCTGAGAGGTGGCATCCGGAATGGCTGGCCGCCCTCGAAATGGCCAACATGCTGGAAGTCTCCCAGGCGTTACTCGCCAGCGCTTTAGTCCGAACCGAAAGCCGAGGCGCCCATTACCGGGATGATTACCCTGACTTGGACGAAGCCTGGAAGGGGCACAATCTCATCGTCCAGGGACATGGACAAAAGATGACCGTTTCCCGCCTCGACCGCGCTTTCAGGGAGAGGAGGAAGGTGTGGCCATGAAAGTTCTCTGCCGCGTTCTTCGGCAAACCCCCGACGACCCTCCCCATTGGGCCGAGTACCATGCAGAAGTGGAGGAAGGCGCAACTGTTTTAGACCTTCTGCGATCCATATCCCGGCAGGATCCGGGACTGGCCTATACGGCTCATCACTGCAAGCTGGGCATCTGCGCAGGCTGCCGGATGGTCGTCAACGGCCGGAAACGACTGGCGTGCCGGACCCTCGTTCGATCCTCTCTGGTTCGGCTGCAACCCGTGCCCGGGCTCCCGGTGATAAAGGATCTGCTGGTGGACCTGCTGGCCTCGCCCAAGAAAAGAGTCATCTCCTGACCTGGCATAGCCAGAACCAAAGAGGATCTTGCAGGGGGCCCGCGAAACGCGCGCCGCCCGCCGGGGAAGTGGACACCCATAAGGGGCCACCCCTGCAATCCGTCCAGGGAGACCCCGCGCCTTCCGGTTGAAGCTATTTCAGGCGTTGCTTCTAAAACACGGAAATTTCGAAAGACTGGCCTTTGTGCAGGAAGCGAACCTTGGTGGGAAAAATCTCCACGACCTTCACGCCTTCAATCATCGTTCCCTCGGTTAAGAATGACCCGTTGATCACCACGCGGCGTTTGGAGGGCTCTTCATGCCAGACGATCCCCGTTATTTTCAAAGGGGGGGGAGTGGAGGAATTTTCATCAACTGCCTGGAGCCCGGGTTTCTTGGCAATCCCGGAGGAGGCCTCGACTTCCTGGGGCAGTGCATTCTGGCTTGGCTTTTTCTCCGCCGGCGAGGCTGCCGGGGCCGAGACTTTAGAGGGTACCTGGCCGGGCTCGGTTCGGACATCCCGGGCCGGGGCGCCCGAAGGGGGAACCGCCGCAACCTGCTGCTGCGGATCAGGAGGAGTCACGGGGACCGGAGGAGACGATTTCTCCATGACGGGTGCCTTCGGGGGACCTGCTGCAACGTTCTTTGAGGGCACCGGAGACTTTTCGGGTGAAGGGGGGGAATGCTTATCCGGAGAGCCGGTTCGCAGGGGAACAGCAGCGGCCTGTTTCCTCAGTACGGGAGGGCTCGCCGGGGCGGAAGGCAGGGGTTTCGAAGAGGGGCCGGGCTTGGGCGGGGCCGCCAGGGTCGACTGATTCGGTCCAGGGGAAATGGAGGGCGACTGCGGCGCCGGCTTCCCCCGAATGCCGACCCCGACCACCACGGCGTAGGTCAGGCCTGCCGTAACCAGGGCCGTGAGGGAGAGGGCGATGATATACAGATTTTTTCTTTTCGGGGGACCGGCGTGATCGGGCCTGAGAATTTCGGAGGCGATGTGGGGGATCCCCTTGCGGCGGGAGGCCTTCTCGCGGTCGAGTTTTCTCAAAGCATCGAGGATGAGGCTCATTCTTGACCTGCCGCCAGTCTTGGGACACCGAAGCGATCGATGGAGCCATACAAGAGCATGAGGGTTTTGCTCCCCACGATCCCGTCCTGCTCGATTCCCTTCGCTGTCTGGAACGCCTTGACGGCTGAAAAAGTATCTCCGTCGTATACCCCGGTCAAGGGAATGGTGGAGGCTCCTGCTTCCTGTAGAAGGCCTTGAAGACGTTTGATGTTGCTTCCCCTAGACCCCGGGCCAATCCCGGTCAGGAGATTCAGGGGATCTTTCCAGAGCAGGAAGCCCTGTCCGGACCAGTATTTTTCCACCTCGCCCAAGGCCAGGAATTTCCTCCCGGCAATCGGAGGGTCCACGAAAAATCCTTCCTCCTTCCGGCCCACCAAAGATAGGAAGCGCTTCCCCGGGATGCCCGGAAGATAGAGTTCAAGCGCCGCCGGATAACCGATGCGGAGCAGGCCGTTCAGGTTTCCGGAAAATGCGTACAGCCGGAGATCCCGGTCCTGAGCTGCGCTTTCCATCCCGCGGACTGGTTCGAAGGAACTGTTCTCGGGAATGGGGCGAGCCTTCCAGAGGCCGGCTAGGGTGTTGAATGCCCTTCGGGCGCTTTCCGACTCGGAGACTTTTCCGAATTCCGCTACCATGGTCTTGCTGGAATCTTCCGCAGCCGGGATGGGATATCTTTTCGCCCCCTCCTCTTTCGCCTGCACCTGTGGCGAGGGATTGAGGGCGGGGATCAAATTCCGTCCCGCATAATAGAAGCCCGCCGCCAGTAGGCCCAATAGAACAACAAAAATGGGAATCCAAATCAGGGGCCTTTTCATGGAAAAGAGACTTGTCTCCTTTTTCAGGTCTTTGATCCCCGCGGCTGCAATGGAGGAGGTGATCTTGGCCGTGTCCCGGGCATAGGCGGCCAGAAGGATCCGGTCGCAGGCCGCATTGGTGAGACGCGGAAGCCCCTGGGAATACCGGTAGATCCGCTTCAGCGCTCCCTGGGTAAAGAGGACCGCTCCCTTTCCTCCGGCAACGGCAAGCCGGTGGTTTATGTATTCGGCGGTATCTTCAAAGGTCATGGGCTGTAGGTCACACCGCACGGTGATGCGCTGGCTGAGTTGCCGCATGTCCTTCCTTTCCAGGACCTGGCCGAGTTCGGGCTGTCCGGCCAGAATGATCTGGATCAGCTTTTCCCGGTCCGTCTCCAGGTTCGAGATCAGCCGGATCTGCTCGAGCGCCGGCGGTTCCAGGTTCTGGGCCTCGTCGATGATGAGGACTACGGTGCGTCCTTGATCATTCTCCCGGAGAAGAAATTGGTTCAGGGCTTCCAAAGGGCCCGAACCGGGTGTGCCGGGGAAGGGAATGCCGAATTCCCGGTTTATGTTCTGAAGAAGCCTGCGGGGCGATTGACTGGGGTTGAAGATCAAGGCCGTCCGGTGGTGCTCGGCGTCAAGCTGGCTGAGGAGGACCCGCAAAACGGTGGTCTTCCCCGATCCCACCTCTCCCGTCAGGGCGATGAACCCGGTGCGGTTGTTAATACCATAGAGGAGGTGCGCAAAGGCTTCCTGGTGAGGCTTGCTCAGGAAGACAAAACGAGGGTCGGGGGTCAGATTAAATGGCTTTTCCCGGAAACCATAAAATTCGAGGTACATCAATGGAACCCGTCGGAGATATTCACCGTTTCTTCGTTCCGGATAGATGGAAGAAGCTAGCCGCGATCCTTAGCCCTCTTCAACTCTGAACAAGAGCTTTGAAAGGCCAAAACAAAGCCCTTCAGGAAATGTTTCTTTAGACTATATGAGAATTTAAGGGTTTAGTCAATGAAACAGTGGTTCCGGTCCCCTTCACTTTTGAGATTCTCTTTCTTGAGCAAAGGCAAGGTTATGGTCCGGAAGCAAGGACCTGGCGGGCAAAAAGCATCGGCGGGAAAAGAATTCCACGCGAAGAACCTCCCGTGCTTCCGCAGAATGGGGCGGCTTCTTCAATAGGCGCGCATGGCCGCGAGGGCTTCGGCCATCTTCACCGCCGTGATGACGGGGTTGACCAGGGGAATGCCCGCCTCCTTTTCCGCTTCCTTCAAGAGCGCAGATTCCATGAACGCCGGAGTCAGGCATCCCAGAATCATCACCTCTGCCCCTTTGGATTTGGCTTCCTTCATGGCCCGAATGAGATGCTCCTGGGTTCTTTTCACATCCTTCCACATTTCCAAAACGGGGATGTCCAGGGAGTGACTGGAGACCAGGGGGTTCACGTCCAGGCCGGCCTCGCGCACCAGCCGTCTCTTAATCGCCGCCCGCTCCGGGGAAGTGGTGACCATGCAAAAGCGCTTATCCCCCAGAGTCCCCAGGACGAGGGACGATTCCCCCGGCCCCACGATGGGAATGCGGGACTGTTCCCGGGCGGCTTCCAGCCCGGCGTCTCCGGCGCACCCGATGATCAGCGCATCGTATTCGTCCTGGTGCTTAAGGATGAATTTCAGGACATTGGGCATGGCCTGGTACTCATCCATGGCATTCTCGATGGCCATGGGGCCGTCTTCCACGACCCTGATTTCCACGGTCGTCCCGGGGGCCGCGATCCGGTTGAGAATTTCTTCCCGTCTTGTGATTTCCGCTGGGCTCATGCCAAGCCCGGCGAGGAGATAGCAGATCTTCATGAAGAACCTCCCGGGTAAGAAGTGAATCGTGTCAGTGCATAGTTTTGTAGGGCCACGATGCATCGTGCCCCTACGGCTCGAGCGGCAATTATTATTTCAGATTTTCACCCTCCAGCAGGGCGCGGTTCACCGAAATCCCCGCCCCCGGACCCTGCCGGACGATAACCTTATTACCGCAGAAGGTCAATTCGGAAGCTGCCTCTTTAGCGGTTTAGGGTGGACATGCGACCTCCGCTTCGGGACCGGAAATATTGGGGGAAATCAGAATTTCCTCGCCAGAACACAAACAGGCTGGGGGATCGAAATCTTCCCTTTCAAGCGAGCAGAAAGGGATGACGGCCTTTCTATTACAATGATAAAAATGCTTTGTCAAAAATTGAAGAAAAAGAGTCGGAAAACGCAATCGGTGAGACTCACCGGCTGGGCCGTTTGTGCGGGGCCCACGCGCATGGGGCCACGGGAATCGCCTCCTGCGTGGAGGCGGGAATGGATACGACCGAGCACGGGACCTTCCTCGACGAGGCTAGCGCGGAAAAGAAGGCCGCCCGGGGAATCTACCCGGTCCCCACTCTTCTAGTTTCCCATTCCCGCAGACAGGGCGGGGGAGACAAGTCGCTTCAGAAGAGGGAGGAGGACCTGATGGAAGACATTTCCGTCCTCACCCTCACGAATTCAGGCATCGAGACGGTGATCAAAGAAGGGAAGATTGTTTACCGGGACCTGCTGAAAGAATTTTCTTGAGGTTTGTTCAGGTCATCATCCAGCCGGTTGAGGAAAGACTGCAAGGGGATTGGGAAAAGTCATTTAGGCGCCTTTGTCAAGGGCCCCGAGCTTGCGGGAGGACGAAGGAATATCAGATTAGCCCTGAACTTTGCTTTATCCGACAGCCNNATGATCGGGAAACAAATGGAGATATAGCAGATCTACGCTGCCCTGCTCATTGCAAACGAGATGTCATTCTCCCTTAATTTTGTAATACAACCCAACTGAAGATTTCATCGACGAAGCTGAAGCGCTTTCGGGCCGAGTAAACTACGGATTTTCTTTTAACGCGAAATCCTCCTTTTTGCCATCTTTTTCATCTTCTTTCTTGTAGCAAACGCCATTATCCTATAAAGACGCCCAAAGGTTAGAAGTCTGTGTTTTATTAACTTCTTCAACAACTTTAATATTACCGAAATAGTAAAAAAGGAATTATTTACGTCCCTCCGTATCTGCTGAAGTTCTTGAAGGGGTATCATGTCGGAATATACTTTACCGGACTCTTGATCGATATGATAATTGTCAAGCTCGGCTACCATGCCTTTGAGGGGAGAGTATTTGGTGGCTCTCAAAACTGACAGGCCAAGAGTATCGGCTCCAAGCTCCTGTGCAAATTTTGCTATCCCAAGCATTTCTTCCTTGGTTTCGCCTATGTTTCCGATGATAAAATAACAATGATAAATAAAATTGAAATGTTTTAAAACGTCAAAATATTCCTTCACCTTTGCAGTGGTAAATCCTTTATTCATGGATGATAGGGTTTTGTCGTGGGCCGATTCTATCCCTAATAGAAAAAGCATAAAACCCGCTCGATACATCTTTCTAAGAACCTCCGGCCTTTTTGCAACTTCCAATCGAGCATTGATGATGTATTTTTTTTTAATTCCCTCCTTTAATATGAGATCACATAACCTTTCAACCCAATCCATATCTGCCGTAAAAATATCGTCAGCAAAACCAACCACATCGGCGTCTATGGTTTTAATCTCGGACACAAGGGACTCCGGCTCTCTGACTGACCACGCTCTCTTTTCCCCCAAAGGGTTATATTTAAAATCGCAGAATTTGCAGTTAAAGGGGCAGCC
>PMCE01000188.1:0-6175 GCA_003154025.1 Syntrophaceae bacterium
CCGCAACCGTGTTGGACATCGTGGTCAGGCGGGCCTGCGGCAGAGGCGAGCCGATCGCTGCCTCGCCGCGATGCAGGGCACGAACGAGGCGGTAAACGATGGGGTCTGGCGGCGCAGGGCGGCCCGGCGCTAAACTCCACGAACTCACAGAAGAAACGGGCAGGTCTGGTCGAGGATCATTGCCCGCAGGAATCGGCCATGGCCGTAAAAATGGATGTTTCGCGAGGATGGGGTCGATTTCATTATTGGGGGGCTATGGGGTTTTATATCAGCAGATATTTCTTCCTGACCTCTTCGTTCTCCCGCAGCTCTTCGATGCTTCCCTCGTAGCGGATCTGGCCGTTGTCGATGATGTAACTTCGATCGCTCAGCCGCAGGGCGGATTTCACGTTCTGCTCGGCCAGCAGGACGGTCAAGCCCGCGTCCCTCAGCCTTTTGATCTGCCCTTCCAGCGAGCGGACCAGCGCCGGGGCCAGTCCTTCCGTGGGCTCATCCAGGAGGAGAAGCTCGGGGTTGCCCATGAGAGCCCGGGCGATGGCCAGCATCTTCTGTTCGCCCCCGCTGAGACATCCTCCCTTGCGGGATTCGATTCCTTGCAGGGCGGGAAAGAGTTCGAATATTTTTTCTTTCCCCCATCTACCCCCGGTGCTGCCCCTCCTCTCGCCGATCTCCAGGTTTTCCCCCACGCTTAGATCGGCAAAGATCCGGCGGTCATCCGGGACATAGCTGATCCCCTTGCGGGTGAGCAGATACGGTTCCATCCCGGTCACCTCTTCTCCCATGAAGCGGATGCTCCCTTCCCGGGGCGGGTTCAAGCCGATAATGGACCTCAGGGTGGTCGTCTTTCCGGCTCCGTTTCTCCCGAGAAGGCAGACGATCACCCGGGAGTCCACCTTCAGGGAGACTCCGAAGAGAATGTGGCTCAGCCCGTAAAAGGTATGGATCGACTCAACCTCCAGCATTACTCTCCTCCGAGGCAGGCTGCCCGTACCCGATTCCGTATCCCGCATTCCCTCTGCATCACTCTCCCCCCAGGTAGGCAGACTGAACTTCGGGATGATTCCGCACCTCTTCCGGGGCTCCCTGAATCAGGGTCCGCCCCTGGTGCATGACCATGATGCTCTGGGAAATGGAGAAGACGATGTCCATGTCGTGCTCGCAGAAGAGGATGGTCAGGCCCCGGGTGCGGGCCAGCCGTTTGATGAGCTCGATATTGGTGAAAGTCTCCTCCGGAGACATGCCGGCGGTCGGTTCGTCCAGGATGAGCAGCTCCGGCTCGTTCCCCAGGGCGATGGCCATCTCCAGGATCTTCTGGTCTCCGTGAGAGAGGGAGCCCACGATGTGGTCCTCCTTGCCGGCCAGCCCTACGCTCTCCAGAAGACTCCGGGTCTCCACCACGGCCAGACTTTGAGCGGGCCGCAGGAGTACGTTGCTCTTTTGCTGATGGGAGAGGACCGCCACCTGAACGTTCTCGAATGCCGTCAGACGGGGAAAGACGTTGACGATCTGGAAGGACCGGCTGATCCCGCGTCTGCAGATCTCGAAGGGAGGCAGCCCGCTGATATCCTCCCCTTTAAACAACACTTTCCCCCGGTCCCGCTGGAGAATGCCGGTGATGAGATTGAACAGGGTAGTCTTGCCGGCCCCGTTGGGGCCGATGACCGCCACGATCTCCCCTTTTTGAACCCGGAGGTGGGCCTCGTTCACGGCCAGAAAATCATCAAAGCTCTTCACCACACCTTGGACTTCCAACATTTACGCGGCCCCCTTTTCGCTCCTTTTCTTGCCCCGGAATTTTTCCGCCAAATACCCCATGACGCCTTCGGGCAGGAAGAAGATGAGCAGGATCAGGATCATTCCCAGGATCAGGGTCCAATACTCGGTGTATTTCCCCACAAAGGTGCGCAAGGCTATGGTGATAGCCGCGCCCATGACCGGCCCGGCGAAGGTAAACCAGCCGCCCAGGAGGCACATGATGAAGATTTCCAGCGAAAGAGTCCAGAAGAGAAGGTCGGGGAAGACCGAGCGTTCCAGGACGACGAAGAGGACCCCGGCGACCCCGGCGAAGAAGGTGCCGATAACAATGGCCCGGAGCTGGTGGCGGCGCACGTTGATTCCCACGGCCTCGCACCGTTGGGGGTTATCCCGGATGGCCTGCAGCGCGCTGCCGAACGGGGACTTCAAGATCAGATAAAGGAGCAGGAGAGAGATGACCAGGACGATCAGGATGAAGTAATAGGACTGGTTCAGGGAAGAGAGAAATGCCGGCATGGGGATGCCGTGGATGCCGTCATCGCCCCCGGTGAATTTGTACCACCGGTAGACGACCGCCCAGATGAGCGATCCCAGGGAGATCTGGAGCATGCCGAAGTAGAGCCGCGTCAGCCGGACGCAGAACCAGCCGATGATCAGCCCGAACAGGGCGGCGACGATCGGCCCGACCACAAACCCCGCCCACATGGGCAGGGAGGTTTTGGTCAGGAGGAGGGCGATCGTGTAAGCCCCCACCCCGTAAAAGGCGGCATGGTGGAACTGATACATCCCGCCATGGCCTACCAGGAGATTCAGGCTCATGGCCAGGAGAGAGGTGACGTAGATCAGGCCCAGAACATAGACGAAAAAGCGGGGCACCAAGGGGGGCACCAAGAGCAGGATGATGAACAGGAGGAAGGTGAACCCCGCCCCTTTGGAACCCAGGATTTTTTTCAGCAACTGCCCTTCCTCTCTACCACACAGATTTCAGGAGCCCCTTGGGGCGCAACAGCAGAACGATCACCACCGCGACGTAGGGAAAGACGATGGCAAACTGGGGAACGACCAGCACGCCCAGCGACTGAGTCACCCCGAAGATGAGCGAGCCGACCAGTGCTCCCCACATATTGCCGAGGCCGCCGATGGTCACGATGAGGAAGGCCTCGATGATCAGCGTATGGTCCATGCCCAGGGTGATGCTAACCGTGGGGGCCACCAGAGCCCCCCCCAGTCCGGCGAGACAACAGCCGATCACGAAAGCGAGGGCGAAAACCCAGCTCACGTTGATTCCCAGGAGCCCCACCATGTCCCGGTCCACGGCCGCGGCCCGGGAGATCTTCCCGAGCTTGGTCCGGTTCACGAACAGCCAGAGAACGACGGCCACCAGGAGCCCGACGAAGATCAGGAAGAGGTTGTAGCGGGGGAAGGACGCACCCAGGATGGAGACCGATCCCTTGAGCACCTCCGGCGTGGAAACGGAACGGTACTCGGCCCCCCACACGATCTTGGTCAGGTCCCCCAGGATGAGGGCCAGGGCGAAGGTGAAGAGGAGCAGCATCAGGTGTTCCCGCTGGTACAGGTGGCAGAAGAGGGCCCTCTCGGCGATCAGGCTGATGGCGGCGACGACCAGGGGAGCGAGCACAAGCGCCAGCCAGAAACCGGCGGCCCCCCCGAAAAATTTCGAGAGGCCGAAGGTCGCAAAGGCGCCGATCATGTACAGGGACCCGTGGGCGATGTTGGGAACCCGGAGCACGCCCAGGACGAAGCTCAGCCCGGAGCAGACGGTGAACAAAATCATGGCCCGGCTGAGGCCGACCAGCAACTGGGAAAGGACCTCAGCCGGGCCGATACTGGGTAGGAAACCCACCTTTCAAATCTCCTAATGGCACATAGGAAGAAGCTGGTCCCGCAGGACCAAATGGCCAAGTAGTGATTAGTGTCAGTGTCAGTGATTAGTAAAAAAAGAATTTAGCCACTGACACGAAACACTGACACTGTCACTGTTTGCCTTTGCGGGACTATTTCCCTCCCCTGGCCTTTTTGATCTCCTCGATGGAAGGCATGACATCTTTGGCCGGAATGGTGATGATGTCGCTGGCGATCAGGAAGGGATATTCAGGCGACTTCTTGGTCACCCCCATGAACATGGGCAGCATGGCCTGATGGTCGAAAGCCCGCATCTCCACCTCGCCCACCGGGGTGTCGACCTTCATCCCCTCCAGGGCATCGATCAGCTTCTCCGGGTCCATCTTCCCGGCTTTGGCCAGCCCCTGGATGATAAAGTGGGCGGTGATGTAGCCATAGAGGGCTCCCACCTTGGGTTCCCTTTTATAGGCATCCTTGAAGGCCTTTACGAAAGCCTTGTTCTTGGGGTTGTCGGGATAATAAAAGTGGTAATTCGAGGTGCCGATGATCTTCTCCGGAGCATCGAGGCCGAGGGGAGCCAGCGTGCTGAGTTCCGTCGCCGTGTGGAGGAACATGGGGATCTTCTCGGCGAAGCCGGTGGCCTTGGCCGCTTTCATGACGTTTACCATGCTGGCGCCGCCGGTGGCAAAGATGACCGCATCGGGTTTCGCCGCGGTGATGGCCGTCAGGTAAGGGGTCAACTCGGGCTCTCCCACTTTCCACCAGGACTGTCCGAGCAATTCCACATTGGGCTTGATTTTCTTGAGGTGCCCCCATACTCCATCGGCCAGGGCATGACCGTATTCATAGTCGTCGCCGGCGATCCAGTATTTCACGAAGGGTCTCTTGGCCAGGCCCACGGCAGCCGCTTTTCCGATCATGGCCGTATTCTCGGTGATGGAGAAAACGTACCGATGCCCCTTCTCTCCCGTCACTTTTTCACTTTTGGAAAAAGTCACCAGGAAGGGAATCTTCTCCGTTTTACAGTACTCGGAAACCGCCAGACCCCCGGCGCTGTTGATCGTTCCCATGAGGATATCGACTTTCTCATTCATGACCAGCTCTTTGGCCATGCTGAGGGCGAGGTCCACTTTGAATTTATCATCCCGGGTGGTGAATTCGATCTTTCGCCCCACCACGCCCCCTTTGGCGTTGACTTCATCGATGGCCAGCTTGAAAGCATCCCGCACATCGTAAGTGTAGGTTGTGGGAGGCCCCGTATACGTATCGACGATTCCCACCTTAATCGGGCCCTGAGCCGCAGATGTCCCGGGGGAGAAAAGGAGCGAAAGAGCGCAAACTCCGGTGAATAGGGTGATGGTGATCCGTTTCATTTTTCCGACCTCCTTATGGGATAAAGACAGGTTCAAGGAACAAGGCTCAAGGCTCAAAGAAAACCCTTATTTCCCCTATTTCGCGCTCCTTGGTTGTGCCTTGCATAGGAATTGGTCTTTTCCCCGTTCCTTGATCCTTGCACCTTGCGCCTTGAACCTGTTTCTTAATTCCCCCCGCGTATTTTTTTGATCTCCTCGCACGTGGGGAGGATTTCTTTCCCGGGCAACGTGACGATGTCCGAGGAAATGAGGAAATTGTATTGGGGAACTTTCTTCAGCGTCCCCATGTATAGGGGCAGTACGGCCTGGTGGTCGCAGGCGCGCATCTCGATTTCCCCCACCGGGCTGTCCACCTTGATCCCCTCGAGGGCATTGATGAACTTTTCCCGGTCCACGGCTCCCGCTTTCTCATAGGCCCTGGCGATCAGGTGGGCGGTCAAATAAGCATGGAAGGCCGGGAACCCCGGGGGATTTCCATAAGCATCCTGAAAGGCTTTTGCAAAGGCCCGGTTGGCCGGGGTATCGGGATGATAAAAATGGTAATCCATCGTCCCCATGACCCCTTCGGGAGCTTCCAGGCCCAGGGGTTTGATGACCGAATGGTCGGTGGCGGTGTGGATCCAGATGGGAACCT
This sequence comes from Syntrophaceae bacterium, assembly GCA_003154025.1. Next base: position 5,626 of record PMCE01000188.1, read on the forward strand.
TCTCGGACATGCCGGTGGTCTTGATGAGCTTCAAGGCATTGGTCATGCTGGCTCCCCCGGTGGCGAAGATGACCGCATCCGGCTTGGCCGCCATAATGGCCGTAAGATAAGGGACCAGGTCCGGCTCTCCGATTTTCCACCAGGACTGGCCGATCAACTCCACCTTCGGTTTCATCGTTTTTAGGTTACGCCAGGCCGCGTCGGCGATGGCATGTCCATATTCGTAATCGTCACCACCGATCCAGTATTTAAGGAAGGGCTTCTTGGAGAGGGCTATCCCCCCCGCCTTCCCCGCCATGTAGGTGTTTTCTGCGGTGGAAAAGGCATACCGATGCCCCTTTTCCCCGGTAAGCTTCTCCGTTTTGGAAATCCACACGATGAAGGGGATCTTTTCGCCCTTCACGTAATCGGAGACCGCCAGGGAAACCCCGCTGTTGATGGTCCCCACCAGGAGGTCCACCTTCTCGTTCATGACCAGTTCCTTGGCCATGCTGAGAGCGATGTCCACCTTGAACTTGTCGTCCCGGGTGGTGAATTCAATCTTTCCCCC
>PMCE01000188.1:6192-10057 GCA_003154025.1 Syntrophaceae bacterium
ACCGCCGGAGGCCCGGTGTAGGTATCGATAATCCCAACTTTAATAGGGCGCTGCGCCTCTGCGCCGGACGGCTGCAGAAGGAGAGCAAGTCCTACAGACGCCAGAAACAAGGCAAGGGTCCTGCCNNGCCGGATCATCAAATTAGACTTGATTTATTACCACATGTTAAGGGGATTGTCCAGAAGAAAGGCCACCGCGGGGGACGCGGAAGAATTCCGGTGGAGTAAGGAAGGAGATGCGGTTCTGGGCGGTTACCTGCGACAGGGAAACTGGAACCCTGCTACTTTTCCCGGTTGGAAGCCAAGGATTTCTCGAAGGAGGTCATATCCATGGCTTGATACCGGGCCGCCAGCCAATCGGAAGGAAAATTCATTTTTTGCCGGACTCTCCGGTAAAGACCGTAGCAATGGCAGGATTCACAGGTCCGCCAGAAAAGGTTGTCCTTCAGGAGTTCTTCCAGGTCCTTCGCCTGCTTCTTCCCGCATTTGGAGCACACCACTTCCTTGATGATGATCATCAGAATTCTCCATTCTTCCCGATTTCATAGCCGATTCGGTGAGAACGTCAGGGCCTAAGAGGGGAGCGATGAAAAGAGCTGTTTACCTGTCTTGTCGGAATTTCAGGAAGGGAACTTAAAGTCGAAGGAGAAAAAGTGCTGCGGTCGTGGAGTGCTGCCTGTTGCGGTTCCCCGGCAGCACCGCAGCGCCACAGAAGACATGCACTGTGGAGCCACTTTCAACTTCAGACCCGTCTCTTTCACTCGGGAAGAAAGGGAAGGGGAGTTCCCTTGCGATACACGAGCGCCTGGCAGGAGGCGATGAGGGTCCCTTTATCGTCGGTCACGCGGATGTCGTAATTGGCGGTTTTGTTGGTTCTGCTGAACTCCCTGGCCTCTGCCGTCAACCTGCTTCCCGAAGCAGGGGAGGAGACATAGGTCGTGTTCAAGTTCAGAGCCACGGCCATGGTCCCATGGGAGTTGGAAGCGGTCTCGAAGGCCTCGTCGATGAGGGCGAATAGAGCCCCGCCGTGGGCCATTCCGAATATGTTTTCCATGTCCGGCGTGAAGGTCATCTCCACCTTGGAATAGCCCGGCCCGAGTTCAGTCAGTTGCAGCCCGAATTTCCGAGCGAAAGGCTCCTTGCTTACTTGTCGGAAGATGGCCTCTTTCACCCTCTCATCCATTTGATCCTCCTGACCCGTTGAGAGTCCCGCCGCGCGCTCATCGGCCCGATTCGCTTTTTGGGCTCGAAGCACATTTCAAAAACCACCGCGGCCCCATTATGGCAGGGATAAAATATTTTTTCAAATCGCGCTCCCTGAATGAGAGCTGATATTTTCTGCGGTGATTCGCTAGAGAAGATATTTGGAAAGTTAAGGCGAATGAGCTATACTTGGGTCGCAAAATCGGAAGGTCCGGAAACTCCGGAGGAGGTTGAGCCCCATGCCGAGCCCGCTCCTGATTTTGGCAACCCTGTTTGCAGTTTTGAGCCTTCTTGCTTTTATCGCCGCCTTCCTGGCCTTACGAAAAAGGAAATATCTCGGAGGAATATCGGGCCTCCTGCTCGGGCTTCTTTTTCTATCCTTGGGTGGCCTCTTCGGAACCCTGACTTCTGCCATTCAGGGGTATCGGGCGCTGGTTCGCGAAGAGGTCGCTGCCGTGGTGGAGATTCAACCCGCGGGTCCTCAGGAATTCAACGCCCATTTCCGTATGGCCGACGGAGAGGAGCTCAGCCTTCTCCTCGCCGGGGATGAAATTTATGTGGATGCCCATATCCTCAAGTGGAAACCCATCGCCAATTTTTTCGGACTCCATACCTCCTATGAATTGGACCGGGTGGCCGGCCGTTATACCCGGCTGGAAGACGAGCGGTCCAACCCCCACACGGTGTTTTCCCTCTCCCAGGATAAACCGGTCGACCTGTTTCGTCTGCGGCAGAAATATTTCCTGCTGAGCCCTTTGCTGGATGCCGAGTACGGCTCAGGGACTTTTGTCGCCGTCGACAAGGCGAGGGAGATAGAAGTCCGGGTCTCGACCAGCGGCCTTCTGATCCGTCCTTCAAAATAGGATTCCCCGATCCGAAGCATCCAAACTGGAGCCAAAAAAGGATATTGTAGGGGCGCCCCTCCCGCCCGGGCGGGACCGCCCGCAAAAAAGGCAACCATCACGCGCTTCGCGTGACTGTCCCTACTGTTTGTTTTATTCCCTTTGGATAAACCCCCGGCTCTGCCTGGGGATTTACAGAGTTTGACAGTTCCGGGATGCCTGAGTTGTGGCCCGGGCCTGGCATCCGAGCGAAAGCCACCTTTAGGCGGCTCCAGACTCAATCCACTTTGAGCGGGCCATGTATTTTCAAGGCTCCCGCTCTGCCGGAGGCTATGACTTCCAAGGGACTAATCAGACAGGTAGGCCAAGGTACCGTGCAAGAGGGCGGTGAAAAAAAGAGTGATGCCGATTTTCCGATGGAGGGTCATTTTCACTTTGATCCAGCGAAGGCCGGAGCTGAGCTGAACCAGGAGCAGGAGAAAATTAATGATCCCCAGAATCACAACAATTGAAACCCCGCCGATTTTCATAAACCCTCCNNGCCGATGCCTCGCCGGCGCTTCCGTGGATATTACAGCTGGCTTTGGCTTTGATTTCCAATTCCCCTTCCATCTTTACTTTGATTTCCCGGGTAAAAGTCTCCCCCTCCGGCCGGTTGCCGCTGCTGAAATCCCAGCGGGCCGTTTCTTTCCCGTTCACCTGGACCCAGAGCCATTCGGTGTAATGAAAGAAGCTGTTGGAGCTGTGGGTCACCGTCATCTTGATGGTGATTTCAGATCCTTTGGCGGCACTCTCCGGAACCTCGATTTTGGTCTCCGCCTTGTTCGCCCAGGCCGTGCCCGCGGTGACAAGAAAACCTGCGACGGAGGCGGCCGATGTTAGGATGAAGTCTCTCCTGTTCATATTTCCCTCCCTTCGAAGCCGGCCATGAGGAAAAGGCCATCCATAAAAATTCTACCAGAGACCCGGATGAATTCAAAGGGATTAGGTTGCGTGCCCTCCCGCGGCTCGCGCGGCCGTCCCCATAAGGGTCCCTATCACGTGGGTTCACGGAGCCTCGCAGATGGAATCGTTGCCTTTCCCGGGATTCCTGGTAGAATAATACCAGGGGGGAAGATGAAAAAGGGCAAACAGCCAGCCAAGGTCCGTTTGGGGGTCGATTTCGGCACTACCCGAACCGTTGTCGCCCGGGTCGAGGGCGGCAATTACCCCCTGGTCACCTTCGAGAACGAGTGGGGGGAGGGACAGGAATGGTATCCCTCGCTGATTGCCGGGACGGGGGCCCGCCGGGTCTTCGGCTGGGAAGCCTGGTCCAAGCAGTCGGAAGAAGGCTGGGAGATCGTCCGCTCCTTGAAGCGTTATCTAGCCCAGGCCAACCCCGAGAGCTGCCTGCGAGTCGGGGGGGAGAACGTTGCTCTTCTTACTCTCCTCATCGAATACCTATGCGCGCTCCGACGAGACCTCCTGGAGAATTCCAACCTGCACCTCAAGGATTCATCAACCCTGGAGGCCCTGGTCGGGGTCCCCGCGAATGCGAACAACAACCAAAGATTTCTAACCCTGGAAGCTTTCCGGCGGGCCGGGTTCGAAGTCCTGGGATTGATCAATGAGCCCTCGGCCGCGGGGGTGGAGTATGCTTTCCGCTACCGGAAGCAGGTCTCGGAACGTAAAAGGGAGTATCTCCTGGTTTACGATCTGGGAGGGGGGACGTTCGACCTTTCGGTCATCCAGATGAGCGACCTCAGCCATCGGGTCATGACCACCGCCGGAATGGAGCATATGGGGGGAGATGACTTCGACGCCATCCTGGCAGACCTCGCC
>PMCE01000188.1:10100-10441 GCA_003154025.1 Syntrophaceae bacterium
ACCCTGGCCCGGCCTGACCTCGGTGAATCCTACCCTGGGTGGAGCGAAAACGCCGCCCTTTATCTCGTAGGAGGGGCGGCGGAACTGCCCCTCATCTCCCAGATGCTCCGGGAAGAATACGGCCGCCGAATCCGCAAATCTCCTTACCCCCGCGCGGCTACCGCCATCGGGCTGGCCATTGCCGCCGATGAGATGTCCGGCTTCTCCGTCCAGGACCGATTTACGCGCCATTTTGGAGTGTGGCGGGAGGAGGAGGAGGGCCGGCGCATTTCTTTCGACCCCATCTTTCCCAAGGACACCCTTCTGCCGGCCAAGGGCGAATCCCCCTTGCTTAAATCCCG
>PMCE01000404.1:0-1654 GCA_003154025.1 Syntrophaceae bacterium
TGCTGGGTGAATGGATATGGGGGGATCCGCGACTACCTATGCGAAAAATTGGGCATCCGGGTGGGAGAGACGACCCCGGACGGGATGTTTACCCTCCTGCCCACCGCTTGCCTGGGGTATTGCGATCTTTCCCCGGCCATGCTGGTGAACCGCAGGCCCTACGGCCCGCTCACCCCGGAGAAGGTGGATTCCATCCTGGAGGATCTGAGGAAACAGCCTCCTCCGCGGGCGGCGCGGATCAAGTAGGCGGATGGCGGGAAATGCGGAATGCGGAATAAAAACCTTTCACTTACACTTGCACTTTCACCAGGATGAACGAAATGTACCCCCAGGTCCTTTTCCAGAACCGAAAACCCGACCGCATCGCCACCCTCGACGAATACCGGAAAAGCGGGGGATACGAGGCCCTGGCCGCGGTCCTGAAAAAGCATACGCCCAAGGAAGTCCAGCAGATCGTCCTCGATGCCAACCTCCTGGGACGGGGGGGCGCGGGCTTCCCGGCGGGCAAGAAATGGATGGCCGTGGCCGATCACGCTCCCTTCCCCCGTTACCTGGTTACCAACATCGACGAGATGGAGCCGGGGACCTTCAANNGGATTTCTGGGAAAGAACATCCTGGGAAGCGACTTTTCCCTGGAGGTGGTCGTCCACCGGAGCGGGGGCCGGTACATCTGCGGAGAGAACACGGCCCAGTTGAACGCCATCGAAGGAAAGAGGGCCAACCCCCGGGGGGTTCCTCCCCACCCCACGGACAGCGGCCTCTGGGCTCTTCCCACGGCCCTGAACAACATGGAGACCGTGGCCTGCGTCCCTCATATCCTTCGCCACGGGGCTGAATGGTTCCGCGGCCTCGCTAAAACCAAAGAAGCGGCGGGCACCAAACTCTACTGCGTGAGCGGCAAGGTGCAAAAGCCCGGATGCTACGAACTGCCCATGGGAACGCCTCTGAATGAGATCATCGAAGAAAACGGGGGCGGCATGCTTCCTGGTTTGGAATACCGGACCTGCCTGCCCGGAGGGGCGTCCACCCGTTTCCTGCCGAAGGAGCATTTCAACATCGTGATGGATTACCCCCCTCTGAAGGCGATCGGCAACCGGCTGGGCACGGGGGGAGTCATCGTCTTCGACCACAAGACCTGTCTGGTGGGAGCGGCCCTGAATTTGACTGAATTTTTCGTCCGGGAGTCCTGCGGCTGGTGCACCCCCTGCCGCGAGGGGCTCCCTTTCATCCGGGACCTGCTGTGGCGGATCGAGCACGGGGAAGGGAAAGAGGATTTCATTCCCCTGCTGAAGCAGATGTGCAAAGACACCTGGAAATCCTTCTGCGTCTTCGCCCCGGGGGCCACCATGCCGGTGGAGAGCCTTCTGACTTTTTTCCCCGACGAAGTGCAGGAGCACATCAGCCAGAAGAAATGTCCTTACAAATGATTTCAGATCTCAGATTTCAGATTGCAGATTTAAAGACGCGACTTCAAGAGATTGCAGATGGCAGATTGAGAAGGGGCTTAAAATCTNNATCGAGGCGGCCGAGCGCCTGGGAATCGTGATTCCCCGCTTCTGCTGGCACCCCGCCCTGGGGCCCGCCGGAGCCTGCCGCGTATGTGCGGTCATGTTCCTGGAAGGGCCGGTCAAGGGAGTCCAGATGAGCTGCATG
>PMCE01000404.1:1732-5991 GCA_003154025.1 Syntrophaceae bacterium
GGCGGCCACGGGATCCGCCGCTACCAGGGGAAGAAGAGGACCTACCGCGATCAGCACCTGGGGCCGTTCATCCAGCACGAGATGAACCGTTGCATCCATTGTTACCGCTGCGTGAGATTCTACCAGGCCTTCTCCGGGTACCGCGACCTCGGAGCCATGCAGAGCGCCTATCGAACCTATTTCGGCCGCTACCAGGACGGTCCCCTGGAAAGCCCCTTCTCCGGGAACCTCGCCGACATCTGTCCCACGGGGGTCTACACCGACAAGACCGCCCGTTTCAAGGGGCGGCGATGGGATTTCGAAAGAGGGCCCTCCCTTTGTATCCACTGCTCCCTGGGCTGCCATACCGTGGGCAGCGCCCGCTACCGGGAAGTGGTCCTCATGGAGGCCGAGTTCAGCGAACCGGTGAATGGATACTTCATCTGCGACCGGGGACGTTTCGGCTTCCACTACGTCAATCATCCGGAAAGGCCCCGTCGGGCAAGGGTGGGGAAAGAAGAAATCTCCCCGCAAAAGGCGATGGAGACTTCCGCCCAGAGCCTGAAAAAGGTCATCGAGGAGAGCGGCCCTTCCTCCATCGCATCCCTCGCCTCCTCCCGTACGAGCCTGGAGAATCAAGCCGGTCTGGTCCGGCTCTGCCGCCGGATGGGCTGGAGGGACCCTGGCTTTTTTGCCACCCGGGATACGGCCGCCAAGGTGTCCAGAGCCGCCTCCACCCTCGCCCTCCGGACGGCTGTTTCCATGCGGGAGGTCGAGCATGCCGATTTTATCCTCGTCCTCGGAGCAGACCCGGTGAATGAGGCCCCCATGCTCGCCCTGGCCCTTCGTCAGGCCTCACTCCGGAAAGTGCGGGTCGTCGTCCTCGACCCGAGGCCGGTCTTCCTTCCTTTTGATTTTGACCATCTTCCCGTGCCGCCCGTGGATATGGGGATCTTCTTCGGTGCTCTGTTGAAGAGAACCGCAGACCCATCGTCGGTGGCCCCGTTGGGCCCGAAAGCGGCCCAATTCCTCGATTCCCTNNCAGGCTGAAAGAGAGCCAGAGGCCGGTCATCATATGCGGGATGGATCTCCCCCCCACATCTTTCCTTGATTTGGTTGGTGATGGAGCCCGGATTATGAGGGGGGTCAAAGGCCCGGTTGGACTTTTTTACCTGATGCCGGGGGCGAATTCCCTGGGAGCGGCTCTGCTCACCCCGAACCCGAGTTCCGCCGAGCAGATTGTGAAAGACATAGAAGATGGAAAGATTCGCGCCCTGCTCGTCGTGGAGAGCGACCCCCTTTTGGCTTTCCCCAATCGACAGAGATTGCAGAAAGCCCTTGCCAGACTCGATTTTCTCCTCGTTCTGGATTATCTGCCTTCCAGCACGGGAGAGTTGGCCCACGTCTTCTTTCCCACGGCCTCCCTTTTCGAGACCGAATCGAGTTTTGTCAACCAGGAGGGGCGGCTCCAGTCCGCCCGGCCTTTCTATTCCGGAGGAAGTCCGGTGATGCAGGTCAGCGGCGGAGGTCATCCTTCCCGGACCTTCGCGGCCGAGGTTCCGGGAGGCGAACCCCGGCCTGCCTGGCGCATTCTTGCCGAGCTGGGAAAGTACTTGCCTGGCCGGGGAATAGAGTCATTCGAACCAACCCTGCAGGGTCTATGGGAATGGATGGCCGGGGAATTTCCCCCGTTGGCCGGGGTCAAACCATTTGGCTCTCCAGGGGGAGTCCGCCTTCTTCAGGAAAGAAAGGACGGGGATTCCTTCTCTTCCCGGGTCAGCGTGCCCGCGTCCCTTCCTGCGGAGGACAGTCTGGACCTCTTCTGCGTCGAATGGACCTTTGGAACGGAGGAGCTTTCCTGCTACTCCCGCTTTGCCCTACAGGCGGAAAGGAATCCCTGTCTCTTTCTCCATGCTGGGGACGCCGCCCGGCTGGGGTTGGGTGATAAGGACCGGGTTCATATCGCTTTGGACAACGGTTCTCTAGAAGTGGAAGTCTCGGTCGCGAAAAATATGGCCGCAGGAGTGATGATCTTGCCGCGGCACCGGCAGCTTTCCTGGCAGGTTGCGAAGGAGATGCCCATGAGGGTGCCGATCGATAAAATAAAAAAAATAGTTCCAAGTTTCGAGTTTCAGGTTTCAAGTTAAGAGCAAAGGCTCCTTGACTCGAAACCTGAAACTCGAAACCCGAAACTTAATCGAGTGAATTATGGACTCCTGGATCACAGGATTTATCCTTCTGATTATCAAGCTGGTTGCTGTGCTGGCCGTTCTCCTGGGAATCGCCATGTACCTGGTCCTGGCGGAACGGAAGCTCCTCGCCCGGCTCCAGGTCCGCTTCGGCCCGAACCGGGCGGGAAAGTTTGGAATCCTGCAGCCCCTGGCGGATGTGATCAAGCTCCTTACCAAGGAAGACACGGTTCCGGCCCAAGCGGACCGGTTCATTTTCCTGTTTGCCCCGGCGGTCATCGCCATCACCACCCTTCTCCTCTTTGCCGTGGTCCCCTTCGGAGAAGACCTTGCCTTCCGGGACCGGACGATCCCGCTGGTGGTCGCCGACCTGAACGTGGGCCTTCTCTTCCTTTTTGCGCTGTTTTCCCTGGGGGTTTACAGCGTGGCCCTGGGCGGGTGGTCCTCCAACTCGAAGTACAGCCTCATCGGAGGACTCCGGGGAGCCGCCCAGATGATCAGCTATGAACTTCCATTGGTCCTTTCCCTGGTACCGGTTATCCTGCTCGCCGGCTCATTCAGCTTGGTGGATATGGTGAAGGCCCAGGCCCGCTATCCCTTCATCCTGGTGCAGCCGGTTTCCTTCCTCCTCTTTTTCGTCAGTGCCGCCGCGGAGATCAAACGCATTCCCTTCGATCTGCCGGAGGCCGAGAATGAACTGGTGGCCGGTTACCACACGGAGTACAGCGGAATGCGCTTCGGTCTCTTCTTTCTCGGAGAATATATCAGCCTGATCGTCCTGGGTTCTCTGGTGACCGTTTTTTTCCTGGGCGGGTGGCGGGGGCCGTTCCTCCCGCCCCTGGCCTGGTTCGCCCTGAAAGTCCTGGCCGTGGTTTTCGTGATGATCTGGATGCGGGGGACTCTGCCCCGGCTGCGCTATGACCAGTTGATGAAACTGGGCTGGAAGGTTTTAATCCCCGTGGCCCTGATCAACATCGTCCTCACGTGGCCGGTGATGATGGCCTTTAAAAGCTAAAGTTTCTGGTTTCGGGTTTCAAGTTTCGAGTTCAATAAAAAAGCACCGACCTGTAACCCGAAACTCGAAACCCGAAACTTCATAGGAGCGAGATCAAAATGGCCGAGATCCTGGCGGGAATGAAAGGTCTGATTGAAGGCTTCGGGGTAGTCCTCCGCCATCTTTTCCGGCGCCCGGTCACCGAGCAATACCCGGAATACAAGCGGAAGCTTCCGGAACGATCCCGGGCCAGGATCATCCTCACCCGCGACCCGGATGGGGGCGAGCGTTGCGTGGCCTGTTACCTCTGTTCCGCCGTCTGCCCGGTCAGCTGCATCTCCATGGAGTCGGCGGAACGGGAAGATGGAAGGCGATATGCCCGCTGGTTCCGGATCAATTTTTCCCGCTGCATCTTCTGCGGGTTCTGCGAGGAGGCCTGCCCCACCCTGGCCATCCAGCTCACCCCGGATTTCGAGATCTGCAAGGACGAGATCCTGAAGCTGGTGTATGAAAAAGAGGACCTCCTGGTCGATCACGGCGGAAAGAACCGGGAATACAACTTTTACCGCCACGCGGGCGTGGCCGTTGCCGGGGGAAAGGGAACCCATATCAACGAAGAGGCGCCGGTGGATATAAGAAGTAATTTGCCTTAAATAGTTTCGAGTTTCAGGTTTCAAGTTAAAAACCAAAACTTCCAACCCGAAACTCGAAACTCGAAACCCGAAACTTTATTTATCTATGAACCTGTACGCCTTCATCTTCTATCTCCTATCCATCATCCTCCTGGCCTCCACGGCCGTGGCCGTTACCCGCCGGGATGCCATTCATGCGGTGGTTTACCTGATGATCTCCTTTATCGCCACCGGCCTGATCTTTTACCTTCTGGGGGCTCCGTTCCTCGCCCTTCTGGAGATCATCGTCTACGCCGGGGCCATCATGGTCCTCTTCCTCTTTATCGTGATGATGCTGAGGCTGACCCCTTCCCGGAGGACCCGGAGGGCCGCTCTTTCCCAGTGGGCTCCGGCCATCGTACTGGGCGGAATCTCGCTGATTCTCGCCGCGGTCATGATCTCGGCGGACCCGGCCACCAGTCCCGC
>PMCE01000311.1 GCA_003154025.1 Syntrophaceae bacterium
AAAGGACGTTGGGGGGATGTTCGTGGCCGCCGGTCTGATCCTGGTTACTCTGATTTCCTTATTTTCCTCGGCCGCGTTTGCCCAGGGCTACCCCAACAAGGCCATCACCGTTTACTGCTCCTATGTGGCCGGGGCGACGACCGATATCACCGCCAGAGCCCTCGCCGCGGGAGCGGAGAAATTGCTGGGGGTCCCGGTGATGGTGGAGAACAAGCCGGGGGGAAATTCCACGGTGTGCGCCTCCCTGTTGGCCGCCAAAAAGCCGGATGGTTACACCCTGGCCGTCATGGCCGCCGGGGTCATCAATCAGATGCCCCTCCTCTATAAAATTCCCTACGATCCTTTCAACTCTTTCACTCAGATCATGCAATTCAGCCGCTGGATCGGCGGGGTATGCGTCCTGAGCGAATCCCCCATCAAGACCATCGATGAATTCATCACCTACTCCAAGGCCCATCCGGGCATGACCTACGGCTCGCCCGGGATGTACAGCCAGCAGCACTTGGCCGTTCACCTGTTCGGTGAATGCAAGGGGCTGCCGATCAAACATGTCCCCTACAAGGGCGGAGCGGAAGCCATCACCGCTTTTCTGGGAAAGCATACCGATTTCATCGCCGGGTCCGGGTCCCATATTCCCTACGTCAAGCAGGGAGCCTTTCGCATGCTCCTGGTTTACAACGCCACCAAACGGGACCCGAATTTCCCGGACATTCCCATCCTGAGCGAGATCGGCTGCGAAGATTACCCCGCTGACGGCATCATTGTCGCCGCGCCCAAGGGTATTCCCGACGCGATGCGGAAAAAGCTGCACGACACCTTTAAAAAAGTGGCCGAGAGCTCCGAGTTTCAGAAAGTGCTGGAACAGATCAACATGCCCTATGATTACAAGGACGGGGCGGAACTGGATCGGGAAGTAACGATCAAATATGAATGGTTCAAGGGCTTCTATAAGAAAATGGGCCTGCTCAAGTAACCGCCGAAACGGGCTCGGAGCATAATTCCGAGCCCGCCATTCGCCGGTAAAATATCAAAATTTGGCCAAGCCTTAACGATAGGGAAACCCATCTCTGAAATTCCCCCCATCTCCCCCTGCCAGGGTTGGCTGTGAAAATTCCGGAATAAGCCCCCTCACCCTGCCCTGAAGCCGTGAAGAAATTCAACCGGGGGAGGGAAAAGCCTCTCCCTTGGTCAGGCCCCCCACTTTCCCCGTGCATCGTTTTTTCACGGCCCCAGGGGACAGGAGAAATTCCCGGGAATTCTTTGAGCGGGCCAAACCGGTACGCCCCTTCTTCATCCTCCGTGAAATGAAAGGATGGATCGGGAGAAAAAATCGAGTTTTTTCAGTTGACAAACCCGGGGATATTTCATAAAAGATATTAAGATTATATTCATTATGATAAAGTCGGTCGAAACGTTGGCGGGTTTGGGTGGAGGGTGCGGTGAATTCTGAGCGGTTGGGTGGTTTTTTTTGGCTCGCTTTCGGGCTGGTGATTGTCATCGGGTCCATCGAACTCGGGTTGGGAACTTTGAAAGCGCCGGGCTCGGGCTTTCTTTCCTTCGCGGCCGGAATGGTCGTCTTGATCCTGTCCTCCCTGGTGCTATTCCAATCCTTCAAAGGGGGAAAGAAATCGCCGAAATTCTCGGATCTATGGAAGACCGTGAACTGGCGCCGGCCGTTGGTGGTCAGTCTACTGATCGTCTTCTACATCCTGGCCCTGGAAAGGCTGGGGTTCTTTATCACTTCTTTCGCGGCCCTGTTCCTCTTGTTCCGCTGGGTGGAAAAAGCTTCCTGGCGAAAATCGGCCCTGATCCCGTTCTCGGTCACGGTCTTCGCCTATCTGCTTTTCCATACCATGCTGAAGGCGAGCCTGCCCGAGGGAATTTTCGGTTTCTGACCGCGGAGGAAACGCCCCATGGATTTTTTCGGTAATCTTCTGGTTGGTTTGAGCATTGCGTGTGAACCGACGAACCTTCTCTTCTGTTTCCTGGGGGTTTTCGTCGGAACTCTGGTAGGAGTCCTGCCCGGACTGGGGCCGGTGGCCACCATGTCCATCCTCCTGCCGGTGACCTACGGCATTCCCGCCACCACGGCTATCATCATGCTCTCGGGCATCTATTACGGCGCCTACTACGGCGGGTCCACGACCTCCATTCTGGTCAACATCCCCGGAGAGGCCGCCTCGGTCATTACCTGCATGGACGGCTACCAGATGGCCCTCCAGGGCCGGGCCGGCCCGGCGCTCGGAATTGCCGCCTTCGGGTCTTTTATCGCCGGCACCCTGAGCATCATCCTGCTCCAGGCTGTTTCACCGTACTTGGTCACGGTAGCCCTGCGCTTCGGGGCCCCTGAGTACTTCTCCCTGATGATCCTCGGCCTCATCATTCTCACTTTCTTAACCGAAAAGTCGATGGTCAAATCGTTGATGATGGCCGCGGTGGGAGTCATCCTCGGCACCGTCGGTTTGGACAGCATGACCGGGACGTCCCGCTTTGCTTGGGACATCCCTGAATTACTGGACGGGCTGGGAGTCGTCCCGATGGCCATGGGCCTTTTCGGTATCGCGGAGATTTTTTCGAATTTGGAAAAAATCGTCCAACGGCAGATTACTTCCACCAAGATTACCAAGCTTCTCCCGAGCTTCCAGGACTGGATGGAATCCAAGTGGGCCATCGTCCGGGGGTCGGTCATCGGATTCTTTCTCGGCATTCTGCCCGGGGGCGGCGGAGTGATCGCTTCCTTCGCCTCCTACGCCGTGGAGAAGATGGCCTCCCGTCACCCCGAGAAGTTCGGCCATGGGGCGATCGAAGGCGTGGCCGGGCCGGAATCGGCGAACAACGCCGCGGCCGGGGGCGGGTACATTCCTCTCCTCACCCTGGGGATTCCCGTGGGCGCGGTTCAGGCCATTCTTTTGGGGGCGCTGATGCTGCACGGCATTACCCCCGGGCCCATGCTCTTGAAGGAGCACCCCAATCTTTTCTGGGG
>PMCE01000132.1 GCA_003154025.1 Syntrophaceae bacterium
TCCCAGTGCGCTCCGGGAAACCGTTCCTCCAAGTATTCCCGGCCTGTCTGCAGCGCCGTGTCCGGACGAGAAATCCGCCATTGATTCAAAAGAATGAGGATCGAAAGGATCAAAAACGGGACGGCAAAATAGCAAATCTGTCTTGACTGGTTTCGGAAATCGATCATTCCAAGAACAATGCCCAGTTCCTTCTTTTTTTTCCTTAGTCCGTTGCCCGTCGTCAGTTGTCCGTGGGCACGGGCAAAAAAGGAATTCCCCTCGGGTCCCTGCAAAGGAAAACAAACTGAGGACAACGGGCGATAAGCCCAGCACGACGGACTACGGACGGCGGGCGTCAGACTTCCTCTTTCGACGGAAGAAATACCCCGTATAATAGAATGCCAGGACGCCTCCTATGGCCATCTCAATCTTCCGGAAATCACCCAGCCGGGCGCTGGCCACCCCGGCTTGGTCGGCGCTCCGCTGGAGGTCGGAGAGGACTCCGATCACCGACAGGCATCCCCGCCCTTCCTGGAGCTGAGCCTTCGACCCTTCCCACGTCTTCCGGAAATCGTTCACCCTTGCCCCCACCCGGGCCGCGGTTTCGATGGATGCTCTGGTTTTCTCCAGCTGATCTACGGCTTCTCCGCGGAGGGCTGAGAGTTGATCGCAGAGCTTGGAGAGGATGTAATCCGAAGGCTCCCCCTGCGTTCCCAGAGCCTCCATTCCCCTTAAATATTGGGTCATGGACCCGGCGAATTCTTCCAGAAGACTCGGTTTCCCATCTCTTCCGCGAAAAGGCTCTTCCCGATCCTTTTCATCGAAAAAAAAGGCCCCCCGAATATCCTGGCGAAGGAGGTCTGCGGAAACCTCTCTCTTCAGGGTTTCCCCGTAAAACTCCTTGAGCTGGGAAGCGGCCGCTTCCGGATTCTTTTGGACGAGCTGAATCCCCCGTGAATACCCTTCCAGCCATCGAATCACCAGGGTCTTTCGGGTGTCGGCGTAATTCGCCGTAGCCACCAGGCAAGCGGGGAGGAATCGACTTCCTCCCTTGGCTTCCATCCTGGCGACATAGCCCTTTAACCCTTCCATCCACTTTCCGGGTTGCGGGAGAGCCCCGCTTCGACCCGTGAAAAAGGGGACCTGGCTGGCGAAATTCCCCGCGACGCCCACGATGGCCACGTTCCCCTCGTTCCCCCCCTTCACCGCGCTCAGGGGGTCCATCNNGGGATGGACCTTGACCTTGACCTGAATGCCAAAATCTTTCCATTCCCCCGTTTTCTCCACCATCAGGATGGGCAGCGCATAGATCGAGGGGGTAACACTCACCACGACGGTGGGAAGCTGCCCCACCGGCACCACCGCCGCCTTTCCCGGAGCGGGGGTAAAAAGAAACAGGAGAATAAGAATACCGAAAATAGAAATGCTCATCGACGGGACTTGATGGACCTGAGTTCCGGTCGCGCCTCGACGAACCGGGAAGAGCGAGCCACCCGCGACCAGTAACGAGTGACGAGCAACCAGAGAGGAGCACCCGGGCCTTACTCGATTACCTTGTAAATGGCGTTGCAGTCTTCTTTCCCCAATCCCTTGGCGCTGCCGGCGCGGAAATATTCCAGAGCCACCTTCATGGTTTTGGCGCTGGTCCCCCAGGCCTCGGCCATTTCGCAACCTAGGCGCACATCTTTCAGCGCCAGGTCCAGCCCGAAGCGGTTGGCAAAATCGCCGTTGGCGATCCACGGGCCGCGGACCTCTGCCTGGAAGCTCTTTCCTCCCGTGTCAGCCAGCAGCTCCAGAAACATCATGGGCTCGATCCCCGCCTTGTGGGCGATGCGAATCCCCTCACTCAGCACGGCCAAATTGGTCATCCCGATCAGGTTGCTGATCAGTTTGAAAGCCGATGAAGCCTCCACTTCCCCCATGTAGATGACGGGCTTTCCGACGACCTCCAAAACCCCCTTCATCTTTTCATAGACTTCTTTTCTCCCGCCCACGAAAACGGGTTCTTCGGCCTTTTCGGCATGGACCGGAGTTTTCCCCAGGGGGCATTCCAGGAAATGGATCTTCCGGGCCTCCGCCGCATCGGACAGCTTCCGCGCAGTGCGGGGATCGATGGTGCTCACATCAATGTAGGTCGACCCCGGCTTCATGAATGCGAGCAGCCCCTCCTTGCCCAGCATGACCCCCTCTACATCTCCGGGCAGGGGCAGGCTGGTAAATACCACATCGACCCCGGCCAGTTCCTTCACCTGTTTCACCGCCCTCCCGGTGGCTCCCGCGGCGACGGTTTTCTGGACCGCCTCGGAGCTCAGGTCATAGACCCATACTTCCTTCCCTGCGCGGATCAGGTTCCGGGCGAGACCTCCCCCCATCCTTCCAACTCCGATAAACCCGAAGATCATTCCCCTCTCTCCTTTGGGCAGCGATTATTTTATTATTCCCCTGCCTCCCCGCCAACAGGAGGNNGTACTCATCCACCCAGAACAGATTCAGCTCCGCCAGCTTGCCGCGGGTGGGAACCCCTTCCTTGGGATCCCAGCCCATGGCCTCGTAATACAGGGTCAGGGCTTCCTGGAATTCCTTCCGGTCGATCCCTTTCCCCTGCAAGGGGCCGCTTTCCATGGGCTCGAAGAGGCGGTCCGGCAGGGTATCGTCTTTGCGGCCGAAACCTTCGCGGAGGTTGAAGGCCCGGGCCATGGTGACCGTTCGTTCTCCCACCTTCAGCAATTCCCACAGGCTCGTCTCCCAGCCGGTAATGGCATTGACCACTTCCACCAGTTTGGGAAGTGAAAGGGCCCAGACCGGCCCCGCCGCAAAATTGCACATTCCCAGGGAGTTGTAGAGGGACCAGACAAACTGGAGGTAGGTGTAGTTGCGCACCTTCTTTGGCCCCAGATCCAGGGTCGAGACGGGCTCCAGGAGCCCCAGGGGTGCGATTCTTCCCAGCATCGGACCCGGCGCGGCAAACGGGGTGTCATGGGGAGCCTCGATGTGGTCCGCACCCGTGGGAGAGACGGCGAAGCTCAACCCCTGCCCCGTCTTTCCGCGGGGATCGTGCATGGGAAGTTCCTGCCCCTTCACATGCAGGGCATATTTTTCCGCCCCCCTGCCGATCTTCTCCGCCGCCCGTTTGACCCCTTCGGCCAGCAGATCGCCCAGCGGGTTCTTCCGGAAGGCAATCCATTCGAGCCCTTTGAGCATGGCTTCCACATTCCCGAAGCGGAACTCGATTCCTTCCGTATCCGCCTTGGTTAAAAGGCCGTTCTCATAGCACTCCATGGCAAAGCCGATGGCCACACCCGCGGAAATCGTGTCCAAGGTATATCGGTTGCAGAGTTCGTTTCCTTTGGCGATGGCCGCCAGGTCGTCGATGCACAGGAGGGACCCGAGGGACCCCAGGGTCTCGTATTCCGGCCCTCCGTAAAGAGGGGTCACGGGATAGGGACCGCCGGCCACCTCTACCGCTCGTTTGCAACGAACGGCGCAGGCATAGCAGCCCTCCTCCGTCCGCAGGATGGTCTCGGTCA
This sequence comes from Syntrophaceae bacterium, assembly GCA_003154025.1. The sequence continues at coordinate 3,507 of PMCE01000132.1, forward strand.
TCTTCTCGCCGCTGATCTTCTCCGCTCCTTCGAAGACTCCGGCGTGGAAGTTCCGGGTGGGCAGAATTCCCTGCGTGTTCAGCGCCATGACCAGGTTGGGGGTTCCCATCTTGCGCAGGACCTTGTTCGGGCCGTGGGTGCCGATCAGTTCGGTCAGTCCCTTGGACAATTCCAGGAATTTTTCCACATCCTTGACCTCCGGTTTTCCGCTTCCCCGGACGGCGATGGCCTTCAGGTTCTTGGACCCCATGACCGCTCCCANNTTTTCCTGGGCCGGTCCGGTTTCCAGGCCCCAGATTTTCTCCGCCGACCGGAGTTCCACTTGCCCGTCATGGATCCAAAGATAGGAGGGTTTGGCCGCCTTCCCCGTGATCACCACGGCATCGAAACCGGCGAATTTCAGCTCAGGCCCCCAGAATCCTCCCGCCTCCGCCTCTCCGTATCCCCCGGTGAGGGGAGATTTGGCAGCCACCGTGTAACGGGTCAGGCCGGCGAACGGCACCCCGGAGACGACGGTGGACGCGAANNGCGATTCCTCCCCCTCCCAGGTAGGTCCGGTAGAACAATTCATCCGGCTCCTCGACTTTCATCTTCAAGCTGGTCAAATCCACATGCAGGATCTTTCCGTTGTAACCATTGGGCATGACAAAATCCTCCTTCTTCAATATCCCCTTAGGGGTTTTCCTTCTTATCCGTGGATCCGCGGATCATCAGCTTCGTTTCCAGGATGCATTGCTGAGGAGTGCTGATTTCTCCCCGGATGTTCGCAATCAGGATTTTGGCCGCCAGCTGCCCCATCTCATACGCCGGAACGGCCATGGTGGTGAGCGGCGGGTTGTAGTAAGCCGAAAATTCCAGGTCATCAAAGCCCACGACCGAAAGGTCGCGGGGAACCTGGAGCCCCTGTTCCTTGGCACAGACGATGGCCCCGATGGCCAGAATATCGTTCCCGCAGAAAACCGCCGTAGGCGGAGACGGAAGCTCAAGCAGCCGGGACATGGCTTCCTTCCCGTCTGAGTGGGTGTACCCTTTTTCCAGAACGAGATGGGGGTCGAAGGGAAGGTGGTGGTCGTTCAGACACTTCCGGTAGCCTTTCCAGCGCATCATGGCCCGTTCGGAAACGGAGAATTTCCCGGCGATCATCGCGATCCGCCGGTGTCCCAGGCCGACGAGGTATTCCACGATTCGGTAGGCGGCCTGAAAATTATCAAAAGCGACAAAATTGACCCCCCGGTCTTCCAGGGTCTGCCAGGTGATGACGAAGGGCAGTCGGGTCTTCTTCATCAACGGCACGATCGGGGCCCCGCGCCAGGGCCCATTCAGAATGAGGCCGTCGGTCCGCTTCTCCTGCATCAGATGAATCAGCCTCATCTCATTCTCTTCGTCGTAATCCGTATTGCCCAGGATGATGGAATATCCATGCTGCCGGGAATAATCCTGGATTCCCTTGGTGACCATGGCGAAAACCGGGTTGGTGATGGTGGGGATGATCACCCCCAGGATGCTGGTCTTGCGCGCCGATAACCCTCCGGCCAGCGCATTGTAAACGTAATGGGTGGCCTTCATGGCCTTGACGACCCGGCTGCGGGTATGGGCCCGGACCAGGGAGGGGGTATTCAGGACGCGGGATACGGTGGCCGCGGAGACATTCGCCTTGCGGGCCACATCCCGGATGGTGGTTCGTTCGTGGGAATTCATTCGAAAACCGCTTGGGACGGCAACGGCCATTTCCGCCGCTGCCGAAAAAATCTTTTCCTTCATCAAATCCTGAAAAATGATCCGAAAATGAAACCGTTTACATCATATTTTTTCCTCTCCCCCCCTGTCAAGAAAAAACTGCGCCGTACTCCGGAAGTGATAAAAAAGAAGCGATGGTAAGGCTTCCCCCCCATCGCTTCTTCTTCGGTTGAATTCCATGATCCCGGTCTTTCGGCCGGACGATCACACTTCTTTTACGGTAATGGCGCTGGTGGGGCATACCTCGACACAGCTCTCACAGCCCAGGCATTCATCCACGTTGACGGGCTCGGACTTCCCGTCTTTCAACTCGAACACACTGGCCGGGCACGTATCCACGCATTCCCCTTTCCCGTCACACTTGGTCTTATCCACGGTTACCTGATACATGACTCTGCTTTCACCTCCCTTGATGGATTCAAAGCTCCTTTTTCGCTCGGGTATGCTAGAATTATTTTACCGGCTTTCGAGGGCTTTTTTCATGACCCCCGTCATAGGGTTGATCAGGGGGGCAGGACTTTGGGTAAGNNCATATCGTTCCTTTAATGACCGGACTTTCCGAAGCCGAAGCATTTCTCCGCGAAGGTCATCTATTCTTCGTGAAAGAGGATGGGATGATCTTCATCGGGTATCCGCTGGAGGGAGAATTCCGTGAGGAAATTTTCACCCGGCTGCTGGAGAAAGGTCAGAGGGAATTCCACCCGGCCACAATCTGGTTCATCGCTCCCCGGGTCCCCGAAAGCCTCCACGACAGGGTCAGGNNTATTGCGGGTGGAGAAAGATCGCGCCTGGTCCCGGGAGCACGCCGCCCTGACCCGGGAATTCCTGGAAAAAGAAAATTTGAACCCCAGGGTCAAAGAGCTCTACCTGCGGATGGACCGGCTCCTGGCCCATTCCGAGACTTCCCTGGCCCTGAGCGCCCGTGATTCGAAGAGCGTTCTTTCCGCCTTTTTCGTTCTCGAAATGGGAGCGCAGAGGTTCGCCACCTATGTGGTGGGATGTTATTCCCAGAGCCACTATGCCCCTCATGCTTCGGACCTTCTATTCCACGAGATGATCGGCCTGGCCCGGGAGGAGCGGAAGGAATACATCCATCTGGGGCTGGGCGTGAACGAGGGCATCCGGAGGTTCAAACGGAAATGGGGCGGATCCCCCTTTCTCCGGTACGAATCCGGCGAAATATCCAGTCAGCCCGGAGGACCCTTATCCTGGCTTCAGGCGCTGCAGAATAGACTATGAGAATGAAAGAAAAGATTTTTTCTTTCTTTTCCAGGGAAAAAGAAATACGGACTATCTGGAAAGTGGAGAAGGATGGACGGCACGGATTCCTGGCCGGGGCCGCTCACTTTTTCCCCTATCGCCTGAAGACCTCCCTTCGCCATTACATTCAGCAAGTCCAGGTGGTCTGCTTCGAAGGGCCCCTGGATGAATCGAGCATGGACCAGGTGGTCCAGCAGGGAACCGTGAAGGGAGGGGCCGGGACGATATACGAAGCCCTGGATCCCCAAACGATCAAAAAAATCAAAGACCTCACGGGGGACCTTTTCCGTCCTTCGGACCCGTTCCCCCTGCTCTTCCCCTTCCCCTCCAAGCCTAAGGACCCCCTATCCGAATATTTTGAATCTCTCCGGCCCTGGATGGCTTTCTTCCAAATCTGGTCTAATTTTCTCAAACAGAGAGGGTGGAAATATTCTGTGGACCTGGAGGCCTTGAAAATCGCCCGACAGCTTCGCAGGGAAATCGTCTTCCTGGAAACGATTGGGGAACAGATCGCCGGCCTGGAGGGGATTCCCGTGGACCGGATCGTCCGGTTTTTTCAAAAGATCGACCAATGGGAAGAATGGGCCCGAGACCACTCCCAGCTCTACTTGCGGGGAGATTTGGGGGCTATGCTGGCCATGACCAACGAGTTTCCCTCCCGTTGCCCCTCCATCGTGGAATACCGGGACCCGGTCATGTTCGAACGGATGAATGGATATTTCAAGCAAGGAGGGGTTATAGCCTTCGTGGGAACGACCCATATTCCCGGGATGCAGAGTAGATTTCGGGCCGAGGGATACAGGGTAACCCAGGTGTCCAGGAAAGAAGAATGATTACCCCCGCAGAAGAGCAATTCTCGGCTCGCCATGCCTATGTGCCCGAACACCTTCCCGGGTATGGCCGGGCTTTTTCCGGAGGAGAGGCATTCTTGGTGGGAGATTATCTCGGTTATCTTCGGGAAGGTACCCTCATATTTGTGGGTTATCCCCTGGAAGAAACTTATAATGAAAAAAAGATGAAGGCCCTTCTGGCGGAGGCCATGAGGAGATTTCAGCCCTTCCGCGTGGCGCTGATGGCCCCTTCCTACTCCGAGCCCGGGGGGGAACGGAAGGCGGTTGACTATTACTATCGCTTAGACCTGCGTTCTTCAAGGATCCCTTCGAAAATTAAAAATATGATCCATCGGGCCGGGCGGGAGCTGAGAGTAGAGAAAAGCCGTGAGTTCGATGCGGAACATCAGAAGCTCATCGATGATTTCCTGGGGTCAAGAGAAGTAGAAGAAGGCACCCGGGTTATATTCCAAAAGATTGCCGATTACCTTTCTTCCGTCCCAGCCGCCATGGTCTTTGACGCCCGGGATTCCCAGGGCCGTCTGGCGGGATTTGACGTGGCCGACTTCGGGTCTGAAGAATATGCTTTTTACCTTTTCAACTTTCGCTCACGAAAATTTCCGGTTCCGGGGACATCCGACCTTCTCCTGCAAGCCCTGATCCAAGAAGCCCGGAACCAGCGGAAGTTCTATGTGAACCTGGGTCTGGGGACCAACGAAGGGGTGGCCTTTTTCAAGAGGAAGTGGGGAGGGATGTCATTCCTTCAGCATGAAATCATTCTTCTGTCTCCCCGCCGGCCTTCTTTCTTAAACTCCATCTTTCGGGGGATGTTTTCGGCATGAAGAAAGGCTTTTGGAAATCTCTCCTCGCGGGAACCCCGGGGAAACCTTACTCTGCCTGGCAGATCGAACTCACCACCCGCTGCCCCCTGCGGTGCAAGATGTGCTGCCGGGAAGGCCACCACGGCATGGCGCGGAAGGACATGAGCCTGGAGGATTTCCTCAAAATCCTCCCCCATCTTCGGGAGGTCGAAGCCGTGGTCCTCGAAGGTTGGGGAGAATCGCTCCTCCATCCCCGGATGGTCGAGATCATTCGTCTGGTCAAGGGGGAGGGAGCCCGGGTCGGGTTCGTCACCGGCGGCTTACCTCTCACGGATGAATACGTTTCCGAATTGGTGCAAGCGGGCACCGATTTCATCGGGTTTTCCCTGTCTGGAGCCACGGCGGAAACCCACGACTCCATCCGGGTGAACTCCCATCTCCCCCAATTGCTGGACCATATCCGGAGATTTCAGGAAGTCAAGGCCCGGCAGAAAACCCCTCTACCCCGCCTCCACTTCGTCTATCTTCTCTTGAAGAACAACATCGCCGAACTTCCCGCCCTGATCAACTTGGCCAAGAATTTGGGAATCGAAGAAATCATCCTGATCCAAATGGCCCTGATCAGCAACGATTGGCAGGAAGAGCAGAGGATTTTTGCCCGGGAAGGAATGGAAGAGTATGAAAAGATGCTGAGCGAGGCGGAAACGATGGCCCGGGATTTGAAGATTTCTCTCAAGCGCCCGTCCCTGGTTCCTCGGGACGCGGCGGTGTGCTCGGAAAACCCCCTGCGAAATCTGTACATCTCCGTAAGCGGAAACGTATCTCCCTGCGTGTATCTGCGGCCCCCGCTGCCCCCTCCTTTCCGAAGAATCTTTCACGGAACCGAATTCCTTACCGAGAAGGTCGGGTTCGGGAATATTTTTCAAAAACCCTTCGAAGAGATCTGGAAGAACCCGCAGTATGAGGATTTCCGGGCTTGTTTTTCCCGCCGGAATGAAAAGATGGAAGAAATCACCCGGGCTCTCTGGAACCCGGATAAACGAAAAGGCTCGGAGTCCCATTCTCTCCCGCCGCCCCCGGTCCCCTGCCGGACCTGCTACAAGATCGAGGGGTTTTAGGACTTCTGAAGATCATTCCCATCCAATCAGTTCCCCCCTGTTCAGTCCTCAGTCCCGATCACCCGGTCCTTTCCTTTCCGTATTTCCGCCTGGCACTCAGGAAATAAAGGATGGGTACGGTCATGCGCGACAGGAAGAGCGAGGCCACCTCTCCCGCCATGAGCGATATGGCCAGTCCCTGGAAAATCGGGTCGAAGAGGATCACCGAGGCCCCGACGATCACGGCCGCGGCCGTAAGCATCATGGGGCGAAAGCGTACCGCCCCCGCGTCTATGACCGCCTCGGCAAGGCCCATTCCCTGTTTCAAACGCAACTCGATAAAATCGACCAGGATGATGGAATTGCGCACCACGATCCCCGCCCCGGCGATGAATCCGATCATGGAAGTAGCCGTAAAGAAGGCTCCCAGAAGGCCGTGGGCAGGCAGGATTCCGACCAGGGAGAAGGGGATGGCCGCCATGATGACGATGGGGGTTTTGAAGGACTGGAACCAGCCCACCACCAGAATATAGATCAGGATGAGGACGGCGGCAAATGCCAGCCCCAGGTCGCGGAATACCTCATAGGTGATATGCCACTCNNTCCGGCACCTTGAATTGATCCAGCAGGCGGTCCATCTTCAAAATGGCGTAGACCGGGCTCTCCTCTTTTCCGGCCATATCCGCAGTCACGTAGACCACGGGCATGAGGTTCTTATGGTGGATGGATTTCTCGGCCAGGACCTCTACGACCTGAACAATTTCTCCCAGGGGGACCAGGTTCCCCTGCCGCCCCATCACCCGGATGGCCTTTAGATCCTCCACGCTCGACCGCTCCGCCCGGGGCAGCCGCAGTTGGATGGGCACATCTTCCTTCTCCCGCGGTTGATGGAGAAGCCCCACTTCCATGCCATGCAGAGCCAGGCGGAGCGTCTGGGATATCTGCTCGGCCGAGACTCCGTTCAATGCCGCCTTCTCTTTATGGATCAGGAAGCGGTACTCGGGGTGATCATCCTCTACATACCAGTCTACGTCCACCACCCCTTCCGTGTTCTGGAAGATTTCCTTGATCCGGCGGGCAACCTGGATCTGGCCCGGATAATCCGGCCCGTACACCTCGGCCACAAGGGTTTGCAGAACGGGGGGACCGGGGGGCACTTCCGCAACTTTTATGCGAGCCTGATACCGGCGGGCGATCGGCTCGATCAGGGGACGAACTCTCTTCGCGATCTCATGGCTCTGGGCCTTTCGTTCCCCCTTGGGCGTGAGGTTCACCTGAATATCGGCCAGGTTGGGGGCCCGCCGCAAAAAGTAATGACGCACCAAACCGTTAAAGTTGTAGGGCGCTGCGGTGCCGATATACATCTGGTAATCGGTCACTTCCGGAACGGTGCGGATGACATTTCCGATCTCCCGGGTCAGGGCTGCGGTCTGCTCCAGGGTGGAACCCACCGGCGTGTCGATGATTACTTGAAACTCACTCTTGTTGTCAAAAGGCAGCATCTTCACGCGCACATATTTGANNGACATGGCCCCCAGGAGCAGGACCATGACCATCAGGAGGAACCCGTACCGCCACCAGGGATTCCGAATCAAAGGGGTCATCGCGCGGCGATAAAGGCGGGTCGTCCAGTTCTCCTCCCCGGGGGACGTCCTCTCTTCTCGGCGAAGCATGCGGAGGCTGGCCCAGGGGGTCACGATGAAGGCCACCAGGAGAGAGAACATCATGGCTGCCGAGGCCCCCACGGGGATCGGGCGCATGTAGGGCCCCATCAGGCCCCGAACGAAAGCCATGGGCAGGATCGCCGCGATGACCGCGAAGGTGGCCAGGATCGTGG
>PMCE01000395.1:0-4133 GCA_003154025.1 Syntrophaceae bacterium
GCCCCGTGGGTCTTGTGCCAGGCGTTGAGAGGGGTCTTTCTCGGTTCGGGATTCATATCGGTCTCCTGTCCATTCCCAGCGGGGAAATATGGGTCTCTTCGAAGCTAACACTGAAAAAAATAGATGTCAAGAAAGGAGGGAAAAAGCCAGGTGCAAGGCTCTAGGCTCAAGGCTGTTGATTCCACCTTATGATGCTTTGCGCGCGAAGTCCGAATTTATCCCTTGACTCTTTGGGGATAACATAATATTTGAACATAAGCGGTAATTCTTTTCCTATTCATAGCATTGGGAAACTTGAGGGAGATTCAATGCACTACGATTTCGATACCTTGAAAGACCGAAAGGGAACCGACAGCGCGAAATGGAAGAAATACGGGGACGGAGTCTTACCCCTTTGGGTGGCGGATATGGATTTCGTCTCCGCCGAGCCCATCCTCCGGGCACTTCATGAACGGGTGGATCACGGCTTCTTCGGCTACGCCATGCCATTGGAAGAATTGTGCCAGACGATTCGGGACCGCTTGAAAGTCCTCTATGCCTGGGAGGTTCCGAGCGAAGATCTCTATTTCCTACCCGGGCTGGTTACCGGATTGAACTTTGCCGTTCAGGCTTTTGCCAACCCCGGGGAAGGAGTTCTGGTCCAGCCGCCGGTGTACCCCCACTTTTTGAAGGACCCGGTTCATCACGGCCGGGCCCTTCTCGACCCTCCTCTGGTCCCGAAGGCGGACACCTACGAGGTGGATTTCGAGGCTTTTGAAAGAGCTATCACTCCCCAGACAAAAATATTCATCCTGTGCAATCCTCACAACCCGGTGGGACGCGTTTACACCCAAACAGAACTGGAGAAGATGGCCGAGATCTGCCTCCGTCACAGGCTGGTGATCTGCTCGGATGAGATTCACTGCGATCTGGTTTACGAGGGCTTCCGGCACATTCCCATCGCCGCCCTCGGCTCCGAGGTGGCAAAATCGACCATCACCCTCATCGCCCCCAGCAAGACTTACAACCTGGCCGGCCTTCGTTGCGGCTTTGCCGTGATCCAGAACCCCGAGCTGGCCAGCGGCTGGAAGAAGGCTACGCTGGGGCTCAACCCCGGGCTCAACATCATGGGGCAGGTAGCAGCCCTGGCCGGGTACCGGGACGGGAAAGAGTGGCTGGATCAGGTCCTCGCTTATTTGCAGGGGAACCGGGATTTCCTCTCCCGATGCGTTGCCGAGAAACTCCCCGGTGTCCGCATGACCCGGATGGAGGCAACCTATCTGGCTTGGTTGGATTGCCGGGGGGCCGGGATCTCCGGGAACCCTTTCCAATTTTTCCTGAAGGAGGCCAAAGTGGCCCTGAATGACGGGACGGAATTCGGGCGGGGCGGGGAAGGCTTCGTCCGGTTGAATTTCGCCTGTCCCCGGAATATGCTGGAAGAAGCCCTGGAGAGAATGTCCGGGGCGCTAAAGAATCTCCCTTAGGGGAATTCGATGATCCGCACCTTCTTCAAAAATCAACTGCTCAAACATAAAGCCTTGTTTTTTCAGGAGGCCCAGCGCATTTCCGGCTTTCTCTACCTTTTGATGAAGCAAAGGAATACCGGACAAAAATGGACACCGGAAGAGAAGAAGGAGATCAAGAGACAACTGAAATACCTGGCCATGTACATCCCGATTCTGCTGATTTTCCTCCTGCCGGGAGGATCCCTCCTGTTGCCCTTCCTAGCTGAAGTAATGGACCGCAGAAGAGTGTCCCGAAGACCTCCGGCCCCGGCGCCTCCGCAGATCATTTCCCCGGGGTGATGAAGCCGCGAATAAAGCGCGATCCCCCGCCAGAAATTCAGCTCCACCCCTTTTCCGTGGCCCCGTTGCAGGCTCGATGATCGCCGCGACCGGCCGAATGAAAATGGGTTTCTGGAATTCCTTGCGAAGCGGTTGTGGAATCAGGACGAATAGGCAGGGGAGGGCAGAAGAAAAATCAGAGAAAAATCCTGTCGGAGAAAAACAAAACCAGGGGAAAATTTGGGCTTCCAGGCCTTATGGGTGAAACGGAGGATGAAGCGCTTCCTCAGAAGCTGGGTATCTGCCCATTCAGATTCTCCCGGAAGTCACCCAGGTACATTTCCAACTCGATGTTCCATTTTCGTGGGTCGAGGGGCATGATGATCGAACGCCGGTACCAGGAGGAATTCTCTGATTTTTCGGATAAATCGACCGTAAAAGGCTCGGGGTAGAGGGTTTTAGAGTTTCGATAGATGACCAGAACTTGAGGGCGAAGAAGGGCTTCCCCTCGAGTCCCGCAGACAACGGCCATCTCTTCCGTATCCAGGAGGACGAGGGTCCCGAAGGGATAGATGCCGATACACTGGATGAACCTCTCCACAAGCAATCGGTCGAATTCCATGTGCCCTTTTTCATAGATGTGCCGGATGGCCTCATGCGGCTGGATCGCTTTCTGGTAGGGTCGGTCGGTAGTGACGGCATCATAGAAGTCGATGACCCCGACAATTTGCCCGAAGACCCCGATATTCTCCCCTTTCAGGCCGAAGGGGTAACCCGTCCCGTTGTGGCGCTCGTGGTGCTGGAGGGCGAGTTCCTTGGATTTATCCGGGATGTCATGGGAGGCCTCCATGATCTCCTGGCTGTAGATCGGGTGTTTTTTCATTTCCACCCATTCCGATTCACTCAGCGTGGCGGGTTTTTTCAAGATGCTAGGAGAGATCCGCATCTTCCCCACATCATGGAGAAGAGCGCCGATCCCGATCTGCATCATCTCATCCCGCGAAAGGTTCATATGACGAGCCATGGACAAGGCGAGAATGCAGACGTCGAGAGAGTGGAGGAAGGTATACTCATCATAATTCTTGACCTGGGTCAGGCTAACCAGCGCATCCTGGTTGCGCAGGATACTGTCCACCATGACGTTCACGACCCGCTTGACCCGCTCGCTTTCAATGCTCCGCCCCATGCGGACATCCTCCATGATGTTCCGGACCACGGTCTGCGCCTCTTTTTGGATGACTTGGGCAGTCCTCAATTCCTTGGCGTAAGGAATGTGGTCTTCGAAAGGAATCCCCGGGGGAAGATCCTGTTCGACAAAGTTCTCTTCAACCTTTCCGACCTTTTCTTCCCAATAAGCCATGGAATCCGTCGTCCCCGCCTGCCCGAAGGGAAGGTCCGACCCTACTTCATGATTTCCCGGATTCTCCTCGAAATGAGAGACCGAAGGTGAAGGGGAAGCATCGGGGTGGAGAGATCGAGTCTGGCCTTCATTTTCGCCCAAGGTCTTAAAATGGGGATCGATTTTTTCCGCGAGGATGGAAATATCATCCCAGTCGGTTTTAGCAGGCGAAACGTCTAGTCCCCTGCTGGGGTCGATGTAAACTTCTAAAATCTCATGCTTTTTTAATTTTTCAATCTGTCTATCAGAGGTGATCGTTAGCTGATTACGGAAAAAAGGATGACGAATCCAGGAACGCCCAAGGTTGACGATAAACATTCCCACCTTGAGATCATCAACGCGTATCTTCTTGAGATTTGCCCTCACCATTTTCCCTGCCCCTTATGACTACGCTGGTTATTATCCGCCGTCGAATAATAAAACATTAATAGTGATATTAATAAGATTGATAAAGAACCGGCATATTCCCCCCAATTCAGAAGGCGGGAACATAAGCCCTGCCGGGCATTTACGGAAAATTAAGGGCGGATTTTTCCCCGGCATGGGATATCCCCTATAACCATTCCTTACTTAAATATCGTTTGAAAATCCATATACCTTGAATGATTTGAGAAAGATTCATAGACCACCAGACCCATTTCGGGGCCAGCCCCAAATGGATGACGGTAAGGTAACACAGGGGAATCCTGATCAGCCAAAGGCTTAGGCCGACCCGGAGGAGAACGCTGCGAGTATCCCCGGCCCCGCTCAGACCGCCGCCTAGGATCATTCCCCAAGCCATGAAAGGCTCACTGATCATGCTGATGTAGATATATCTCACGCTCTCTTGAATGATGACCGGGTTTTCGGAAAGGAAGGGAGCGATGCACCTGGGCCCTAATATGACTGCGATGGCCAGCGCGCTGACCACTCCCACTCCGATGCCGGCGGTAACCAGCCCGGCCCGGAAAGATGGCTTCGGCCAGCTCTCT